>JAOPZJ010000263.1 GCA_025964155.1 Solirubrobacterales bacterium
CGCCGAGCGCCAGGCCGCCGAGGCCGCCGCGGCGGGACGGGCCGCGCGCAAGCGGCGCCTGTCGATCCTCGGCGCGATCGTGGCCGCCGCCGCGGTCCTCGTCCTCGTCGCCGTCATCGTGACGAGTGGCGGCAGCGACAAGAAGATCACCCCCAACGCGTCCAGCGGCGCCGCGGTCGCGGGCGTCAAGGAGTCCACCGCGATGCTCAGCGGCATTCCGCAGTCCGGGAGGGTCCTCGGCAACCCGAAGGCACCGGTCACGATGCTGGAGTTCGCCGATCTGCAGTGCCCGATCTGCCAGGAGTACACGCTTCAGACCATGCCGCGAATCGTGCAGAACTACGTCCGCAGCGGCAAGGTCAAGGTGGAGCTGCATCTGCTGACCTTCATCGGTGACGACTCGGTCCGCGCTGCCGCGGTGGCCAACGCGGCCGCGCGCCAGGACAAGCTCTGGAACTTCGCGGACATCTTCTACTACAACCAGGGGCAGGAAAATACGGGCTACGCGACCGACGCGTTCCTGCGGAGGATCGCCACGGCGACGCCGGGCCTGGACGTCACGAAGGCGTTTGCGGGCCGCATGGATGCGTCGGTGATCAACGAGAACGGCGCCGCCAACTCGCTGGCCGGTCGGTACGGCGTCGTCGGCACGCCGACCTTCGTGGTCGGGCCGACCGGCGGCACGCTGAAGACCGTCAGCAACTTTGATCTCGCGAGCGTGACGACCGCGATCGACAACGCCTTGAAGCCCGCCACGTGACCGACGCAACCCTGCGCCGCATCGCCGTCGTCCTGGCGATCGTCGGCCTGGGGATCGCCGGCTACCTGACGTACGTCCACTACGCGGGCATCAAGTCGATCTGCGAGATCGCCCACGGCTGCGAGAAGGTGCAGAGCTCGGAATGGTCCAAGCTCGTGGGCGTCCCGGTCGCGCTGCTGGGCCTGGTCGGATACGTCGGCATCCTCGCGTCGCTCTTCGTGCGCGGGGAAGTGGGCCTGATCGCCGCCGCCGCCCAGTCCCTGATCGGCTTCGGCTTCAGCGCCTACCTGACCTACCGCGAGCTCTTCACGATCGACGCCATCTGCATCTGGTGCGTGGGCAGCGCGATCGTGTTGACGGGGCTGGCCTTCGTGACCACGGCGCGGCTGGTGCGCGCGGAGTCAGGAGCGCCGACGAGGTTGACGTAGGGTGGTACCCTACGTGGAGTGAAGAAGACCTCCGTGTACCTCGACGACGCGCTGGACCAGGCGCTCGCGCTGCGCGCGGCGGAGGAAGGGGTCACGAAAGCCGAGCTCATCCGCCGCACGCTCTCCGGAGCCGTCCAGCGACCCCAGCGACCGAAGGTCCAGGGCATCGGCATCATCAAGGATGGGCCCACCGACCTGGCCTCCGACGTCGACCGGCATCTCGCCGAGACTGGCTTCGGCGAGTCGTGACGCTGGTGATCGATACGACGTTCGTCGTCGGGCTCATGGGGGCTCGCGACACCCACCACTGTGCGGCACGTGACTGGTTCACGAACATCGACGAAGACCTCGTCACCTCGCCGCTCGCCGTCGCCGAGATGGACCACCTGGTCAGAGCCCGCGGCGGGGAATCCGCCCGTGACGCGCTCTGGACGAACTTCGAGAGCGGTGCGTTCACGGTCCGCTGGTGGGCTGACGCGCTGGGCGAAACGCTTCGCATCGCCCGACGCCATCCGTTCCTCGGCCTGACCGACGCCTCGCTCGTCGCCGTGGCCGCCCGTGTCGGCACGAACCGCATCGCCACCTTCGACACGCACTTCCGATCAATCACGACCGCCGCTGGGGATTCGTTCAAGATCCTCCCAGCTGACGCCTGAACGTTCCGACAAAGGACACGACCCGACATGACGAACCCGAACTCCTTCGACGCCAAGGCCACGCTCAGCGCCGCCGGCCGCGACCACACCATCTACCGCCTCGACGCGCTGCAGGCCAAGTACGACGTCGCGCGTCTTCCGTTCAGCCTCAAGGTGCTGCTCGAGAACCTCCTGCGCACCGAGGGCAACGGCGCCGTCACGCAGGAGGACATCGTCGCGCTGGCCTCCTGGGACGCGAAGGCCACGCCGTCCACCGAGATCAACTTCACCCCCGCGCGCGTCGTCATGCAGGACTTCACCGGCGTGCCCGCGGTCGTGGACCTCGCGGCCATGCGCGACGCCATGGCCGACCTCGGCGGCGACGCCGCGAAGATCGAGCCGCTCGTCCCGGCCGAACTGGTCATCGACCACTCCGTGCAGGTCGACGCCTTCGGGACGCTCGACGCGTTCGCGAAGAACGCCGCGCTGGAGTTCTCGCGCAACCGCGAGCGCTACCAGTTCCTCAAGTGGGGCCAGCAGGCGTTTGACACCTTCAAGGTCGTCCCGCCGGACACCGGGATCGTCCACCAGGTCAACCTGGAGTACCTGGCGCGCACCGTGTTCGTCAACGACACCACCAACGAGGCCTACCCCGACACGCTCGTCGGCACCGACTCGCACACGACGATGGTCAACGGCCTGGGCGTGCTCGGGTGGGGCGTGGGCGGCATCGAGGCCGAGGCCGCGATGCTCGGCCAGCCGATCCCGATGCTCATCCCGCAGGTCATCGGCTTCAAGCTCAAGGGCGCGCTGCCCGAGGGTGCGACGGCCACCGACCTCGTGCTGACGATCACCGAGATGCTGCGCGCCAAGGGCGTCGTCGGCAAGTTCGTCGAGTTCTACGGCGCCGGCGTCTCGCGCCTGCCGCTGGCCGACCGCGCGACGATCGGCAACATGAGCCC
>JAOPZJ010000280.1 GCA_025964155.1 Solirubrobacterales bacterium
GATATGCAGCGCGAAGGGCCGGATGCTCCGGCGCCGCCCGGCACGCGGGGCCTGCCGGTGCCCGGCACGATGCTCGTGTCACCGAAGCTCCGCGACCTGCTCGACAGCGATCGCGGCGCGCTGTTGCGCGAGCGGCTGGACGCGCGTGTCGTCGGGGTCATCGGTGCCGCCGGCCTGCGCGGCCCGGCCGAGCTGACCTTCTATCGCGGGACCGACCGCCTGCGGCCGCCGGGGGATGCCTTTGGGGCCCAGAGGGTGGACCATTTTGGTGACGGGGCACAGGCCCAGCGGCTGAGTCCCCTGCTGTCGCTGCTCGTGGCGATCGCGGTGATCGTGCTCCTGCTTCCCGTCGCGGTGTTCATCACAGCGGCGGTGCGCTTCGGCGGGGAGGACCGCGACCGCCGGCTGGCCGCACTGCGCCTGGTGGGCGCGGACCGTGCGATGGCCGCCCGCGTGGCGGCCGGCGAGACACTCTTCGGGGCGGCGGTCGGCGTCGCCGTCGGCGGCGTCCTGTTCGTCGGTCTGCGGCCGCTGGTCGAGCGCGTGTCGCTCGCGGACCTCAGCTTCTTCGCGACCGACGTGCGGCCCAGCGCGCTGCTCGGCGCGCTCATCGTCGTAGCGGTCCCGGTGGCCGCGGTGCTCGTGTCGTTGCTCGCGCTGCGCCGCGTCGTCATCGAGCCGCTGGGCGTCGTGCGCCGCGCGGCCGACGCCCGTCGGAGGCTGTGGTGGCGCATCATCCCCGCAGTGGCCGGCCTGGCGCTCCTGCTGCCGCTGCGGCACGGGCTGTCGACCTCGGGCGGCTCCTCGGACGAGTACCAGGCGGCCGTGGGCGTCTTCTTCGGCCTCGTCGGGATCACCGCGGTCCTGCCGTGGCTCGTCGAGGTCGTCGTGCGCCGGCTGCGCGGCGGACCGCTGTCCTGGCAGCTGGCGATGCGACGCCTGCAGATGGACGGTGGCACCGCGGCGCGCGTCGTCAGCGGCATCGCCGTCGCCGTCGCGGGGGCGATCGCACTACAGACGCTCTTCACCGCCGCCGAGCGCGGCGCGACGAACACCACGGGCGCGGATCTCAGCCGTGCCCAGGTCTCGGTGACGCTCTCGCCGGCACCGCCGACATTGCGGAGCGATCAGTTCGTCACCACGCTGCGCGACACCCCAGGGGTGCGCGCGGCTTCCGGCGTGGCGCGGGACTCGGCCAAGCACCGCGGGGGTCCGGATGATGCCTTTGATGTCTACGTCGGGACCTGCAGCGCCCTGAGCGAGTACGCGCGCCTTGGCCGCTGCCGCGACGGGGATGTGTTCCTGCCGCCCGGGTACCACGGCAAGCAAGTGGCCAAGGCCGGCGACCGGCTCGTGATGCTCGGCGGGTCGCGACAGCGGCGCGAGCAGTGGACGGTGCCCGCGGACGCCCGCTTCGTCCGCGCGCGCCCGGACCCCCGCGGCGGCCCGGTCAACGCCGTCCTCGTCACCCCGGGCGCACTGGCGGAGTCCCGGCTGTCGTCGCGCACGATCGAGGCATTCGTCCGCCTTGACCCGACGAACCCGGACGCCCTCGACCAGGTGCGCAACAGCGGCGTGCGGCTGGACCCGAGGGCCAGCGTCTCCGAGCTGCAGACCACCAGCCAGGACCGCACGTTCGCCAACGTCCGCCGTGGTCTCTTCGCCGGCGCGGTCGGCGTCCTGCTGCTCATCGGCGCGTCGCTGCTCGTCGGCGCGATCGAGCAGCTGCGCGAACGCCGGCGGGTGCTGGCTGTGCTCGTCGCCTTCGGCACCCGGCGCACCACGCTGGCCACGTCGGTGCTGTGGCAGGCGCTCGTCCCCGTCGCGCTCGGGCTCCTCGTCGCCGTCGTCGTCGGCGCGAGCCTCGGTGCGCTGCTGCTCTCCGTCGCGTCGCAGCCGGTGATCCTCGACTGGGCGACGATCGCCGCGATGGTCGGCGCCGGCGGCGCCGTCGTCCTGATCGTCACGTTGCTGAGCATACCGGCGCTGTGGCGGCTGATGCGCCCGGACGGGCTGCGGACGGAGTGAGACGGTGCCTGGTGGCTGGTGCCTGGTGCCTGGTGCCTGGCGCCCGGTGCCCGGTGGGTGTCGCGGGACGCGGCCGGGGGTGTGAACGGCGTTTCATCGCCCGCACGGGGGCATGAGGCTCCACGCACGTTCTCGCGGGTGTGACCGGCGGCCGTGCGGGCAGACTATGAGGCATGCGCCACGACTCCACCGCCGAGATCATCCGCGAGGTCCTGACCGCCACAAAGACGTGGGCGGTGGTCGGTTGCTCCCCGAATCCGGCCCGCGACTCGCACCGCGTCGCACGGTTTCTCCAGGAGCGCGGCTACCGCGTGATCCCCGTCAACCCGAATGCGACGGAACTCCTCGGCGAGCGCTGCTATCCGAGCGTCTCGGCGATCCCGGACGCCGAGGGTGTCGAGGTCGTCGACATCTTCCGCCGCTCTGAACTTGCCGGTGAACACGTCGACGAGGCGATCTCGATCAGCGCCAAGGCGGTCTGGCTCCAGCTCGGCGTCATCGACGGCGCGGCGGCCGCCCGCGCCCACGAGGCGGGCCTGGCCGTCGTCATGGACAGGTGCCCGGCGATCGAGCTCCCGCGCCTCGCCGTCTGAACGACCGGCGCGCGTCCCAGCCCCGGCGCCGAGCACGCGCTACAGCCGCCGCCCAATCGCTAGGATTCCCCGCACGCCCTCCTAGCTCAGTTGGTAGAGCACTTCCATGGTAAGGAAGGGGTCATCGGTTCGAGTCCGATGGAGGGCTTCATCACAGGTGCAGGAAAGAGCCCGCAGAGTCGGGCTTTTTCGTTGCCTACGGCCGATTCTCCCTCGCTCCATCTGGTATCGGGTCGCGGTGCAAACTGGCGTCTTCGACCGTACAACGACCGTACA
>JAOPZJ010000290.1 GCA_025964155.1 Solirubrobacterales bacterium
CGTACGGCTGCTCGTGTCCGCCCGGTCCTGGGAGGACCTGCTCTATCGGGACGAGCTCACGGACTTCGGACACGGCCAGAGCACGCAGGTGCAGTACACGCTCACCCGGGCACAGCCGCGCGACTGGCGCGGCTTCGATCGGCGCGTGGACGCCGCCATGCTCAGGAGCGTGGGGCCCAGCCCCGACTCCCAACCCGCGATCTTCGTGTGCGGCCCCACCGCCTTCGTCGAGCAGGCGGCCGACGCGCTCGTCGTGCTCGGCCATCGACCTGGCGACATCCACACGGAGCGCTTTGGACCGACAGGTCGATGAGGCCTAGTCAGCGTCTCGCGGGTCCATCGGCCGCATGCTCTCAGGGCGCACCGAGCCGGCGATCGAGTGGATGGTCAGCTCGCTGGGGCGAGCGAGCAAGCCGCCGAGGCCGGCCTGGAAGGTGGCGAAGGCCGCAGAGCCATAGTGCCGATCCAGCGCTCCCTGATCGTCCCATTCGCTGACCAGCAGGACGTGGTCAGGGTCGGTCAGGGTGGTCGCGAAGACGTAGCGACGGCAGCCCGGGCTGGCTGCCGCGTCGTGTTGCGTCCGCGTCAGCAGCGCCTGCAGCTGCGCTCTGCCTCCACTGATGCCGAACAGCTCGCCGACGGCGATGACGCGATCCATGACAGGTGGTCCCTTCGTGGCCGGTGATGCGATGACGTGTCACCGTGAGGGTAGAGAGAGGATCGTGCGTTGTGCGGCCCGATTCGTCGTGTCTGGCCAGGAGCGCGGACGGGGACAGGCCGCCAGGCCGGACCCGTCCGCAGCGACACCGCCAGACGCGGCGAGGCGGCCCGCAGAACGCACGATCAAGCCGCGAGCGCGGCCCGTGCGCGGGCCGCTCGCGCCGCGGCCGCCAACGTGTCGATGTCGTAGGCCCCGTGGTGGCGGCGGCCGTTGATGAAGAACGTCGGCGTCCCGGAGACCCCGCTGAGGTCGGCACCGTCGATGTCCTCGGCCACGTGCGCCGCGCCCTCGTGCGCGCGCAGATCCCGGGTGAACCGGTCGACGTCGAGCCCGAGCTGCTCGGCGTAGCCGAGCAGGTGATGCGGCTCCAGCGCGTCCTGATTGGCGAGCAGGAGGTCGTGCATCTCCCAGAACGCGCCCTGTCGCGCCGCCGCCTCGGAGGCCTCGGCAGCCAGTTGGGCGTGTGGGTGGACGTCGGTGAGTGGCAGGTGCCGCCACACGTAGTCGATGTCTCCGTGCTCTGCCATCAACTCTCGGATCACCGGCTCGGCCAGCCCGCAGTACGGGCATTCGAAGTCGCCGTACTCCACGAGCGTGACCGGCGCGTCCCGCGGGCCGCGCACATGATCGCGCCCAGGGTCCACGGGGTCCGCGAGGTCCACGATCGATTCCGCGGTCCCCAGCAGCGCCCGGACCCGCATGCGCGTCGGCAGCTTGGCGGTCACACCGAAGATGAGCCAGCCGACCAGCGCGGCGCCCAGCGCCGCGGTGAGCACACCGAGCTTGGCCTCCTGAAGCTGCTCCCCGTCGAAGGCGATGGTGGCGATCAGCAGCGCGACGGTGAAGCCGATGCCGGAGATGGCGCCGGCGCCGGCCACCGCCGCCCAGCCGACGGGGGGTCGTAGGCGCCCATGGCTCAGCTTCGTGACCAGCCACGAGGTGCCGAGCACGCCGACCGGCTTGCCCACGACGTAGCCGACCACGATCCCGAGCGTGATCGGCGAGCGGTACGCGCGCGAGAGGAAGTCGCCGTTGACGACGATGCCGGCGTTGGCGAGCGCGAAGAGCGGGACGATGACGTAGCTCGTCCAGGGATGCCACAGCTGCTGCAAACGCTCGTTGGGGGAGACGGCGGACTCAAGCCCCCGCCGCGCGGCGCGCGCCATCTCGGACGTGGGCTGTTCCCGGAACAGCCGGAACAGGTCGGTGGCCCGCTCCAGGTCCGAGCGGGCGGCGGGGGCGGCGTAGGTGACCATCCCCATCGCAAGCCCGATCACGAGGGGGTCAATGCCCGATTTGAGCAGGGCAACCCAGGCGGCCGCGGCGATGGCGAAGTAGACGAGACCCTGGCGTACGCCCAGCCGGAGGGCGAGGAGCACCCCCGCGAACAGGCCCACCGCGACCAGCAGCGCCCAGACCACGATGTGCTCGGCGTAGACGGTGGCGATCACCGCCAGCGCGACGAGGTCGTCGATGACCACGACGGTGAGCATGAAGGCACGCAAGCGGTCCGGAAAGCGCGGACCGACCAGCGCCAGCATCCCCAGCGCGAACGCGGTGTCGGTCGACATCGCCACGCCCCAGCCGCGCGCCGAGTCGTGTCCTGCGTTGAAGGCGAGGTAGATCGCCACGGCGACGGCCATTCCCCCCACCCCGGCCACCAGCGGCAGCGTGACGCGGCTTCGCTCGCGCAACTCGCCGATGTCGAACTCCCGGCGTGCCTCCAGGCCGACCACGAAGAAGAAGAACGCCATCAGGCCGTTGTTCAGCCACTCGCCGAGGGGCTGCGAGACGCCCGCATCCCCCAGGGTGATCGCCAGGCGAGTGCTCCAGACGTTCTCGTAGGAACCCTGATCGACGTTCACCCAGACGAGTGCCGCGACCGTCGCGGCGAGCAGGATGGTGGCGCTGCCCGTCTCGGTCCGCAGGAACCGCCGCAAGGGTGTCTCCTGCGCGCGCGCCCACGCCGTGCGCTGGGAGAGGGGCGGCCCGGCCTGGGTCTCCATGTCTGGGAGTGTGCCAGCCCGCTGGGCCGTGACCGGCGCTACGCGGGCAGGCGCTTGTCCTGGAGGAAGCGCCAGATCTCCTGGGCCGCCGAGAGGCCGACCTGTGGGCCACGATCCGGCGGCGTCGCCCCGGGCCACTGATGCATGCCACCGGCGATGCGCAGGTGGGAGACGGCTGCACCGCCCGAGCACGACGTCCAGTCCAGACGCACGACGCGCGAAGACCAAGCCGTGCTGCGCGGCTGCTTCACACAGCGGTCGACCTCGACCCAGTCTTCGAGCCACGCGAGGACCGATCCCTTGTTTCCGTCCTCCTCACGACCGTCGTAGGGGACGACGGGATCGGCGGTGCCGTGGATCTCCAGCACGGCGACCGGCCGCGGCGGGCGGCAGGCCGGCAGCGTTGAGAAGCCGCCCGCGACGACGGCCACCGCCGCCAGGCGCGGGGCCATGACACAGGCCAGGCGCGCGGTGAAGCCGCCGCCGTTGGAGACGCCGGCGGCCCAGACGCGGCGCGTGTCGACGCAGGTCTGCCGCTCCACCGCGTCAAGGAGCGCGCGGACGAACGCCACGTCGCCGGTCGTGGATACGTCGTCGGGGTCGTCGTCCAGGTGCCAGCGCCGCCCGAGGGCATCGGGAAAGAGCCCGATCGCGCCGCCGGCGTTCAGCTGGGTTGTCAGACCCGAATACCCCTCCATGAAGCGCCCGGACCCACCGGTGCCATGGAACGCCATCAGCAGCGGGGCCGGGTGCCCGAGCGCGGCGCGCGGAACGTGCAGGCGCGCGGTCCGGACCGACCCGCCGACCACGACCCGCACCGTGCTGTCCCCCGCCTTCCCTGGCCCGGCACAGCCGCCCGTGGCTTTCGCCTTCACGGCGGCAACCGGCGTCGCCCCTGCGGCGCTCCCCGCGGGCGTCCGGGAGCCGGTCCCGCCCCAGGCGATCAGACCGGCAGCCGACGACACGATCGCGGCAAGCAGCCAGCCGCGAAGTAACAAGCGTCGCCCGGGCATCCGACCCAAACGGTAGACGAGGTCGGCGAATCCGGCGCCGGTCCCCCCGGCATCGGGACCAGACGGACGCCTCGAAGCACGGATAACCGATCGCTAACAGTCGCCCAACCGAGCCCAGTGCGCCGGCGCGCAGCATGCTGCACATGACCCCTTCCGCACGCCTCACCTCAGGCCTCGATACCGCCGTCGCCCTTCCTCCGCCGACGCTGCCGGAGCATGGCCACCCACCGACCCGCGACGCGACTCGGTCCCCCAACGCGATCACCGGCATCTCGTTCGTCCTGCCGTGCTTCAACGAGGCCGAGAACATCGCCGGGGCGATCCGCGCCGCGAGCGCGGCGGGCGCGCGCTGCGCCACCGCCTACGAGATCATCGTGGTGGACGACGGGAGCCGCGACGAGACGGCGGCGATCGTCGCGGGCATCGTCGAAGCCGACCGCCACGTACGCCTCGTCGTCCACGCTCACAACCGTGGATACGGTGACGCCGTGCGCTCGGGCATGGAGGCCGCGACGATGGACTGGGTGTTCCTGACCGACGCAGACCTGCAGTTCGACCTGGGTGAGCTCGAGGGCTTCCTGCCGTACACGACGCGCGCGGACGTGGTCGCGGGCTGGCGCATCCTGCGCCAGGACCGGCTGCACCGCCGCATCAACGCCGCGGCCTGGAACTGGTTGGTGCGCCGTGCCTTCCACCTGCCCGTCCGTGACGTGGACTGTGCGTTCAAGCTCATGCGCCGGGAGCTGGCGCAGGGCTGTGGCCTGACCTGCAGCGGAGCGATGATCAGCACCGAGCTGCTCGTCAAGGCGCTGGCAGGTGGCGCGAAGCTCGAGGAGATCGGCGTGCACCACCACCCGCGGGTGGCCGGCGAGTCCTCCGGAGCCCAACCCCGTGTCGTGCTCAAGGCCTTCCGCGAGCTCGTGACCTTGCGGCGTGCGCTCCCGGGGCGCTCCGCTGTCGCCGCCGGCTGAGATGGAGGCCGGAGCGCTCGAGCGGCCAGCGGCCAGGACACCGTCCGCGGCGGTGCACGCGCGAGCGGCCGCGCGGACGTCGGCGGTGCCCGTGCTGCTCGTCACCGTCCTCGGGGCGGCGCTGCGCCTGGTCGCCTTCGACCGCGTCAGGGTCAACCCGTACTACGACGCCGCCGTGCGGAGCATGGGACAGTCGTGGCACAACTTCTTCTACGGCGCCTTCGATCCTGCGGGCCAGGTGTCGATCGACAAGACGCCTGCGGATCTCTGGTTGCAGGTCGCGAGCACGAAGCTGCTGGGCTTCACGCCGATCACGCTGCGCCTCCCCGAGGTCATCGCGGGGATGCTGGCGATCCCGCTGCTCTACGACCTCGTGCGGCGCCTCTTCGGGCACCGGGCCGGCGTCCTGGCGGCCGCCGCGCTCGCGGTGCTGCCGATCTCGGTCGTCACCGCGCGCAGCGACACGATGGACTCGCTCATGACGCTCCTCATGCTCGGCGCGGCGTGGCTCATCGTGCGGGCAGCATTGACGCATCGCACGTGGCCGCTCCTCAGCGCGGGCGCGCTCATGGGCCTGGCGTTCAACGTCAAGCTCTTCGAGGCCCTGATCGCCGTGCCGGCACTCCTGGTGCTCGCCGTGCTGGTCGCCGACGATCCGTGGCGACGCCGCGTGACCGGGCTCGCGGGTGCGGCGGTGGTGTTCGCGGGGGTGTCGCTCTCGTGGCTCATCGCGGTCTCGCTCCTCCCGACCGCCCACCGCCCGTACCCGATCGGGTCGACGAACGGAAGCGTGTGGAACGTCGTCTTCGTCTTCAACGGCATCGATCGCGTGAGGACGCCGCCCTCGGCGGCCCAGGCGCTGCTCGACCCGCCGGGCATCACGCGTCTGTTCACCACCACAGGCGTCCTGCACGGGCGCCTGATCGGCTCGATGCTGATCGCTGCGCTCGCGCTCGGCGCCGCCGCCGTCGCAACGCTGGGCTGGCACCGTCTGCGCGGGAACGCGCAGGAGCCGCAGACCGGCGACGAGCTGCGGCGCCGTCGCGCCGGCACGGCGTTCCTCGCCGTCTGGCTCATCCTCGGGTTTGGGCTCTTCAGCGCCATGGGCCGGCTGCACCCGCGCTACCTGGAGGCGTTCACGCCCGCGGTGGCGGGGACCATCGGCGTGAGCCTGGCCTGGCTCACCATGCGCGCCCGGCGCGACCCCGTCGCCCGGTGGCTGCTCGTCGTCGCGGTCGTCGCGACGGCGGTGCTGGCCCCCGCCGTCGCCGTGCCCGGCTGGCCCACGGCGGGCGTGATCGCCCTCATCGCCGCGGCGGTGGCCGTGCTCGTCGCCGCCGGCCTGCCGCGTGTGCGGGCGTCCGGCGCGGTCGTCCTCCTCGCTGCCGCCACCGTCGCCGTGCTCGCGGTTCCAACCGCCACGTCGGTGCACCTGGCGCGGGCCGGCGCGTCGAGCTCGGGCCGCCCGGGCTACGCCCCGCCGGCGCGGGTCGCCGCGCTCAGCCGCTACCTGAAGGCCCACCAGGGGTCCGCGCGGTATGAGACGGCGAGCACCTCGGTCGCCAAGGCCGGCCCGCTCATCGTGCACGACGGTCGCCCGGTGCTCATGCTCACGAGCCTGTACGACCGCCCGTTGCTGACCCCCGCACAGCTCGCCGGCAAGGTCGCCACGGGCGAGGTCAACACCATCATGCTCGGCCGGGGCACATGCACGGGCCGCGCGGCGGCAACCTGCGCACCGGTGGTGCGCTGGGCACGGAACCACGGCACCGACGTCAGCCGAGCCGCGGGACAGCGCCCGGGCACGCTGTACCACCTCACGACGAAGGCCGTCCGATGAGCAGCCTCTCGCTCGGGCTCGCGTTGGCGACCCTCGCCGCGGTCGCCGTCAACGCGGGTTATGTCGTACAGCACGGGGCGCTGAGCACCGTCGAGCCGTTGCACGGCCGCAGCTCACGCGAGACCTTGCGGGCGCTGCTGGCCAGCCGTCGATGGGTCATCGGTGCGCTGCTGGGCTACGGCGGGCTGGCCACCCAGATCGTCGCCATGGCGCTGGCGCCGGCGTGGGCCGTCCAGGCGGTGCTCGCCGCCGGCCTGGTCGTGGCCCTCGCCGGCTGGGCGTGGCGCGACCGCGCGGAGCCGATGATGCGTCAGCTCGTCGCCGTCGCCATGATCGCCGCCGGCCTCGTCGTGGTCGTCAGGTCGGTGGGTCACGGAACCGGCGCGCCGCAGATCCCCATGCTGCTCCTCGGCCTCTTCGCCGCCACCGCGGTCGGCGCGGCGCTGGCGGCGCAGCGCATCGGCGAGCCGGCGCCCAGCCCGTCAACTGACGCCGTCGCCGCGGGCCTGCTCTACGGCGTGACGACCACGGCCATCGCGACGACGCTGGCGATCCTGCCGAAGTCCGTTCCCCAGGCGGGCGGCGTCCTGCTGTTCGGGGCGGCCTGCGCGGTGGCCGGACTGCCGCGGTTCCAGCGTGCGCTCCAGGGCGGTGCCCCGGTCAGGGCCGTGCTGCTCATGAGCGCTGCCACCAATGTGACGGCGATCCTGGGTGGCCTGCTGCTGGCCGGCGGCAATCCTCCCGAGCCCCTTACCCTGGCGGGCCTGCTCGCCCTGGGCGGCGCGGGCGTGGTGGCGGCGGGACCGGCCTCGACGCGGGCACTCGCATGATGGGCTTCCGGCGCCTTGCCGTGTTGACGCTCGCGGCGATCGGCTGCGCGGGCTGGAGCGTGAGCGGGCACGGTGCGGCGACGCACCGGGGCCAGACGGTCGCGCTCAACGGGCCCCTAACCGTGCCCCTCACCGCGCCCGTAACCCGCGCGCCGACCACCTCGGCCGCAACCCGCGCGCAGACGACCGGCATCGACCAGCTCACAATCGTCGCCAGGCGCCGGTATGACATCGAGCAGTACGGCCCGGCGGTGCATGACCTGTTGCGGCGTGTTGCCGCCGACCCGGGCCTCCAGGCCGCCGTACGGTCGGGCAGCACGGCCGCCATCCGGGCCGCCGTGGCCGCGAAGTTCGACAGCGTCTGGTACCACTGGCACGTCTCCCGCCTGCGCATCGTGCGCCACGGGAAGGTCGTGGCCGACGCCGGCGTGCCGTTCGTCGTGGCGCCGTCATCGTGGCCGCTGCGCGACGCGCACGGCAGGGTCCTGGCGACGCTGGAGATCTCCGACCAGGACGTGATCGGGTTCGTGCGCTTCATGCACCGCAACCACGGCGTCGACGTGGTGGTGCGTGGCGTCGGCCCGGCCCACGTGCGGAGCTCCCTGCCGGCGGCGCTGCGGCTCGCCCTCCCCGACCACGGCCAGGCGACGATCGCCGGCAGGCGCTACCACGTACGCTCCTTCACGAAGAAGGCATTGAGCAACGAGCCGGTGAAGATCTGGATCTTGCTGCCGGTCTGAGCGGCGCCACGTGCGCCATACCGCGACGCCCGCTAGCGTGTCCGGTGGTGGCCGAGTCGGCGATGCACATCCTGGTCTGCGACGACGAGTCCGCCCTGCGCGAGGCACTGCGTCAGTCCTTCGAGCGGGAGGGCCACCGTGTCGTCGCCGTCGCCGACGGTCGCACCGCCATCGATCGAGCGAGCACCGAGCCGTTCGACGTGCTGCTTTTGGACGTCTCGCTGGGTCCCGCCAGCCCCGACGGGTACGAGGTGTGCCGCGAGCTGCGGCGCCGCCGCAACGTCGTCGCGATCATCATGCTCACCGCCCGCGACGGCGAGGTCGACGCGGTCCTCGGCCTCGAGGCCGGTGCCGACGACTACGTCGTCAAGCCGTTCCGGCCCGCGGAGCTGCGCAGCCGCATCCGCGCGGTCCTCCGCCGCGCCGGCTCGCAAGCCCTGGGCGGCGAGGTCCTGCAGGTCGCCGGCATCGTCCTTGACATCTCCCGGCGCGAGGTCCGTCGCCACGGGAGCCCCGTCGATGTGACGTTCTCGGAGTTCGAGCTGCTGAGGACGATGCTGCTCACCCCGGGCGTCGTGTTCGACCGCCAG
Organism: Solirubrobacterales bacterium; assembly: GCA_025964155.1. Classification (GTDB taxonomy): domain Bacteria; phylum Actinomycetota; class Thermoleophilia; order Solirubrobacterales; family Solirubrobacteraceae; genus Paraconexibacter. The sequence continues at coordinate 8,712 of JAOPZJ010000290.1, forward strand.
GAGCTGCTGCGGGCCATCTGGGGGGACAGCGCCTACCGGGACCCGCGCGCGATCGACGTGCACATCCGCCACCTGCGCGAGAAGCTGGAAGACGTCCCCGAACGACCGCAGCTGATTCTGACCGTGCGGGGCGCGGGCTACCGCATCAACGAGAGCTGACCCGGTGCTCAGGGGCCTGCGCGGGCGGCTGGTCGGGGCGCTGCTCTTCACCAATGCCGTGACGCTGGCGGTCGCCGCCGTCCTGCTGCTCTCGCCCCTGGAGTCCCGACTTCTGAAGGATGAAGTCGAGAACCTCCAGCAGCAGCTGCGTGCAAACCGCACCACGCTGACGCAACTGGACGCCAGCGACGTCCGGGCGGGATCACGCAGGCTGCAGCGGGCAACCAAGGTCCTCAAGCTCCGCTTGGGCGCCGAGATCATCATCGTCACCGCCGACAACCGCATCCTGGCCGGCACGGACGTGGACCGGGTCGACCGGTTCCCCGAGGCCGGCCAAGCCCTCCGCACGCGGCACACCGTGCGCACGGTGACCGGCAGCGGAGCAAGCGCCATCGCCCGCGTCGCCACTCCCGTGACGATCGACGACGTCCGGGTCGCCGCAGTCGCCGTGCGACACCTGAACGACGCCGGCGAGGCAGTGGCCGTGGTCCGGCAGGCGTTCCTGGTGGCAGCCGCGATCAGCCTGCTCATCGCACTGCTCCTGGGCCTGTTGCTGGCGAGCCGCCTGGCCCAGCGCCTGCGCGCATTGCGCGACAGCGCGCTGCGGGTCGCCGAGCTGGGTCCGGTGGTGGAGATGCGTGCCGACACGACACGCGACGAGGTCGGGGACCTCACCCGGGCGCTGGTCACGATGCAGGACCGCCTGCGCGAACAGGAGCAGGCTCGGCGCTCGTTCGTGGCGACCGCGTCACACGAGCTGCGGACACCGCTGTCGTCCCTCCGGGTCATGCTCGATCTCCTGCGGGATGACCTCGAGGGCGACGTCCCTGACCTGACCGACGCCCGGGAGCAGGTGGCCCGCGCCGACCAGCAGGCCGGACGCCTCGCCCGCCTCGCGTCCGACCTGCTGGACCTCAGCCGCCTGGACGCCGGGCTCCCCGTCCGCCGGGAGCTGGTGGACCTTGCGGAGCTCACCCGCGCCGTCGCCGCCGAGTTCGAGGTGCACACAGGCGAGACCGGGCAGGAGCTCATCGTCGACGACCACGCACCGGCACGGGCGATGGGAGACCCTGGCGCGATCGCGCAGATCGTCCGGATCATGTTGGACAACGCCACCCGGCATGGCCCGCCGGGCGGCCGGATCGTGGCGTCGGTGTCCATCAATGCCGGGCGGCCGTCCGTGGCGGTGCGCGACGACGGCCCCGGGATCCCGCCCGCCGAGCGCGCCCATATCTTCGAGCGATTCGAGCGTGGCGCCAGCACGAACAGCGCTCCCGGCTTCGGGCTCGGCCTGGCCATCGGGCGCGAGCTGGCCACGCGCATGCACGCAGCGCTGACGCTGGACGACGGCCCCGGCACGAGCTTCCGCCTGACGCTTCCCGCGGCACCGTCCGGCGACCCCAGGCACTAACCGCATCCCAACATGACGCTCGCCAAGGGAAACGGCGATGCGAGCAGGCTGATCGCATGGTCACCTCAGAGCTCGCCGCCATGCTCGCCCACGACGAGCAGCACTGGTGGTATCGCGGTCGCCGCCGGGTGCTGCGCGCCACCCTTGACCGCCTGCCCCTGCCGGCCGACGCCCGGCTGCTCGACGCCGGCTGCGGCTCGGGGCGCACGCTCGACGAGCTCCAGCGATACGGCAGCGTCAGCGGCGTCGATCTGAGCCCTGACGCGGTTCGCCTGGCCCGTGCCCGCGGCCACCGCGATGTCCGGATCGGGCGCATCGAGCGGCTTGACTTCGGTGACGCCACGTTCGATCTCGTCACCTGCCTGGACGTCATCGAGCACACCCCGGACGACCGTGCCGCCCTGCGCGAGCTTCGCCGCGTCACGCGCCCCGGCGGCATGATCGTCCTGACGGTCCCGGCGCACCCGCTGCTGTGGTCCACCCACGACGAGGTCAACATGCACTATCGGCGCTACACGCGCCGCGCGCTCGGCGCCCTCGTGGCGTTCGTAGGCCTCGAGCTCCTCACCGACACGTACTTCAACAGCGTCCTGCTCGGCCCGGCGGCAGCCGTCCGCTGGGCGCAGCGCCTGCACCGTGGTGGCGGCGCCCAGCGCTCGGACCTCGTGCGCACTCCGGCCGTGCTGAACCCCATGCTGGAGAAGCCGATCGCCGCGGAGGCGCGCCTGATCGCCCGTGGCAGGCGCATCCCAGCGGGCCTGTCGTTGCTGTGTGTGCTGCGCTCGCCGTTGCGAACCCAGGGCTCCACCAGGCGGGCCGCATCTCCGCACGTGGACCTTGTGGCCGCTGAGGCCCCCGTGGTCTGAGCACCCTCTGATATCTATTGGCGATGCGGCCGCGGACCGCCATCGCCCTCGGTTGCGTCGCGGTCGTGACCGCCGTGACCGTGCTCGCCTTCACCCGGAGTGGGCAGCACCTGTCCCGAGAGATCGGGCTCAGCGCCGACCCTCCGTTCTCCGCCGCGCTCTCTGGCGCCCTCTACGGCGCCCGGACCCTGAGGGACGAGGAAGGCGCCGCGGACGTCGCGTACCTGACGGCCGACGCGCCGCTGACCGCACGTGTGCAGGCCAAGGACGCATCCGCCGTCGCGCGGGTCCTCGTCCGCGTCGACGGGCGCGTACAGGCGACCCGTGCCGCACGCTGCCCGGCCGGGCGGTGTCCCACGCGGCTCGTGGCCCGGTTTGACCCACGGGTGGTCGCCGGCGGCGTCGGCCGACACCGCGTGCAGGTGCTGGCCGGCGCACCTGGGCGGGCGGCTCCCGTCGTCGTGCGGACCTTCGATGTCCAGGTCGGGCACGTCGGGCCCCCGGTGGAGGAGATCGAGCCGCGCCGCACCGGCATGCCCACGGTCCTTGAGCTGAACGCTCCCCGCCCGACGCTGGACAACGTGGTTCGTCGTGCCGCAGCCGGCGGCCTGCTCGCACGGCTGCTCGGCTCATCGCACCTGCTCCTGCGCGAGCGCGGGCAGACGACACCGGTCGCGACCGTGCTCGCCGATGTGCGGCCGACCCGCCGCGACGTCACCGCCGTCCTTCCGCAGCCGGGCGGCGAGGAACCGGTGCGGATGCACGCCCGAGCACTGCGGGATGTGCTGATCGATGTGGACCTGCGTCGCCAGGCCGTGATCGCGGTCCAGCCGGGACCGGCCTCGTCCATGGCCTCCTGGACGCCCGTGTCCAACCCCGGAGCCGGTCGTGCGAAGTCCGAGGACGAAAAGCCGGTGACGACGTTCACGGCCCTCCACCCGCCGCGGCTGCGGCAACTCTCCGTCACCGGTCCTGAGTTCTTCGCCGAGGACGGGGATCCCACGCTGCGCCGCGACGGCCGCGACTGGCCCGTCTCGCTGATCTTCGCCGGTGCGGCCACGGTCCCGAAGGTCAAGGCGGCGCTGCGTGCCGTGGGCCTCGTGCGACGGGGTCACCCGCGGTCGCTCGGGTACCGCCTGCCCGACAGCGACCTGCTGCGCTTCGACGGCGACCGTGGCCTGAAGCAGCCTTGCGACGCGGACGCGACCGACCTGCACGTCCGGCTCTACGCGCCGACCGCCACCGACCGCTTCGTCGACCCGGAATACGGCAGCGTCGTCCTCGGGACCGTGCACCTGGACCACGTCGACGGATGCGGGACCGGGCCCTCGCTGTACGGGTTCTCCGAGCGGGCCGAGGGCCGCCTCGCGGGGCTCCTCGCGACGCGTCTGGGGTGGCAGGTCCGCGCCGACGCGCTCGCCGTGGGCAACGCCGAGCCGCTGCGCCGCGATGCGGTCAGCGCCGGACACGTGTGGCTGGCGGACGGCGCGGCGACGGTCGTGACCGTGCCGTGATGCCGGCGTGGACACCGCGTCGGTGCCCGCGCAGGAGGGGAGCTCAGGGGGAGCGCGACGGGGTGCGAGCGCCTGTGGCCCTCGCGTGAGGGTGCGAGGCGCCTGGGGCGCTGACGCGAGCGAGCCCCGCGGGATGCGAGACGCTTGAAACGGCGGGCATTGATGCGCCCACCGCGTTTGCCGATCGAGCGTCACGTTCCCGCTGCCAGGTGACGGATCTGTGACGCTCGATCGGCGTGGGCGACCGTGGCTTGGTGACGTCTGAGGTCACCGAACCATCGTCCACGCGCCGAAGTGACGCGTTGGCGCTCTTCCCGACGCCCAGGCGGTCACCCGCGCGCCGCAGCACCGCGGGCTTCACGCTTGCCCGTCAATGCGGCTGTTTCAAGCCCCCGCACCCCGCCAAGCTCAATCGCGCCAGCGCCACAAGCGCCAGTGCCCAGCTCGAGTGCCGGCGGGACGGTGCATGCGCGGCGGACCGTTGTGGCTGGCGCGTTTGCCGCTCGCGACGGCGGTGAGCGGAGCCCAGGCGGTCACGGAGACCACTCATGCTCCACTCGTACTCGCGGCAGTCCTAAAGGTCGCGCAACTCCTCGATCGCGGGGCGCCGCAGCGCCCGCAGCGTCAGGGCTCCGGCCACGCCGACCGCGCCGACGGTGAGCACCACGACGCCGCCGAGGTACGTCCAGGGGATCGACAGGAAGTCCGGCGGCGGGTCGAAGACGCCGGTGAGGACCTTGACGAGCATGTCGGTGATCCCCACGGCGATGACGGTGCCGAGTACCAGGCCACCGACGGTGACGAACGCCGACTCCCCCCAGACGAACGCGCCGAGCTGGCGCCCTCTGGCCCCCAGGGCGCTGGCGATCGCAAAGGACCGCCGGCGCTCGCTGAACCCGAGGCCAAGTGCCAGCCCGGACGCGGCGATCGCCAGGATCAGGGCGAACCCGAGCTCGACCTTCGTCAGGCCGCTGAGCTCCACGGCCGTGAGGTTGGAGCCGATGACCTTGCGCTGTGTGACGATGTCGGTGACCGCGGCGCTCGTGCCGACCTGCGTGCGGATGCGGCTCGCGAGCGTCGCCGGATTGGTGCCGTCGGACTGCACGAGGAACGTGCCGACGGCGTTGCTGCCGGTGGTCCTGGCGATGTAGTCCTGGTTCGCGACGAGGAACGAGTCGCGCGGGGCGGTCGGGAACTCCTTGGCCACGCCGACGTAGTGGAACGGGACGGTCTTCAGCTGCTTCGTGACGCCGTCCTGGAGGCGCAGGCGGACCGTGTCACCCGGGTGGAGCTGAAAGTCCTTGACCGTCTCCGCGGAGAGGAGCAGGTTGTCCGGGCGCCGTGCGAGCGTGTCCATGAGCTGCTTGGCGGTCCCGCCCTGGAACCAGCCGTTCTGCAGCTTGCCGGCCGACAGGATCGACTGGGGTCGGACGCCGTAGAGGTCCTGCAGGTCCGCGCCGACGTAGACGTAGCGGTGCTGGAGTGGCTCGATGCTCTTGACGCCCGGGACCTTGGCCAGCGCGGTGGCACCGTTCGGGCCGACGACGGTGCCCGGGGACTCGACGACGCTGACGTCCGCGCCGTTGGTCAGGCGTGCGTCGGCCTCCGCCTGCTGCTTGTAGGTGGCGTTGAAGACCGCGGTCGAGCCTGCGAATGCGGCGGTCAGCGCCACGAGCGTGACGGCACCGGCCAGCAACCGGCGCTGGCGGGTCATCGTCGCCGCGACGGTCGGGGCCAGCTGTCCGCCGATCGGCCGCAGCAGCGCCGCGAGCGGGGTGCGGCCACGGACGAGGACCAGGTCGGCGAGGCGATAGGACAGCAGCCCGGCGCCGATCCAGCCGAGCACCGGCGCGGCGAGCGCGTACCAGTTGACGGAGATCTGTGGCACGCCTTCGGGGGCGAGGACGAGGTTGTAGCCGTTCTTGGACGCCTGCCAGTAGACGAGGCCCGAGCCGGCCAGCGCCATGAAGTCCACGCCGTAGCGCGACCACCACGGGGCACGGTCACGGCGCCCGACGACGGCGCGTTGGCCGGCGACCGTCAGCGAGCGCGCATCGCGCCACGCGGGGAGGGCGATCGCCGCGGCGGCGATCGTCAGTCCGGCGATCGCCGCGCCGCCGGCCCACAGCACCGCGGCCAGGGTCGAAGCGCCGAAGCTCGTCGTCCCGAACGTCGTGGAGCCGATGATGAGCGCCGCGCCCAGGCCGAGCGCGACACCCGCGC
>JAOPZJ010000297.1 GCA_025964155.1 Solirubrobacterales bacterium
CCCGGGTTCATGATCCCGGTGGGGTCCAGGCGGGCCTTGGCGGCGCGCAGGACCTCGAGCCCGAGGTCGCCGATCTCGGCCGCCAGCCAGGGCGCATGGTCGCGGCCGACGGCATGGTGGTGGGTGATCGTGGCGCCGGCGGCGACGATCGCCTCGCCGGCCGCGCTCTTGGCGGCCCGCCACTGCGCGAGCTCACCGCCGCGCTCGCTGCGGGCGAGGAACGTGAAGTACAGCGACGCGCCGGTCGGGTACAGGTGGCTCACGTGACAGCCGACGAGCGGTGGCGTCCCTCGGGCGGTCAGGGTCTGGCGCAGCGCGGCGCCGACGCCTCGGTACAGGCCCAGCAGCGCGCTCCACGGCGCGGCCGTCTCCAGCGTGTCGACGAGGTACCCGCTGCTCATGAGCTCGTCGCGCAGGTACGGGCCGTGGAAGCGACCGGCCTCCCAGGCCGCCCCCGGCCGGGCGCCGAGGTCGACCGCGCCGTGGCGGTGCAGCACCCGCGCGGCGCGCCGCCGGCGCTCGAGCACGCTGTCGGCGCTGCCGTCGAAGGAGAGCAGCAGCATGCACGGCCGCGAACGTCCGCGGGCCTTGAGGTAGAGCGAGAGGGCGGTGGCCGCCGTGCCGCCGGCCGCGAGGTTGAAGCGCGTCTCCTCCTCGTCGGACAAGCGCGTGACGTCGGCCGGGACACCGGACTGCTCGAGCTCCCGGACCGCTTCGACCCCGGCGGCGAAGCCGTCGATCGCCCACGCCTCGTTGTGGCGGACCTCCGGCGTGGGGCGCACGCGGACCGTCGCCTCGGTGATGACGCCAAGCGTGCCCTCCGAGCCGACGAGCAGGTCCCGCAGGTCCGGGCCGGCGGCGGTCCCGGGGAGCGCCAGGGCGGTGATCTCACCGGCGGGTGTGGCGACCTTCAACCCGCGCACGAGCGCGTCGATCCGGCCGTATCCCGTCGACGCCTGGCCCGACGAGCGCGTGGCCACCCAGCCGCCCACGGTGGAGAACTGAAACGACTGCGGCGCGTGACCCAGGCACAGGCCGTGCGCGCCCAGCAGCTCCTCCACGTCGGGACCGTAGGTGCCCGCGCCGAGCGTCGCAAGCTGGGAGACGGGGTCCACGTGCACCAGCGCATCCAGGCGGGTGACATCGAGGCAGATCGCCGCGACATGGTCCCCGCGAAGGGCGTCCACGCCACCGACGACGCTGCTGCCGCCGCCGAACGGGACGACCGCGAGGTCGTGGTCGACGCAGACCTGCAGGACCGCGGCGACCTGCGCCGCGTCGGCGGGGAAGACGACCGCATCCGGCGCATGCTCCAGGCGTCCGGTCCGTAGGCGTACGAGGTCGGGGTAGCTGCGGCCTGCGGCGTGCGACACCCGCTGGGCGTGCTCCGCGGCGACGAACGCGGTGCCGACGACGGCGCTCAGGGCGTCATGGGCCGCGGCCGGAAGGGCGGCCGCGGGGAGGACGACGTCCTCGAGGGCGACGGGATCTGAGCGCCCGCCGCCGTCCCCGAGCTCCTTCGCCAGCAGGGCGGCGGCGCCCTCGGGCAACGGCGCGTCGTGGCCGTCGGTGCCCCAGCCCCACCACCGCTGGCGCGGGGTCGGGGCGGTCTGGAGGCTTGTCTTGACGCTGGTCGCGGTGACGTTCATGTGGTCAACCTGCCTGGCGGTCGCGAGCGGTGGCCGAGCTACCGCCGATGCGATCCGAGCCGCGCGGCGAGGACGGCACGTCGTCCATCAGGCGCCGCACGGTCGGCTCGGCGGCCTCACGCCACGCGGGGACAAGGCCGATGCGGGTGCGGCGGTCCAGGACGTCGTCGGCGGTCAGGGCGCCCTCCTGCTCGACGGCCCAGCGGATCTCCGCGCCGATGACCGGGACACCGGGTGCGATCGGCTCCAGCAGTTCGGGCCGGCCGTCGGCCAGCGCGAGGACGGTGGCGGCCTCGGCGCCGTAGCGGCGGGTCAGCGTTGCGGGGACGCCGGTGTCCCGCAGCTGTGGCGCCTGCGCGCCGACGACCGGCAGGTCATGCGTCAGGCACCGGGTCGCGCCGACGCCGGGGCGCGCCGCGATGCGGTCCACGACGTCCTGTGCCATGCGACGGTACGTCGTGAGCTTGCCGCCGACGATCGTCAGCGCACCGGTGTCCGGATCCTCGATGACGGCGTGGCGACGGGAGACGTCGGCCGTCGAGCCGTTCCCGTCGCCGGTGTCCAGCAGCGGGCGCAGCCCGGCGAAGCGCCCGACGACGTCCTCGGAGGTCAGCGGCCGTTCCAGAGCGGCGGAGATCGTCTCCAGGAGGAAGCGTTCCTCGCCGGCACTCACGAGCGGCACGTCGGGGATCGCGCCCTCGTACGGCTCGTCCGTCAGGCCGACGAGCACGAGCCCGTCGGGGCGCGGCAGGGCGAAGACGAAGCGGCCGAAGTGCCCGGGGACCGGGACGTTCAGCGCGGCGGCGGGGTCGCCGAGGCGCGCGCCGTTGAACAGCAGGTGCGAGCCCTTGCTGGGGCGCAGATGCACGCCGGGAGCGAGGTCGCCGGCCCACACGCCGGTCGCGTTGACGACGTGGCGGGCGCGCACGCGCAGGCCGGCGCCGGTCAGCGCGTCGCGGGCGTCGGCCCCGTCGTGATGCAGGCGTGTGACGGGGGCGTGGGTGACGATCCGCGCGCCGTGCCTGGCGGCCGTCCGGGCGAGGGCGACGACGAGCCGCGCGTCGTCCTCGAGCTGGCCGTCCCACGACAGCAGTGCGCCGCGCAGGTGGTTGGGGTCCAGCGCCGGGACCCAGCGCAGCGCCTCGGCGGCGGAGATCCGGCGCGCGCGGGGCAGCCGGCGTCCGCTCGTGCGGGCGGCCATGCGCAGGCCGTCGCCGAGCCGGATGCCGACCTCGTACAGCCCGCCGCTCGTGGCGGAGACGCCCTCGCGCAGCGCCATGACCTGTGGGAGGGCGCGCACGAGGTGCGGGGCGGTGTGGTCGACGAGGATCGCCCGCTCGGCGGCCGACTCCCAGGCGACGCCGACGTCCCCCTTGGCGAGGTACCGCAGGCCGCCGTGGGCGAGCTTGGAGGACCAGCGGCTCGTGCCGCTGGCGAGGTCGTCACGCTCCAGGAGCGCGACGGAGAGCCCCCGCGTGGCGGCGTCAAGCGCGATGCCGACGCCGGTGATCCCACCGCCTACGACGAGGACGTCGACGACGTGGCCGCCGCCGAGCCGCTCCACATCTTGCGCCCGGCGGGCCGCGTTCAGGCGAGAGGACGCAGGCGGGTTCACGGCGCGAGCCCACGGTCGATCATGGTGCGCAACTGCTCGCAGATCGCCGCGCGGTCGGCGGCGACCTCTTCGGTGCGGGCACCGAGAACGGCTCCGCGGAGCATCAACTCGATCGTCATGGCGAGCAGCTCTGGATCCTCATCGCGGATGGAGCCCTCCTGGATCCCTTCGCGGATCTGCGCGGCGAAGGCGATGAGGACGGCACGCTGGAAGGCGCCGTACCGATGGAAGGCGTAGGGCATGAGCAGCTCGGGGTCCACGTCCATGAGCCGGTTGAAAAGCGGATGCCCGCTCAGCGCCCGGACCCCCTCGCTCGCGCCGCGGGCCATGCGCTCGCGGGCGGTCGGGGCCTGCACCTGCACGACGTCGGTGAGGACGGCGACGAACTCCCGCGTCATGAGGGCCTGCAGGAGCGCCTCGACGTCGGGGAACCGCCGGTAGACCGTCATCCGGCTCACGCCGGCGCGACGCGCGACGTCCGTGAGCGTCGTCCGTCGCATCCCGACCGCCATGACGCACGCGCGGGCGGCGTCCAGCAACGCGCCGTCGGCCGGGTCCAGTGGTTCGGGCCGGGGGCTGGGCGGTACGGCTGGGATCGGCGTGACGTGACGCTGTGACATTGAGCGTAAGAGTGTCACACCGGGATCGGGTGATGCAAGCGCTGAGGGCGCACGCCGAGGACCAACGTCCGTTTCTCCCTTCCCATCAGGGACAAACGGACGTCGGTCTCGCGCGCCGAGGCGGCGTCGTACGTTCGTCGGCCAGGCCACGACAAACGTGCGACGCCGGGTTGCGCCGCCCGTCCCACCGGATGAACGTACCGCCCACCCCGTGTGTGTCGAGCGCCCGCCGTCAGCCCATCGGCAAGACCGCGAACGCGATGACCGCGTAGTGCGTGGCCGCCGCCACGACGACGAAGGCGTGGAAGATCTCGTGGTAGCCGAAGACCGCCGGGTGCGGGTCGGGCCGACCACGGGCGTACACGACCGCGCCGGTCGTGTAGAGGATCCCGCCGGCGGCCAGGCCGGCGACGCTCCACGGGCCCAGGCGATCCCAGAGTTGCGGCATCGCTGCCACTGCGACCCAGCCGAGCGCCACGTAGACCAGGGCCGTGAGCCATTTCGGGGCGGACGGCCACGCGAGGGACAGGGTCGTGCCGGCCAGCGCGCCGCCCCAGACGACGGCCAGGATGGCCGTTCCCAGCGTGCCCGTCAGCACCAGGACCGCGACCGGGGTGTACGTGGCGGCGATGAAGATGAAGATCATCGAGTGGTCCAGGCGACGCATCCATGCGCGGGCGCGGTCCGTCGCCCACGTGCGGCGGTGGTAGAGGGCGCTGATACCGAAGAGCCCGCAGACGCCCAGCGCGTAGATCAGCGCGGTCGTCGTGGCCTTGCCGCCGGGCGCGGTGACGACGAGCGCGGTGCCCAGCGCGAGGGCGACGAAGAAGGCGATCTGGTGGGAGACACCCCGCAGCCTCGGCTTGATCCGGGTCGGCAGCGAGGTGACCATGGCATGGATGATGGCGGAACGGTGCCTCGCGGATGACAGGGCGGTGACGGCGCGGCGTGACGGCTGGCTCGGGCGCAGCCGTGCGCGGTACCGTGGCGGCCATGATCGTCGCCGACCAGGCCTGACCCCGGGATGTCCAGCACGGTGGATCCGCATGCGGTGCTCGGTGTGCCGGCGGACGCGTCGCTCGAGGAGGCGACGGCGGCCTACCGGGCGCTGGCCAAGCAGCACCATCCGGACGTGGCCGGCGATCCCCACTCGGCCGACGTCATGGCGCGCATCAACGCCGCGTACGACGAGTTGCGGGCCCGGGCTGCCGACCAGGGGCTCGCGGTCGATCGTGGGGTGGGCGCGACGGGCGGGCAAGACGGACGCCGGCCGCGTCGCGGCGCCTGGCTGCCCGATGCCATCCGGCGGGCCATGGGACCCGAGCTCCTGGCGGCCCTCGAGCAGCGCGAGGCGGTCACGCTCGTGGTGCCCACGGCGACCTGGGCCAGTCCCGAGGCGCGCCTGGCGCTGACCGATCGCCGGCTTCTGTGGCTCGCGGACGACCAGCCGACACACCGTGTGCGGTCGCTGCGCTTCCGTGACGTCGAGCGCGTGGAGTCCAAGCTCGCCTGGCCCCGACGCCGCGGCACCGCCAGCGTCCGGGTCCGGACGCGCACCGGTCGCCGCCACGACTTCGGCGACCTCAAGCCGGAGATCGCGCTCCAGATCGCGCGGGCGGTGGGTGGCGAGCTGTGAGGCAACGGCGTCGGTAGGGTCGACGCGTGGCGGCCCGCGTGGACTATGAGCAGCACGGGCGGACGTACGCGCACCACCGGCGTCCAGACCCGCGGATCGCCGCGCGCATCCATGCGGCGCTCGGCGATGCGCGCACCGTGCTCAACGTCGGTGCGGGCACCGGCTCTTACGAGCCGTCCGACCGCTGGGTTCTCGCGGTCGAGCCGAGCGCGACCATGCGCGCCCAACGCCCCGCGGACGCGGCGCCCGCGATCGCGGCGCGCGCGGAGGCGCTGCCCTTCGACGACGACGCGGTCGATGCGGCGATGGCCTGTGTGACGATCCACCACTGGGACCCTCCTGAGGCCGGATTGGCTGAGCTTCGCCGGGTGGCGCGCGGGCCGGTCGTGGTGTTCACCTTCGAGCTCGACGACCACCCGGCCTGGCAGCAGGAGTTCCTCCACGAAGGGCTGCTCATCGAGCGGCCCCGTTTCCCAGCCATCAAGGATGTCGCCGCCGCTCTGGGAGGGCGGACGCGGGTTGAGCGGATCCCTACCCCGGGCGACTGCGTCGACGGCTTCTTCGAGGCGTTCTGGCGTCGCCCCGAGGCGCTGCTGGACCCCGCGGTCCGCAGCGCTCAGTCGATGTGGGCGCTGCTGCCCCCGGGCGTGGAGGAGGACATGGTCGACCGGCTCGCCGCGGCGCTGGACTCCGGGGCCTGGGACGCCGAACACGGGCACCTGCGCCGCCGGGCCAGCTTCGACGGCGCGCTGCGGCTCGTGATCTCCGAAGCCACATGACACCATCCCCGACATCGCCCCGGCGCTCGAGGCCATCGCCTGCGATCGCCCGGCCGTCACCTTCTGGGTCTCGGAGCGGGCTTCCGTCGTAAACTGGCCCGCCTCCGACGCCTCTATAGCTCAGTGGTAGAGCACTCGTCTTGTAAACGAGGTACCCGGGTTCGATTCCCGGTGGAGGCTCTCGCGCAGGACAACGACATGAGCACCCCGTATACCCTCTCCAGCGATGAGCGTGCCGATCTCAGCGGGTGACGTGATCTTGGCCCAGGACAGTGCGGGTCGGTTCCACGCGGTCGTCCACGGCAGCCGCCTGGGACGCATCACCGTCCAGCGGTGCGACGGGCGCCCGGCGCGGCCGCTTGCCCTCCGGGACGTGCTGCAGGTCTACAAGGCCGCGGGGGCCCCGGACGCGCCGCCGCGCACCGAGCCGCTGAAGCCGACGGCCCAGCTGCACCTGGACCTATAGGCCTCTAACCCTCGTCGCCGTCCCCCGGTGCCATCGGCGTGATGGTCACCATGGTGTGGTCCAGCGTGCCGTGGCCGTTGGTGGAGACGACGTGCTCATAGGACGGCGGGACCGCTTCGTCCTCGGGAGCGTTCACGCGTCGCTCGAGCTCGCCGAGGATGACGCCGAAGAGCAGGTGGCGCCACGTGGCCTGGGCGAAGGCCGCGCGCGACCCCCAGAGCCGCGGGAAGCGCTCGCCGCGCGGGTGCAGGCGCGGCAGGAGCGAGGTCCCTGGCCACAGCAGCGTGCTCTCCACCAATGCGACGGCGGGACCCCGCGCCCAGGAGGGCAGCGGCAGCCGCGGTGCGGCGTTCGCGTAGACCGCCCCGAACGCGGCCCCGTTGAGCGTGTGCAGCACCCAGCCGACCGGCAGGGCCGCCGGGCCATCGGTCACCGCGGCGCCCAGGACCTCGCAGTCGTCGTAACGAACGCCGAAGACGCGCTTGTCCAGCGGCTGTTGCGCGGCCCACACCACCGCGGCTACGGCTCCGGCGAGGGCTCCACGGGCGGTCTTGGCACGGTCGATGGACATGCCGTCAACTGTAACCCTGTGGGCCAGGTGCGGGTATGCCAGTCAATGCCGCGCAACGCCTTCCTGGACCGGGCCCGCCACCGTGGTGTCAACCCGCTGGTGTACTGGCTCGTCCGCGCCACCCTCCAGCCGTTCTTCCACGTGTACTTCCGGCTGAGCCGCATCGGGCGCGAGCACATCCCCGAGAGCGGCCCGATCATCTTCGCCGCCAACCACCGGTCCTTCCTGGACCCGTTCGTCATCGCGACGATGGTGCGGCGGCCGATGTACTACGTCGCCAAGAAGGAGCTGTTCCGCCAGCGACTGCAGGGCTGGTTCCTGAACTCCCTTGGCGCGTTCCCGATCGACCGTGGCAACGGCGACAACGATGCCATGGGCACCGCCCGCGCGATCCTGGAGCGCGGCGACTGCGTCCTGATCTTTCCCGAGGGCACGCGCGTGCGTCCTGGCGCGCTCGGAGCGCCACGGCGCGGCGTCGGGCGCCTGGCGCTGGAGACCGGCGCCCCGGTCGTCCCGTTGGCGGTCATCGGCACCGAGCACGTCCGCAGGGGTTGGCGCATCCGCCCGCACAAGGTCCGGATCCGTGCCGGCAAGCCGCTGCAGTTCCCGCAGGTGGAGAACCCCAGTGCCGACCTCGCCCGCCGCGTCACCGATCGCATCTGGCCCAACGTCATGCTGCAGTGGGAGTGGCTGGGCGGCCTGCCGCCGGTCCGCCGCGCCGCCGTCATCGGCGCCGGCTCGTGGGGGACGGCCATCGCCGTCGCCCTGCAGCGTTCGGGGCTCGAGGTGCAGCTCGGGTGCCGCACGTCCGCACAGGTGGACGCCATCGGCGCGGCCGACGGCGTGAACGCGCGCTACCTCCCGGATCTCGCGCTGCCGCCGGAGCTGCAGATCACGCGCGCCGCCGACCTTGACCTGGCCTCCGCCGACCTCGTCGTCTTCGCCGTCCCCTCCATGGCGCTGCCGGCCGCCGTCGCAGAGCACGGTGCCGCGGTCCGCTCGCGCGCCGGTGTGCTGGTGCTGGCCAAGGGCGTCGTCACCGACGGTGGCGTGACGCCCGTGGAGTACGTGTCCGCGCGGGTCCCCACGGACGCCGTCGGCTGCCTCGCCGGCCCAGGACACGCCGCGGATGCCGTCGCCAACGGGGCGTCGCTCGTCGCCGCCAGCACCGACCCGGCCTTCCTGCAGCAGTTGCGCGACGTCTTCTGTGCCGCGGGCTTCCAGATCGAGGCGAGCACAGACGTCATCGGCGTCGAGCTTGCCGCCACCGCGAAGAACGCCGCCGTCCTGGCGGCGGCCGCCGCGGCGGTCGCCGGACCCAACGCCGCCGGCGCCGCCGCCGGCAAGGTCTTCGGCGAGATCGACCGGTACGCCCGCAGGCGCGGCGCCCGCCCGGAGACCTTCAGCGGGCTTGCCGGCGCCGGCGACCTCGTCGCCACGGTCGTGGAGGCCTCCTCGCGCAACCGTCGCGCCGGCGAGCTGCTCGGCC
>JAOPZJ010000304.1 GCA_025964155.1 Solirubrobacterales bacterium
GCCTCGGCCTCGGCGGCGGCCTTGGCGGCCTCCTCGGCGGCACGGCGGGCCTGCTCCTCGGCGGTGCGCTGGGCCGCGGCGGCGGCGTCGCGGGCCTGACGCTCCTGCTCGGCCTGCACGAAGGCGCCACGGCCCTCGGCGACACAGTCGCCGATCGCCTTGGTGATGACGTTGCAAGCGCGGATCGCGTCGTCGTTGCCGGGGACGATGTAGTCGATCCCGTCGGGATCGCAGTTGGTGTCGACGAGGCCGATGATCGGGATGCGCAGGCGCTTGGCCTCCTGCACGCCGATGAGCTCGGTCTTCAGGTCGATGATGAAGATCGCGTCAGGCGGACGCGTCATGTGCTTGACGCCACCGAGGTTGGCGCGCAGCTTCGCGAGGTCGGCCTGGGCGGCCATGCGCTCACGGGTCGGCAGCAGGGCGAGCTGCCCGGCCTCCTCCCAGCGCTCGAGGTCGTGCAGGCGCTTGATGCGGTTCTGGATCGTCTGGAAGTTCGTCAGCAGCCCGCCGAGCCAGCGGTGGTTGACGTACGGCTGCCCGCAGGCCTCCGCGATCTCCTTGATGCCGTCACGCGCCTGCTTCTTCGTGCCGACGAAGAGGATCGTGCCGCCGCGGTGGGCGGTCTGCAGCGCGAACTCCTGTGCCTGGGCCAAGAGCGCCTGGGCCTTGAGAAGGTCGATGATGTAGATGCCGCCCCGTTCTCCGTGGATGAACCGGCGCATCTTGGGGTTCCAGCGGCGCGTCTGGTGACCGAAATGAACTCCGGACTCCAGCAGCTCCTTGATGCCGACCTGGGTCGCCATGTGGACTGCTCCTTCGCTTGAGTTTGGTGGTGCGTCCGCCTGGTGGACCGCGGACCCCGCTGGACCGTCATCGGGACGGTGTTGGGGGCAGCTCCACGACCCGGATCCGGGCGGGTAGGTGACGTCGGAAAACTTCTGGGCCAGTGTACGCAAGTTCTCCGGTACGCCGTCGTTTGGAGGTGCTGTGGGTCTGGCTCCCCTTCCCCTACCTCCGGTGGCCGGATCCGCGTTCGTCCGCCCGGGGCGGCCCGACGATCGGGCCGCCCTGCGCGGGCGCGGGCGTCCTTCTGGTCTAACCCCCGGCCAGGGCGAGCGCCGCCGCGAGGTCTTGGGGCAGTGGTGATTCGCAGCGGACCGGCTCGCCGGTCACCGGATGCGCGAAGGCCAGCACCGTCGCGTGGAGGAACTGCCGCTCCAGCCCGAGCAACCCCTCGCGCCCGTACTCCGGGTCGCCGGCGATCGGCAGCTTGATGGCCTGCAGATGCACGCGGATCTGGTGCGTCCTGCCGGTGTCGAGCGTGACGCGCAGCAGCGTGTAGCGCTCCAGCACACGCTCGATGGTGAAGTGGGTCCGCGCCTCACGGGGCTGGTCGGTGTCGATCGAATGCCGCACCCGCACGTGGCGGTCGCGTCCGATCGGGGCGTCGATCGTGCCGCTGCGGGCGGTCGGACGACCCTCGACCAGCGCGAGGTACTCGCGGGTGACGCCGCGCGCCTGCAGCGCCTCCTTGAGGGTCTGGTGCACCGCGTCGGACTTCGCGACGACGAGCAGCCCGCTCGTGTCCTTGTCCAGGCGATGGACGATGCCCGCGCGCCACGCATCCTCCCCGCCGGCGGCCTGGCCGTCGAGCGCCTGCGCGAGCGTGCCCTGACGGTGCCCGCGGGCCGGGTGCACGACGACGCCCGGCGGCTTGTCGACGACGAGCAGGTACTCGTCCTCGTACGCGACGCCGTACGCGGCGACCTCGGCATCCGGGTCGATGAACCCGTCGTGCCCGCCCTCCAGCGGCTCCTCGGCCACGATGGACGCGGCGTCGACCGCGATCTCCTCGCCCTCGCGGACGAGGTGGCGCTTGGCGACGACGGCGCCGCCGACGGTGACCGAGCCCGCCGCGATGAGCCGGGCCGCACGGGTCCGCGAGCCCAGGGGCGTGGCGAGGACCGCGTCCAGGCGCTCGCCGTCGTGCTCAGGTCCGGCTGTCAGCCGCATCGGGTGTCCTCGAGGTGGGCGCGATGTCCGCTCGGCCCGCAGGGGGCGGCGCGTCGGCATCCATGTCGACCTGCGCGCCGTGGTCCTCCTGCGGAGTGCGCTCCATGACGTAGAGCAATGCCAGCACGCCAAAGGTGATTGCCATGTCCGCCACGTTGAAGGCCGGCCACGCCGGGAGCTTGATGAAGTCCGTCACCGCGCCGTCACGGACCCGGTCGACGATGTTGCCCACGGCCCCGCCGGTCAGCAGACCGGTGGGGACCCAGATCCCGGGCATGTCCGCGTGACGCGCCACGTAGACGAGCAGCGCGAGCATCGCCAGCGCGATGACGAGCACGACCACCAGCGTCTTGCCCTCCAGCACGCTGAACGCCACCCCGCGGTTCTTCGTGTGCACGAGGGTGATGCCAGGGAAGATCGAGTCCTCGTCGCCGGTCCTGATGCCGTCCTTCACGAGCGCCTTGCTGACCTGGTCCACGACGAGGACGACCGCCAGGAGCAGCCCCGCCCGGAACCACGTGCGAGCACGGATCGACCAGCCGGCCATCGGTCAGCCCCGGATGAGGCTGACGATGATGCCGCCCACGAGTTGCAGCACGATGATGCCGACCATCGGGCTGAGGTCCAGCGGACCGAGTTGCGGGATGAAGCGGCGGAAGATCGCCAGGTACGGGCCGACGGTGTCGTTCAGGAAGCCGATGAGCGCACTGGACCAGCGCGCGTACGGGATCCGCCCCCCGAAGCCGAAGAACAGCTGCTGCAGCACGTAGGCGATGACGAGCAGCGTGTACACGAGGAACAACGCGCTGACGAAGTCGGCGATGTCGGATCGGACGACGGCGACGACGAGGGCTGGGAACGACACTCAACGACCTCCAAGGACCGCGTCGATGGCGTCGCTGAAGGCGGTGCGGACCCCGCCACGTTCCAGCGCGTCGATGCCCCGGGCGGTGGAGCCGCCGGGGGATGTGACCTCACGGCGGACCGCAAGGGTGTCGTAGTCGCGTTCGCGCAGCAGCGAGGCCGTACCGGCCATCGTCTGCACGACGAGCGCGGCCGCCTGGTCGGCGGCCAGGCCACGGCGGATGCCGGCGTCGATCTGCGCCTCGGCCAGGAGCGCCCAGTACGCGGGCGCGCAGCTCATCAGGGCCATCGCCACGTCGACGAGGGACTCGGGCAACGACACGAGCGACCCCAGACGGGCGAACTGCTCCACGACTGCGTCGTCCTGGGCCCCGCCGAGGGCATGGATGACGACGCCCTGGCGGACCTCGACGGGCGTGGACGGCAGGAAGCGGTGCACGGGGATATCACCGTAGGACGCGCGCAGCTCGGCGAGTGGCACGCCGCCCAGGATGGACGCGACCGCCTTGGCGTGCCCGCCGATCTGGCACGCGACCTCGGCGAGCTGGGCCGGCTTGTGGCAGAGGATCACGAGATCCGCGCGCTCGGCGAGCTCGACGTTGCCGGCGACCGCCTCACCCCCCACCTCCGCGGCGAGGGAGACGGCCCGGTCGTGCAAGACGTCGGTGCAGAGGACGGGCACGCCCCAGCCGCGCACCATCGCGCGCGCCATGTTCCCCGATCCGATGAGCCCGATCTGCATTGACTGGCAGTCTACGAGGAGGCTGTGGGCGGGGCGGAGTGCCGGGCCCGGCACTCCGAAGTGTCCTGAGGGTCTGCGCCACGGATCGTCGTGTTCCACGTGGTGACGGTGTCGACGGCATAGGCCGCCAGGCCATGCCGCGACCACCGGCGCCGCGTGGGCGCGACGAGACGTCGCGCAGACGCTCAGGACTGGTTGAAGAAGCCCTTCTCAATCAATTCCGCCCGCTCCTCGGCGCTGATCTCGACATTGCGCGGAGTGAGCATGAACACCTTGTCGGCGATGCGCTGCATGCCGCCGTCCAGGGCGTACGTCAGGCCGGAGGCGAAGTCGATGAGCCGCTTGGCGAGGTCGTTGTCGGTGCCCTGGAGGTTCAAGACGACGGGGATGGTGTCCTTGAACTTGTCCGCGACCTGCTGGGCGTCGTTGAACGACTTCGGGATGACCAGGTGAACGCGGACATCGCTGCCGTTGCGGCCTCCGGCGCCGGGCACCGCGCGCAGTCGTGTCGTGCGGGCGCTGTCGTCGGCGAAGATGTCGTCGAAGTCGTCACCGCGGCGGCGGGTGCTCAGGCGGCGGACGTTGGGCCGCTCGCGGTAGCTCTCCGCCAGCGCGGCCTCGGGCTCGTACTCAGGCTCGTCGTCGTAGTCGGGATGACGGTCTTCGGCAAGGCCGAAGTACACGAGTCCGCGGTGCCAGGTGTCACGAAAGGCCATACCGCAATGAAGGTTAGCCTTTTGTGGCGATTCTCCTGCAAGACCTGCGGGTTTCGCCGGCCGCGGTGTTTGCCCGCACGGCGTCAGCGGTAGAGGCTGGACCCGACGCGCACGATGGTCGCGCCCTCCTGCGCGGCGACGGCGTAGTCCTGGCTCGTGCCCATCGAGAGCTCGTGCAGGTTGTGGTCGGCGGCCAGCGCAGCGAGGGCCGCGAACCAACGGCGGCTGTCCTCAGGAGCGCCGGCGAGCGGCGGCATGGTCATCAGCCCTGTGACAGTGACGCCGGCGTCGGCGGCCTCGGCGAGCATCGGGCCGAGGGCGTCGGGCAACACCCCGCTCTTGCCGCTCTCCTGCGCGACGTTGACCTCGATGAGGACCGTCGTGGCGGGCGTGCCATGCTTCGCCAGTTGCGCCACGGCGCTGTCGCTGCCCACGGAGTGGATGAGCCGGGCGATCGGGACGATGTCCCGGACCTTCCGGGACTGCAGGTGCCCGATGAAGTCCCAGCTGAAGGCATCGCCGTAGGCGGCGTGCTTCTCCGCGAGCGCCTGCGCACGGTTCTCGCCCACGAGCGTGACCCCGGCCTCGGCGAGCACGCCGAGCTCATCGGTGGCGACGTACTTCACGGCCGCCAGGATCTGCACACCGTCACCGACGCCTTCGCGGACGGTCTCGAGGTTGCGGGCGATGATGCGCGCATCCAGACCGCGGATCAGTTCAGCCACGCGATGCCCGCCTGTCGCCCCGTGCTCTCGGCGTCGGCGCGGTGGCTGAAGAAGAGGCGCTCGCCGGTGTTCGGATCGGTCTCGCACATCGTGCAGAGCGCGCTGTCGTGGACGGTTCCCACGCCGGCTGCGTGCAAGCGGCGTGTCGCGATCGCCTTCAGGTCGATGCGGTGGGCGCCATCGCACGAGAGGACGCCGTCCCCGGCGAAGGCGGCGCGCACGTCGGGACCGACCTCGTAGCAGCAGCCTCCTGCGCCGGGCCCGATCGCCGCGCGCAGTGGCCCCTGCGCGCCCAGCTCGCGCAGCGCGCGCACGCCTTCCTCCAGGACGCCGCCGGCCAGCCCGCGCCAGCCGGCGTGCAGCACGGCCACGGCGGCCTGACCCGCCACGACGACGGGCAGGCAGTCTGCGGTCAGGACGACGCCGGCGACGTCGCGGAGCGCGAGCGCCTGGCCGTCGGCATCGCTGCCGTCGTCGCCGAGGGCGCGCTCGTCGCGGACGCGGCGCACCACCGTGCCGTGGACCTGCCGGCTCTGCGCCCACGCCGCCACGGGGATCCCCACGAGGTCGGCGAGCACCTGCAGGTTCGCCGTGACGTCGGCGCGACCGGCGCAGCGCGCAAGGTCCAGCGATGCGAACGGCGCGGGTGAGACCCCGCCTGCCCGTCCGCTGAAGCGCGCCGCGGCGGTGGGCAGGTCGATCGCCAGCAGCGGGCCGTCCCAGCGGAACGGGGCCGGCACGGGCGGTGCGTGGAGTGCCTCGGGCTGCGGCGTGTTCGCGTCGTGTGGCATCGCCGGTCATACGCTAGTCATCGGCCGCGAGCGCCGCGCGGGCGGCCGCGAGCTCCGCGTCGCGTCCGCCCTCCAGCGTCCCGTCCAGCCGCTGGTCGAGCACCCGCTGCAGCACGCGGCCCACGGCCGGACCCTCTGGCACGCCGGCGGCCAGCAGGTCCTCGCCCGTGATCTGCAGGCGCACGTCCTGCAGCTCACGGATCCAGCGCTCGGCCTGCGCCCCTCCCGCCAGCGCGACGACCTCCAGGGGGACACCGCGCACCGCGCGGGCGATGTCCGAGCCGCTCCGGGCCCGGTGCAGCGGCATGTAGGTCGATGCGCGGGACCCGGCCGCCACGATGTCCAGCTCGGCGGCCGAGAAGCCCAGGTCTGCCAGCCAGGCGACGAGCGTCGCCGCGTCGACCGGGCCGCAGCAGGCGGCCAGCGTGACGAGGTCGTCGCGGCCGCCGGCCGGCAGCAGCGCCAGGGCGTCCGGGAGGCGACGCGGATCCAGATCGATGCCCTCCGGGAGCAAGAGGCCGTTCAGCGCCTGCGCCGTGCGCAACACGGCGAGCGGGTCGCGTTCACGCAGGGCGAGACGCAGCTCGTTCCCCAGGCGCACGCCGGTCACGGTCCGCGGGTCCGCCCGTGCGGCCAGGGCGGCCGTGTGCGCGTCCACCGCAAAGCCCAGCCGGACCGCGTAGCGCGCCACCCGCCACAGCCTCGTGGGGTCATCGCCGAAGGACCGGTCGTGCAGCACCCGCAGCAAACCGCGGTCAAGGTCCTCCAGCGCCCCGGGCACCTGCAGGAGCTCAGGCGCCGCGCCCTGCACCCCCGGCCGGAGCGCGATCGCGTTGACGCTGACGTCGCGCCGCTCCAGGTCCTCCAGGACCGTCGCCTCGTGGACGTCGGGCAGCGCGCCGGGCGCGCGGTAGGTCTCCGTCCGGGCCCGGGCGATGTCGACCGTCACCGGTCCACGCGCGCCGGCCATGTCGAGGGTGACGGTGGCTGTGCCGAAGCGGGCGTGCGACACGACGCTGCCGCCGAGCGCCGCGATCAGCGGTGCGGGATCGGCCTGGACCACAAGGTCCAGCTCGCGCGGCGCCCGTCCGAGCAGCACGTCACGGACAGCCCCGCCGACCACCCACGCTCCGGGGGTCTGCGCTACCTGCTCAAGCACGAACGGGCCCTCGGGGAGGGCAAGGAGTTCATCCATGGCTTGGGTAGGGGTGAGCATGGGCGGTGATGACCTGTCTACCGTATGGGGTCGATGCCTGCGCATCCCCGTCGCCTTCGGCGCTTCGTCATCGCCGTGGTCCTGCTGGTCGCCGTCCTCCTAGGCGCCGTCACGATCGTCGCCTCCCGCGAGCCGGGAAACGTCTCCAACCCCGATGTCGAGTTCCGCTCGACCGACACGACCCCGGTGGCTCCCACAGAGCAGAAGGTCAACGGCAAGACGAAGGCCTTCAACTGGCCCGTCTACGGCTACGACAAGGCCCGCACGCGCTACCTGCCCCTGAAGCAGCCATTCCGGCCGCCGTTCGCCGAGCGCTGGAGGCTCGGCGGCAACGTGCTCCTGGAGTTCCCGCCCGCGCTGGGCGGCCGCTCGATGTTCCTGCTCAAGGACGACGGCATGCTCCTGGCCATCGCGCGCAAGACCGGCAAGATCCGCTGGCGGCGCAAGCTCGGGCACCTGGCGGCCGCGTCACCGGCCTACGCCTACGGGACGGTGTACGTCGTGGTGCTCGAGCGCGGCAAGGGCGTGAGGGCGGGCCGCGTCGCGGCGATCTCCGCCACGGACGGCCACACCCGCTGGTCCCGCCGCCTATCCAGCCGCTCGGAGTCCTCCCCCCTCGTGGCCGGCGGCGTCCTGTACTTCGGCACCGAGGACGGGACGGTCTACGCGCTGAACAGCCGCGACGGCAGGATCCGCTGGACGCACAAGGCCGGCGGCGCCGTGAAGGGCGGCCTCGCGCTGGACGGCGGCCGCCTGTTCCTCGGTGCCTACGGCGGCACGGTCGAAGCGCTGGCGCCCAGCGACGGCAAGCTCCTCTGGCGCAAGGGCACCAGTGGCGGCACGCTCGGCCTGCGCTCGGGCAACTTCTACGCGACGCCGTCAGCCGCCTTCGGCCGCGTCTACATCGGCAACACCGACGGCTTCGTCTACTCCTTCGCCCAGTCCGACGGGCGCCTGGCCTGGCGGACGAAGACCGGCGGCTACGTCTACGGATCCGCGGCCGTCGCCGCTGTCCCGGGCACAGGACCGACCGTGTACGTCGGCTCGTACGACCGCACGTTCTACGCGCTCAACGCCCGGACGGGAGCCGTCCGCTGGAAGCACCACACCGAAGGCCGCGTCTCGGGCGGCGCCGTCCTGCTCGGTGATCTCGTCTGGTACTCGACCCTTGCCCGCACGACGACGGCCTTGCGGGCCGTCGATGGCAAGCGGATCTGGTTCACCCGCCGTGGCGGTTTCAATCCCGTGGTGTCGACGGGGCGCGGCATCTTCCTCGTCGGCTACACGAACCTCTACGGGCTGGACGGGCGTCCGCCCAAGACGGGGGCGCAGGCCGTCGCCGACCGCAAGGCGCGCCAGAAGGAGGCCCGCCGCCGGGCGCTGATCCGACGCGTGACGCGCCGCCAGCGCGAGCTGAATCGTCGCGTCTCGGCGCGCCGCGCGGCCATCCGCCGCCGCAAGGCCCTGCGCGCCAGTGGCGTGCGGTTCTGCTCCACGGTCAACGGCCGGCGCGTCTGCCGCCGCCCCCGGCCCCTGGTCTGCTTCAAGCGCAACGCCGGCAGCCGCACGATCTGCCGCCCGCAGGTCCTCGGCAGGCCGTAGTCGGCCGAGGCGTACTCAGCGGACGGGCCAACGGCGCACAGACGGGCAGACACGACCGTCGCGGCGCCCAGCATGGACCGGAACACGAGCGTCGGGTCGGCGTCGCGGGCGGAACCGGCGCCTCCGCCGGCCCGCGCCGCACGTAGGTCGTCCCTGAGCCGACGAACGTGCGCCACCGCCCACCGACCCGCCCCTCCCCCGCCGGCGCCGCACATCAGTCGTCCCCCAGCCGACAAACGTGCGCCACCTGCCCACCGGTTAGCCCGGCGCCGCACCTACGCCGTCCCTGAGCCGACTCCGCCGCCCGGACGCGCGTCAGGCGCGGACCGCGACGCCCGCCGCGGCCAGGTGCGCCTTGGCCTCGGCGACCGTGTGCTTGCCGTAGTGGAAGATCGACGCGACGAGCGCCGCGTCGGCCCCGCCCTCCTGCAGCGCCGCGGCCATGTGCGCCAGCTCGCCCGCGCCGCCCGAGGCGATCACCGGGACGCTCACCGCGTCGCTGACGGCCCGCGTCAGCGCCAGGTCATAGCCGTCGTTCGTGCCGTCACGGTCCATGCTGGTGAGCAGGATCTCACCCGCGCCGCGCTCCACACCCTCGGTGACCCAGGCGACGGCGTCCAGGCCGGTCGCCGTGCGCCCGCCGGCGACATAGACCTCCCAGCCGTCGGGTCCGTGGGGGCCGGTTCTTGCCTTGGCGTCGACCGCCAGCACGACGCACTGGGCCCCGAACCGCTGGGACAGCTCGTCGATGAGCTCGGGCCGCGCGACCGCCGCCGAATTGATCGAGACCTTGTCGGCGCCCGCGTCCAGCACGGCCTGGGCGTCGGCGATCGAGCGGATCCCCCCGCCGATCGTGAACGGGATGAAGACGTTGTCCGCGGTGCGCCGCGCGAGCTCCACGATCGTGTCGCGGTTCTCGTGCGTCGCGGTGATGTCCAGGAAGACGAGCTCGTCGGCGCCCGCGGCGTCATAGCGCTCGGCGAGCTCCACGGGGTCCCCCGCGTCACGGATATCGACGAAGTTCGTCCCCTTCACGACCCGGCCGTCCGCGACGTCCAGGCACGGGATCACGCGCTTGAGGTGCATGGTGTCCGGCCCGGAGCGGGTCGAGCCCTCTAGATGGTTGATTCCACGAGGCGGCCCGTGGGATGGGTGGTCGGGGCGGATGAGGGACGCCGCACGGTCCCGCAGTCAAGGCCAGGTGGCCTTGACAAGGGGCCGGGTGGCGTCCCTCGCCGTTCCCGGCCGCCCAGCCCGCGCGGCGAACCCGTGAAATCAACCATCTAGTCGCCCGTGGCGTCGTAGATCGGCCGGAACGGCCGGTCGCCGCGCGGCGGCTCCAAAGCCGCCTGGCCCTCGGGCACGGTGAACCGGTGCTCGTACAGGGCCTTGCCGACGATCACGCCACCGAGGTTGACCTGCCGCAGGGCGGCGAGGGCCGTCAGGTCCTCGAGCCTGCCGATGCCGCCGGAGTAGATGAAGCGCCCCCGGACCACGGCGGCAATCCGCCGGACCTCATCCAGATCCGGCCCCTCGAGCATCCCGTCGCGGTCGACGTTCGTGTACACGAAGGACCGCACGCCCCGGTTCTGGAGTCGCTCGATGACGCTCTCGGCGGACATCGCCGTCGTCTCCTGCCAGCCGGAGGTCGACACCTTGCCCCCGCGCGTGTCGACCGACACGATGATGCGCTCGCGGTACTGGGCCAGGACGTCGTCGAGGAAGTCGACGTTGTTGTAGGCGGCGGTGCCGAGGATCGCCCGCTCGGCCCCGGCGGCCAGCGCGTCCTTGACGGCGCCGAGCGAACGCAGTCCGCCGCCGCATTGCACCGGGACGTGCAGCTCGGCGGCGATCTGCTCGATGTGGTGCAGGTTCTTCGGGGTGCCGGACTTGGCGCCGTCGAGGTCCACGATGTGCAGGAAGCGCGCGCCGGCGTTCACCCACGCGCGGGCGGCTTCCAGGGGCGAGTCCTCGTAGACGGTCTTGGCGTCGAAGTCGCCCTTGACGAGCCGGACGGCCTTGCCCTCGTAGATGTCGATGGCGGGATAGAGGATCAAGCGATCACCTGTGCGCAGCGCTTCGTGAAGTTCGCGAGCAGCCCGAGGCCGTGCGCGGAGGATTTCTCCGGGTGCGACTGCGCCCCGTAGATGTTCCCCAGCGCCACGACCGTGGCGAAGGTCTCGCCGTACTCGGTGACACCGAGCACGGCCTCTTCGTCGGCCGGGTGCGGCGCGAACGTGTGGACGTGGTAGAGATGGATCGGGTCCGGCAGCCCCTCCCGCAAGGGGCTCCCGCGGACCCAGCGCACGGCGTTCCAGCCGATGTGCGGCAGGTTCAGCCCGGGCGCGTTCAGGCGGCGGACGCTGCCCCGCAGCAGGCCCAGGCCCTCGGCACCACCGTGCTCCTCAGAGTCCTCGAAGAGCAGCTGCATGCCCATGCACGAGCCGAACAGCGGTGTGCCGCGCGCGGCACATTCGCGCAGGACGTCGTCCAGGCCGAGCTCGCGGATCGTGCGCATCGCGGCCGGGAAGGCCCCGACACCGGGCAGCAGCACGCCGTCGGCGGCCCGCAGCTCGTCGTGGTCGCGCGTCATGAGCGTGCGCGCGCCGACGCGCTGCAGCGCCTTCTCCACCGACCGGCGGTTGCCCATGCCGTAGTCGACGATCGCGACGAGCGGAGCTGCTGCGGTGGCGGGCTCGGCGAGCATGCTCACCCATTCTCCTGCATCGCCGCGTCAGACCGCTCGCCGGGTGCCCGCAAGTGGGTGCTCAACCGGCGCGGAGCCGCTCGAGCAGTTCGTCGATCGCCGCAGCCTTCAGCTTGTGGGCGACGGGGTTGGCGATGAGCCGCGCGGTCGCCACGCAGATCTCCTCGCGCACGACGAGCCCGTTCTCGCGCAGGGTCGTGCCGGTGGCCGTGAGGTCGACGATCGCGTCGACCATGCCGGTCAGCGGCGCCAGCTCGACCGAGCCCTTGACCTCGACGAGCTCGACCTGCCGCCCCGTCTGCTCGAAGAACGTGCGGGCGATGCGGGTGTACTTCGTCGCCACGCGCATGACGCCCAGCCGCCGCAGTGCCTCCGCGCCCGGATCCGGACCCGCGACGCTCGCGAGCACCATCGTGCAGCGTCCGTAGCCGAGGTCCAGCAGCTCGTAGACGGCGCGCTCCGGCTGCTCGAGCAGGACGTCCTTGCCCGTGATGCCGATGTCGGCGGCGCCGGCCTCGACGTAGGTGGGCACGTCGGAGGGCCGCATCGTCACGATCCCCACGTCCTCGAAGAGGAGCTTGCGGTCGTTGGCCCGGACCTCGGCGGTGTCGATCCCCAGCCGGTCCAGCAGGTCCAGCGTGTCGCCCATCAACGCGCCGCGCGGCACCGCGATCGTCAGGCCGTTGCGCGGGCTCATGCGACGTTCCCTCCCTCGGCTCCGGGCGCAAGCCGTCCGGGCGAGCCTTCGCCCCGCTCCTCGCCGGCCAGGGCGATGTGCAGCCCGTTCATGTCCACGGCGAAGCCGACGGCGGGCAGGTCACGACCGAAGCGCCCGACGAGATCGTCGTAGCGCCCCCCGCCGCCCAAGGGCATGCCCGCAGCCGGGTCGTAGATCTCGAAGACCGCGCCCGTGTAGTAGTCCAGGTCGCGCACGAGGCCGAGGTCGAAGATCAGGCGCTCGGCGACGTCAGCCGGCACGGCCCTGTGGACCGCGCGCAGGCGGTCGGTCGCCACCTGTTCCGGGACCGAGTCGAGGATCTCGATGCCGCCTCGCAGCTGCGGGACGTCCAGCAGCAGCTCGGTGGTCTGGGCGTCCAGCCCGATCGAGTGGACCTCGACGCCCAGCCGCACGAGATCGCGCGCGACGAGCGCGTCGAGGATGCGGTCGGCGGTCGGCGCGTCCACGCCGACGGCGCCCAGCAGCGCCGGGTACAGCCCAGCGTCGCCCAGGCCGATGCGGTACTCACGCAGCCCTGCGGCCTCGAGTGCCTCGCACAGGATGGCGAGGACCTCAGCGGTGCCGTCGGGACCCGGCGAGCCGATCAGCTCGACCCCGGCCTGCAAAAACTCCCGCATCTGCCCACGCCCGGGCTTGACGCCGCGGTAGACGTGGGCGAAGGAGCAGAAGCGCAGCGGCGGCTGTGCCGCGGCGTAGCGCGTGGCGGCCACCCGGGCGACCGGGACGGTGATGTCCGACCGCAGGCGCAGGACGCTGCCGTGGTCGTCGAACAGGCGGTAGCCGCCGTTGCGGCCGTCGAGGCGGCCGACGATGGACTCGTACTCGATCGCCGGGGTCCACACCTCCCCGTAGCCGTGGCGCTCGAAGACCTGGCGCATGGCGTCGGTGATCGCGCGCAGCTCCCGCATCTCGTCGGGCAGGACGTCGCGCGTCCCGCTGGGCGTTGGGTGCATGGAGGCCATCGGTCAGACCGCGGGGGCAGGGGTGTCCAGCGGCACGCGCTCAATGCGGGCGCCGAGCGCACGCAGGCGCTCGTCGATGCGTTCGTAGCCGCGGTCGATCTGGCGGATGTTGCCGATCTCGGTGCGGCCCTCGGCGCAGAGCGCCGCGAGCAGCACGGCCATCCCGGCGCGGATGTCCGGCGACTCCACGCGTTGCCCCGTGAGCTGCGTCGGCCCGCTGATCAGCGCGCGGTGCGGATCGGCGATGAGGATGTTGGCTCCCATGGAGACGAGCTTGTCGGTGAAGAAGAGGCGCGACTCGAACATCCACTCGTGGATGAGCACCTGGCCGCGGCTCTGTGTCGCCAGCGCCACCGCGATCGACGTCAGGTCGGCCGGGAACTGCGGCCACGGACCGTCCTGGACCTTCGCGGTGTGGCCACCGTGATCGCGCGCGACCGCCAGGTTCTGTCCGCCGGGCACGACGAGGTCCAGGCCGTCCAGCTCGGAGTACAGCCCCAGGCGCTGGAAGACGAGCATGATCATCCGCAGGTCACCGGGGTCGGTGTCCTTGATCCGCAGCTCCCCGCCGGTCACGCCGGCGATCGCCATGAACGAGCCGATCTCGATGTGGTCGGGCCCGACGTCGTGCGTGCAGCCGCCGAGCTCGGCCACGCCGGTGATCCGCAGGACGTTGGAGCCGATGCCGATGATGCGCGCTCCCATGTGGACGAGCATCCGGGCGAGGTCCTGGACGTGCGGCTCGGAGGCCGCGTTGCCGATGATCGTCTCACCGGGCGTCAGGGCGGCGGCCATCAGCGCGTTCTCGGTCGCCATGACCGACGGCTCGTCCATGAAGACTTCGCCGGCCCGCAGCCCACCGGGCGGTGCGGTGAGCACGATCTGGCCGTCCTGGATGGCGTCCCGGGCGCCGAGCGCGCGGAAGGCGTCCAGGTGCGGGTCCAGCCGGCGGCGGCCGATGACGTCGCCGCCGGGCGGGGGCATGATCGCCGCGCCGAAGCGGGCCAGCAGTGGCCCCGCGAGCAGGAACGAGGCGCGGATGCGCTCGGCCACGCCGCGATCGACGAGCGCGTCGGCGGTCACGCCGGCCGCACACAGGGCGATCTCGTGCTCACCACGCCAGTCGACGGTGACCCCGAGCAGCTCGAGGAGCTCGACCATCGCGGCCACGTCGCGGATCCGCGGGACGTTGCGGATCACGACCTCCTCGGCGGTGAGCACCGAGGCGGCGAGGATGGGTAGGGCGGCGTTCTTGTTGCCGGCCGGGGTTACCGTGCCGGACAGCGGGACGCCGCCGTCGATGACGAACTTCTCCATGAGCGAGG
>JAOPZJ010000319.1 GCA_025964155.1 Solirubrobacterales bacterium
GTCGGTCATGTGTCCAGGTCATCGGCCGCGACGGGAACGGATTGACCCGGCACGAACCGGCGTCGGGTTGCCGGCCAAACGCATCGGGCATACGGCTGCCATGCTCATCGCCGCCGTCATCGTCATCTGCGTGCTCCTCGCCGTGCTGGCATTCCTGTTGCCACGGTTGTCCCGTCGTCCGCAGCGAGGGGTCTCCAAGACGTTCGGCACGGCCGGCAACACGGCAGGCAAGGCCCCGGGCAAGCTCGGTCGCTGGCTGCGTAAGCCCTTCGACAAGTCAAACCGCGCGGCGAACAAGAGCGCCGCGCAGGGCCGCAAGGCCCGCGGCAAGATGCCGCTGTAGGCGCCCGTCGCCTACGGCTTGACCATCACCTTGATGGAGTCACGGTCATCCATCGCCTTGTAGCCGGCGGGCACCCCGTCCAGATCGACGGTGCGGTCAAAGACACGGCCGGGCTCCAGGCGGCCCTCCAGCACATCCGGGAGCAGCTCCTCGATGTACGCACGGGCCGGGGCGATGCCACCGCTGACCGTGATGTTGCGCAGGAAGGTGTCACGGGCCGCGGGCAGGGCCCCGTACTGCGGGACGCCGACCCGGCCGACCGCGCCGCCGGAGCGCGCGATCTTGACGGCGGTCGTGAACGCGTCGTCCATGCCCACGCACTCCAGGACGCTGTGCGCGCCGACGCCGCCGGTGAGCTCACGCACCCGCGTCACGGCCTCCTTGCCACGCTCGGCGACGACGTCGGTGGCGCCGAAGTCCCGGGCCAGGTCGGTGCGGTCCGCGTGACGGCCGAGGATGATGATCTGCTCGGCCCCCCGGCGCTTGGCGGCCATCACGCCGCAGAGTCCGTCGGCGCCGTCGCCGACCACGGCGACGGTCTTGCCGGCCTGCACCCGGGCACCGAGCGCGGCGTGGTGCCCGGTGGCGAAGACGTCCGACAGCGTCAGCAGCGACGGCATCAGCGCGTCGTCCTCAGCGACGGGCAGGACGACGAGCGTCCCGTCGGCCTGCGGGATGCGCACCGCCTCGCCCTGGCCTCCGTCGACGCCGGACGCACCCCAGAACCCGCCGTTCGTGCACGAGGTCTGCAGGCCTTCTTCACAGAACTGGCACGTGCCGTCGGAGTAGACGAACGGGGCGACGACGACGTCCCCCCGTCTGACGGTCGCCACGGACGATCCGACCTCCTCCACCACGCCGATGAACTCGTGCCCCATCCGCGCGCCTTCCTCGGACGCCGGCATCGACTTGTATGGCCACAGGTCGCTCCCGCAGATGCAGGCCCGCGTGACGCGGACGAGGGCGTCGGTGGGCTCGCTGATGGCGGCGTCGGGGACCTCTTGGACCCGGACGTCGCCTGCTCCGTACATGACTGTTGCGCGCATGCCCGCCACGCTAGCGCCACACTGTGCGCATGAAGAAGCTCGCGCTCATCGAACCAGACAAGTCCGCGTACGCGGATCGCTTTTGGACGATCCTCGAGGAGACGGGCCTGGAGCCTCAGGAGTTCGAGGCGCTGGACTACTTCTCATACCTGCCGTTCTTCGTACTGGCGGGGGCCTCGGTCGAGACCCATCTGCACACTCACGGTGATCACTTCCACTTCGAGGGCGTGACGCTGAGCATCCCCGAGGAGCTCGAGGAGGCCTTCTACGCGGTGCTGCCGCAGATCCTCGAGCAGCTGCAGGCGGAGGAGGACTGACTCCTGGCGCTCAGTTGCGGCTGAACGGCAGCTTCGGGATGAGCCAGCCGATGAACTCGTTCGGGTTGCGGCTCTGCGTCGCGACCTCGCCGGGCCCCGTGACGTCGAACACGAGGGACTCCCCGGACTTCACCGACTGCACAAGCCCGCCCTGCGCGGCGCGCCGTGCGCTGATCGTGATGCCCTCGGTGTAGGACACCAGGTGACCGGAGTCGACGGTCAGCGACTCGCCCTCCGCCAGCGTATGGCGGTCCAGGGCGCCGTAGCAGGAGCCGACGAGCGTCCCCGTCCCGGTCATGTGCACGAGGAAGCCGCCCTCGCCACCGACGAGGTTGGAGAAGCCGCCCCACTTCGTGTCCAGTTCCAGGCCGTCGGACGACGCCAGGAATGCCCCACGCGTGAGGATGTAGGTGCCGTTGACCTCGACGGTGAAGACGTCGCCCGGGAGCGACGGCGCGACCTCGACCCACCCACCGGCGGGCGGCGCGGTGTAGTTGGACACGAACAGCGACTCGCCGCCCATCACGCTGCGCTTCAACGACTTCATGAGGCCGCCCTGCATCTTGGCCTCCAGCTGCACACCGGCGGAGTGCAGCGCCATCGCGCCGGACTCGACGCGGATCTTCTCGCCGCCGCTGAGCGTCAGGCGCGCCAGCGCGAATGAGGGACTGTGACGGATGTCGACGTTCATGGCCGGGAGCCTAATGGCTGGCCTGGCGGAGGGCCGAACCTTCGTCCAGAAGGTGGTCGAGACCGTACGCACGACGTTTGTCGGCGTGCCCCCCGGGCATCTCAAAGCAGCAAGACGTTCTGTCACACCGAGAGCAGAGAGGTTGCGCAATGAGCACCGCAGTCATCGTCCTGATCGTCGTCGCGGCCGTGATCCTGCTGGCCCTGCTCGCCGTGCTGCCACGGATGCGGGCGCGCGCCGAAGAGCGCCGCCGCGAGCGTGAGCTGCGCGAGCGCCGCGCCGAGGTGGCGCAAGGGCACCGCGAGACCGCCGCCCAACTGGAGACCGAGGCCGACGTGTCGGCCGCCGAAGCACGCCGTCGTCGAGCCGAAGCCGAGCACCGTGCCGCCCAGGCGCAGCTGGAGGAGCGGCGGGCCGAGATGGCTCAGGCGACCGCACGCACCCACGAGGAGCGCGCCCGTCTGCACGACGAGGGCCTGGCCGATCACGAGCTCGTCGACGATGCGGATGACCAGCCGCACCCAACCGCGGCCGACGATGTCGATGCCGGACAGCGGCGGCTGGATCCCCGCGACACCGGCGAGCGCGGGATGACCGATCCCCGTGACGCGGGCCCCCAGACGACCGGCGCGGACCCCGACCCGCTGGACGCCGGCGTGCCGCCGGCAAGCAGGCCGCGTCGCTGAAGTACGGCGGCGTCAGTGCGCGCCGCCCAGCTCGTGGCGCAGCCGGGCGCGGAGCTCGGCGAACCGGATCATCTCGTAGATGATGAGCGCCACGAGCAGGATCGCCACAACACCGAGGGCGGCCGCGGCGGGGATGTCGTGGCCGACCGGGATGAAGGCGACCAGTGCGGCGGCGGTCAGCACGCGATGGGTGCTGAACCGCCCGACGTTGCGCAGGCGGAACGCGACGTGTGCCACGAGGTACAGCGCGGCCCCGCCGTAGAGCGCGACGGTGGGCACGAGCTCCAGCGGGTCCCAGACGTGCTGGAGCGTCTTCTTCAGCCCGAGGGCCACCAGCACGATCCCGGCGATCATCGGGAAATGCAGGTAGGAGAACGAGTCGCGGGCGATCTCGTTGCGCTCGCGCCCGGGCTCGGCGTTCTCCAGGCGACGCTCGGCGACGAGCGCGACGATGTCGAAGTACAGCCACCACAGCGCTGATGTCACGACGATCCCGAGCACGGCAGCCAGCACGACTCCGCCGTCGATCTTCAGACCCTGGGTGCCCACGCCGATCGCGACGACCGACTCCCCCAGCGCGATGATGATCATCAGGCCGTGACGCTCGGCGAAGTGGCCCGGGACGAGCTTCCAGCCCTCGGCACCGAACAGATACGGACCGCCGGCATCCAGCAGGATCGCCGCCGCCCACAGCGCGCCCTGCGCCGGTCCGTCGACGGCCGCCGCGCCGAAGATCAGTCCACAGCCGATCGCCGTGCTGACGGCCAGGCCGCGCACCGCCTTGCGGAGGTCGTGGTCGTCGCGACTGGCGATGACGAAGAGCACGATGTGCATCGCCCGCACGAACGCGTACGCGACGGCAAAGAGCAGCGCGGTGTCGCCGAAGGCGTCCGGGATGCACAGCGCCATGATGAGCAGCGCCGCCATCGCCGTGAACATGGCGATGCGCACGATGCCCTCCTCGGGATCGATGACGCTCGTCAACCAGGCATAGCCGACCCAGGTCCACCACACCACCCCGAGGATCAACAGCCCTCTTGCCAGACCTCGCCATGTCGGCTGGTCGGCCATGAGCGCCGTGCACTGCGTGAGCGCGAGCACGAGCACGAGGTCGAAGAAGAGCTCCAGCGACTTCACGCGGTCGGTCTCGGACCGCATGACCGCGGTCACCTGCGACGGCCGGCGGGAGGCGGGCGCAACGTTCATCAAGGCGCATTGTCCTGCATCGATGTGCGGGCGAGAGCCCGACGTTCAGCCGCTCAGTCGTCCCCGGTCGCGACGCGCGCGGCGACCTCCGCCCGGGAGCGCACCTCGAGCTTGCGGAACACCCGGGACAGGTGGGTCTCGATCGTCTTCTCGCTGAGGTACAGGCGCGCGCCGATCTCACGGTTCGTGCGGCCCTCGACGACGAGGTCGGCGATCGCGCGCTCGCGGTCACTCAGCGATCCCAGCCCCGTGTCTTCCGTGGCGCGCGCGCCACCGCGGCCGCGACGCACCCCGAGGCGCCGCAGCTCGCGCAGCGCCTCGTCGTGGACGCGGTGCGCGCCCAGTCCGCCGGCGACCTGCGCGGCGGTGCTCAGCTGCTCGATCGCCGCCTCCCGATCCGATCCGGCCAGCGCGCGGCCGGCGACGAGCCGGTTACGCGCCGCCTCCAGTGTCGCCCCGACGCTGTCGGCCTGTTCGACGG
>JAOPZJ010000323.1 GCA_025964155.1 Solirubrobacterales bacterium
CCTGCCGTCGCCGCCGTGCTCGCACTGCTCGGCCTCGGTGCGGCGGGTTGCGGCGCGTCGTCGGACGCGGGCACGTCGACGAACGCCGACGGCACACCGTCGATCAAGGTCATCGCGACGACGACGCAGCTGGGGGACATCATCCGTGAGGTCGGCTCGAGCAGCGTGCAGGTCACGCAGATCCTCAACCCCAACAGCGACCCGCACGGCTACGAGCCGCGCCCCAAAGACGTGCTGGCGACCGCCGACGCGAAGGTCGTCTTCGTCAGCGGCGACAACCTCGACACATGGATGGGTGACGTCGTCAAGCAGAGCGGCGGCTCCCCCGCGGTCGTGGACCTCGCCGCGGCGCTGCCCCAGCGCGTTCCTGGAGAGCGGGACGGGCCTGAGGCATCGACGTACGATCCGCACTGGTGGCATGACCCGCGCAACGTCGAGGCGGCGGTGACGAAGATCCGCGACACGCTTGCGGCCGCCGAACCCGCCGCGACGGCGAAGATCGACGCCGGCGCGGAGGCGTACCTGGCGAAGGTCCGCGCCCTGGACACGGGCATCGCGTCGTGCATGCGGACCATTCCCGTCGCAGATCGCAAGCTCGTCACCGACCACGATGCCTTCGGGTACTTCGCGCGCCGCTACGACATCACCGTCGTCGGCGCAGTCATCCCGTCGCAGAGCACCCAGGCCCAGCCGTCGGCCGGGGACATCGCCAAGCTCGCGTCGATCATCCGTGCCCAAGGGGTCAAGGCCGTGTTCCCCGAGAGCTCGGTGAACCCCAAGCTCGCGGAGGCGATCGCCAAGCAGACCGGCGCGCGCGCGGACCTGACGCTGTACGGGGATACCCTCGGCCCGGCGGGCTCCGCGGGGGCGACGTACCTCGGGATGGAGCACGCGAACGCCGACGCGATGGCCAAGGGCTTCACGGGAGGCGGCAGAGGTTGCGATATTCAGGGACTGTGACCGACGAGGCTCCTGACGCCCTCACGCCTGCCGGCGCTCCCACGGGTGATGGCCGGGTGCTGCTCGCCACCGCGGGCCTGGCGTGCGGCTACGAAGCCGAGCCGGTGCTCACCGGGGTGGACCTCGAGCTTCGTGCCGGCGATCAGGTCGCCGTGCTCGGGCCCAACGGTGGCGGCAAGACGACGCTGTTCCGCACCCTGCTGGGCGAGCTCTCGCCGCTGGACGGCGCGCTGGAGCTGCACGCCCGCTGCGCGGTGGTCCCGCAGACCGAACGCTCGCGCTTGGACTTCCCGGTCAGTGCCACCGACGTCGCCTTGATGGGGGCGGTCTCCCGTCTGGCATGGTGGCGGCGCCCGTCGCGGGCCGACCGTCGCCTGGCCCGCGCCGCGCTCGCGCTGGTCGGGCTCGCCGAGCACGCCGACACGACCTTCGGGGATCTCTCCGGCGGCCAGCGCCAGCGGGTGCTCGTCGCCCGCGCGCTCGTCCAGGACGCCCCGATCCTGCTGCTCGACGAGCCCTTCACGGGGCTGGACGCGGTGAGCGCCGACCGCCTGGAGGCGCTCCTCGTGTCGCTCACCCAGGAGGGGCGCGGCCTGCTGATCGCGACCCACGACGTCGCCCAGGCACGCCAGTGGGGGACGGTGCTGTGCCTGAACCGCCGCCAGATCGCCTTCGGCCGCGCCGACGTGCTGACGCGTGCGGTGCTGGAGGCCACCTACGGCGGCGAGATCGTCGACATCGACTGCGCCGTGCACGGCCAAGACCGGGCGGTCCTGCCGGCTCACCACCACGAGCACTGACGATGCACACGTCCCTGGCGCTGCTGTCGTGGCTGACGGATCCCTGGCAGGAGCCGCTCACGCGTCGCGCGCTGCTCGAGGTCGTCCTGCTGGGGGTCGCCGGCGGGGCGCTGGGCTGCTGGCTTGTGTTCTTCAACCTCGCCTACAGCGCCGAGTCGCTCGCGCACGCGCTGCTGCCCGGCCTCGTCGGTGCCGCGTTGCTCGGCGTCCCGCTGCTGCTCGGCGGGGCCGCCGGGCTGCTGGTCGCCGCCGTCGCCGTGGCGGTTGCCGGGCGGATCCCCGGCCTGGACCGGGACACCGCCGTGGCCGTCGTCGTGACGACGCTCTTCGGGCTCGGAGTGCTGCTGGCGCTCACCCCGGCCAGCCCGGCGGGACTGCAGGGCCTGCTCTTCGGGGATGTGCTCGGCGTCAGCGACGGCGACCTCGTGCTGGCGGCGGTGCTCGTCACGGTCGTGCTGGCGGCGCTGTGGGTCACGCATGACCGG
The DNA here is from genome assembly GCA_025964155.1 of Solirubrobacterales bacterium. Lineage (GTDB taxonomy): Bacteria > Actinomycetota > Thermoleophilia > Solirubrobacterales > Solirubrobacteraceae > Paraconexibacter. Next base: position 2,246 of record JAOPZJ010000323.1, read on the forward strand.
CTGCTCGTCGTCGGCTTTGACCGCCTCAGCGCCCCTGGACTCGGCGTGCGACCGCTGCTCGTGGACGTCGCGCTGCTCGCCCTGCTCGCCGGCGCGCTGCTCGTCGCGGTGCAGGGGCTCGGCAACCTGCTCGTCGTCGCGGTGCTCATCGCCCCCGCAAGCGCCGCCCGGCTCGTGACGCGGCGGATGGGGCCGATGCTCCTCACCTCCGGTGTCATCGCGGTGGTCGCGGGCGTGGCCGGGATGTACCTCAGCTTCTACACAGGCACCGCCGCCGGGGCGTCGATCGCCGGTGTCCTCGTCCTGGCCTACGTCGCCGTCGCGGCGGTCCGCGCGGCGGTTCGCGGCCGCCCGCGGGCGCGCACGCCACAGGGTGCGCCGGCCGTCTGAGGCGCGGCGTCAGGCGTCGATGCCCGAGGTGGCCGAACCGCCCGGCTGCTTCGGCTCGCCGGTCTCGGCGGCGCGCTTGGCGCCGGACGGGAGGTTCCTGATCGTCACGGCGACGGCCGCGGCCGCCATGAGCCCGAAGAACGCGGCGACGTAGTAGTTGCCGCTGACGATGAAGACGGCGGCCCCGAACGCGAAGACGTAGGAGAGCTTGGACGAGCTGCCTTGCGTCGAGCGCTTCGTGGGGGAGTGCGGCTCGGGGGCCATGGGCGGATGCTAACGGCGGTCGACGCGGCGGGCTGCCGGTCGAGTAGGCGTGGGCCAGCCTGGCTGGAGCGTGATAGAAGAAGCCATGGCAAAGCGCAAGCGGAAGCCCCTTCGCTATTGGGGCCTGAGCGACGCTCAGATCGACCGGCTGAGCCCGGTGGCCCGGACGCTGCGCGTCGTCCTTTGGGAGAGGCTCTTTCGGCGCTAGGGGCAGCGTGACGTATCCCGACACGATCACGGTCCTCGATCAGGGCCAGCCCATCGCGTTCTCCTTCGAGGACATGATGAAGTACCACGGGCCCGGGTCCCCGGGCGGGGTGGCGCACGCGTTCAAGGTCCTGGAACGGGCGCTGCCGTTCCTCGCAGGCGACGGTCCGCCGGAGCGGCGTGAGATCACCGTGCAGACGGCGTTCGGAGGTCCGGGTGCGCGCGACGCCTTCGAGCTGGTCACCCGCGGGGTCACCGAGGGCGGTTACGTGGTCGACGCCTCACTGGCGCGCCCCGAGCGCGGTCCGACGCTCGAGCGGTTCGTCTTCCGGGTCGGATACCGAAACCAAGCGGTGACACTGATCGTCCGCGAGGGATACGTGACGGACGAGTTCATCGCCTTGGCACGCAACGAGCAGCGCACGACCGAGGAGGACCGGCGTCTGGGTCAGTTGAAGCGTGAGATGGCCTACCGCGTCATGTCCGCGGCGGCCGGTGATGTCTATGAGGTCGTCGAGGCGCCGTGAAAGGCTCCTGGATCGCGCACGAGCGGCTATCCCAGCGCCGGGCTCTCGGGGGCGTCGCGCCCCCGAGAGCCGACCACACTAAGGGGCCGCACCCTTGCAGCCGAGATCGGCGAGCGTCGTAGCGAGCAAGTCCGCAACTAGGGGGATTCCAGCCTGCTGCGCCGCTTGCGATTGCTGGGCGAACAGCTGGGACACGAGCTGGCAGACGGAGGCGGGCGGGGTGGACGGGGTGGACGGGGTGGACGGGATGGACGGGATGGACGGGATGGGGTTGGCGATCTGGCGTGTGGAGACGGTGGGCTGGGTCGTCGCGGCGCTCGCACTCGCCGTCGGGACCGCGACGGTGACTGCGGCCATGACGGCCACCAACACAGCCAGGGGCTTTCGTCGAGACATGATTGGTAGAGCCTCCTCAGTACCAGAAGGACGGCCGGGGCTGCCGCCTGTCGGTCATTGACCGCGTGCTGTCGTCCAGCGCGGCCCCGTCGGTGACGCCGTCGATGCTCGCGTGCTCGCGCTCTCCGCGCGCTGTCCCGCGGGACCATCAATGCTGGCAAGAGGACCGATTGCTCCTCGTCAGCGCGTCGCGTCGAACGGCGGTTCCCGCGTCGGGGATTTACCCCGCTTCCTCAGATGGGTCTGACGTCCGGAATCCTGCCCGCGTCATGACGCCCCAGTCGGTCCGGCCGCGGGCGTAGCGCCACAGCCCGCGCAGCCGCCAGACGACCGTGAGCTGCCGGAAGCCGAGCGGCTCGATGAACGCCCAGCCGAGCAGGATCAGGGTGTCGCGGCCGCCGCCGTAGCTGCGGTAGGTGAACTCGTCCAGAACGATCGTCAGCACCGTCATGACCAGCCCAAGGCCGTAGGCCACGAGAAAGAACAGGGCGGCGAACGGCAGGTCGACCGCCCCCGTCGCCAGGGCGAACGCCAGCCCGACGAGCCCGAGCGCCTCGACGACGGGCCCGAGCAGTTCGACGAGCAGGAAATACGGGTACGCCACCCAGCCGAGCGAGCCGTAGCGCGGGCGCAGGGCGACGCCGGCATGGCGGCGCAGCACGTCGGCCAGGCCCCGGTGCCAGCGATCGCGCTGGCGCCCGAGCACGCGCAGCGACTCGGGCACCTCGGTCCACGCGACGGGGTCGGGCACGAACTCGACACGGCCGGGGGTGCCGAGCTCGTAGGCCTGGCGACGCAGCCGGGCCACAAGCTCCATGTCTTCGCCGACCGTGTCGCGCTCGTAGCCCTGGGCGGCCAGGACCGCGTCGCGGCGGAACAGGCCGAACGCGCCGGAGATGATGAGGTTCCCACCGAAGCGGTTCCAGCCCAGCCGGCCGGTGAGGAAGGCGCGCAGGTACTCGATCGCCTGCGCGCCGGGCACGAGCCGCCGCGGGGCGTGGGCCTTGTGCACGCGCCCGTGGCCCACCTCTGCACCGTTGGCCGCACGGATGGTCCCGCCCGCCGCCACGGTACCCTCGCGGAAGAGGAACGGGCGCACCATGCGCAGCAGTGCGTCGTCCTCGATGATCGTGTCCGCGTCGATCGCGCAGACCAGCTCACCCGACGCGACGTTGATGCCGGCGTTCAGCGCGTCCGCCTTGCCGCCGTTGACCTTGTCGACGACGAGGAGACCCGGCGAGGTCCGGGAGCGGTACAGGCCGCGGACCGGCTCGTGTTGGACGGCCCGGCGGTAGATCGGGTGCAGCCGCTGCAGCTGGAAGTCGCGCTCGACGACACCCAGGGTGTCGTCACCCGAGCCGTCGTTGATGAGGACGATCTCCAGGTCGGGATAGTGCAGGGTCAGCAGCGATCGCACGCTCTCGCTGACGGTCAGCTCCTCGTTGTAGGCGGGCGCCAGGATCGAGATCCGCGGCACGACGGCGCTGGAGAGCAGGCGCCAGCGGGCGTCGAGCCGAGCGAGCCGTTGCTGGCGGCCGAGCTCGACGGCCGCCGCGGCCAGCAGCGACAGCAGGAAGGCGTTGACGACGAGGAAGTAGACGAGCACGCTCCACTGCAGGTCCACCAGGAGGTTGCGCACGGTGTCCATGGCTCAGTCCTGGTCTTCGAGCTCGAGCACGAGTCGGGCCATGTCGCGGGCGAAGCGGTCCTCGTCGCTCAGCGCTTGGCGCAGCAGGACCTCACCCGGAGCGCCCAGCGCGCGCAGCGCGAGCCCGGCCGCCCGGCGGACCTCCCAGGCGGGGTCTCCCAGCGCGCGGCGCAGCTTCCCCGCGGCAGTCCAGTGCCCCGCGGCCCCCAGCGACCGCGCGGCCGCTGCGCGTACGCCCGCGTCGGCGTCGGCGAGC
>JAOPZJ010000356.1 GCA_025964155.1 Solirubrobacterales bacterium
TCCACGCCCATGCCGAACGCGTTCGTGGCGACCACGACGTCGACCTCGCCGTCCATGAAGCGGCGCTGGGCCTCGGCGCGGGCATCGCGGGCCAGACCGGCGTGGTAGGCCAGGACGGGCTTGCCCAGCGCCCGCTCGAGGTCGGCCGCGACCTGGGTGCAGCCGTTGCGCGTCCCGGCGTAGACGATCGCCGGCGTCGCGCCGGGCTGCGCCAGCGCCGCCGCGATCTGCCGGTTCTTCACGGCGGCGCTGGCCACCGGCACGACGCCGAAGGACAGGTTGGGCCGGTCGAACCCCGTGGCGATGCGCGCGGGGTCCCGCAGGCCCAGGCGCTCGACGATGTCCGCGGCGACCTGTGGCGTGGCGGTCGCGGTGGACGCGATGATCGCCTTGGCCTTCAGCCAGCGCGCCGCGTCGGCCAGGCGGAAGTAGTCGGGGCGGAAGTCGTGGCCCCACTGCGACACGCAGTGCGCCTCGTCGACGACGAAGAGGCCGATCGACACTTGCGACAGGGCGCGCGCGAAGCCCGGCGCCGAGAACCGCTCGGGGGCGACGTAGAGCATCCGCAGCCGGCCTGACAGCGCCGCGTTCAGCGCGTCGTCGTTGGCGTGCTGATCCTGCTGGGCGTTGATCAGGGCGACCTTGCCGGGCGCGATCTTCGCCAGCGCCTGGACCTGATCCTGCATGAGCGAGACGAGCGGCGAGACGACGAGCGTCAGGTCGTCGCGCATGAGCGCCGGCAGCTGGTAGCAGAGCGACTTGCCCGCGCCCGTGGGCATGACGACGAGCGTGTCGCGGGGGTGGGCGGGATCCGCTACCGCCCGGACGGCGTCCTCCTGGCCGGGGCGGAAGTGGTCAAAGCCGAAGTGCTGGTGCAAAGCTTGGTGCAGGTCCATCGCGCCGACGACGGTAGCGACGGCTCCGGCGGTCAGGGGCGCCGCCGTGCAGGTCTGCGACGAAGTCGCCGCAATGAGATGGTTTGACGGGTTCTTCGATCCGCCCTGACCCGCGTCGTCTCACGTCGTCGACGGGTGCGGCCCGTCCTGCGGCGCGGCGAATGCCTCGCCTTCGATGAGCTCGATGCGGTAGCCGTCGGGGTCGGGGACGAAGACGATACGCGGTAGGTCGTCGCGGCCACCCGCGTGGAACGGCGGCTTCTCAGGCTGCACCCCTAGTCCGGCGAGCTCCTCGAGGATGGCGTCGAGGTCGGGGTGGGTGACCGCGACGTGGTTGTAGCCATCGCCCAGGTCGTAGGCGTCGCTGCGCCCCACGTTCACGGTCAGCTCGAGCGTGTCGCCGCCTCCTGGGAGCCCCATGTAGATGTTGTAGGCCGAGTCGAAGTTCAGCTGTCCGCGGCGCTCGAATCCGAGGGTCTCGTAGAAGCGGACGGAGGCCTCGGGGTCGAGCACGCGGATACAGGTATGGACGAGGGAGGAAGTCATGGTGTCAGTCTCTCAGCTGGTCTGACCAACAGGCAAATGCTCCGGTAGGCTCCCGCCATGGAGTTCACGGAAGTCATCCGTCGCCCGGCCTACGAGCAGGTCGCCGAGCAGTTGCGCGAGGCCATCCTCTCCGGCGCCCTGGAGCCGGGCAGCGAGTTGCCGCCCGAGCGTGAGCTCACCGACCGCTTCGGCGTGGCGCGCACCACCGTCCGCGAGGCGCTGCGCGCGCTGCAGGCCCAGGGTCTTGCCGTCGCCGACCGTCCGACCTCGCCGCTGCGCGTCGTCCGGGCGCAGGACCTCTCGACCGGTCCGGCGCGAGACGCCTTCGTCCACCTGCTCCGCCTGGGCGCCGTCCCGTTGCGCGACCTCGTCGAGCTGCGCTGCGCCTTGGAGGGCGCGGCCGTGGGCGCCGCCGCGGGGCGCCGCGGCATCTCCCTCGACGCCGCCCGCGCGGAGGTGTCGCTCATGCGCGAGGTCGGCGACGACGTCGAGGCCTTCGAGGAGGCCGATGTCCGCTTCCACGTCGCGCTCGTGGCGGCCTCCGGCAACGAGGCGCTGCACCTCGTGATGCTCGCCGTGCGCGAGCCCGTCGGTGCCCACCTCCTCGCGAGCCTCCGCGCCATCGAGGACCCGCTCCCGGTCCTCAAGCGCCTGACCCGCGAGCACGCGCGGATCGTCGACGCGATCGAGGCACGCGCGCCCGAGCAGGCGGCCGAGCGCATCACCGCCCACATCCGCGGCCTCTACCGGCGCAGCCTCGGGTGACCATGCCGCCCCTGGGCCGCACGCTGCTCGACGACCTCGTCGGCGCGGGGGACGTCGTCACCGACCCCGAGGTGCTCGCCGCCTACCGGGCCGACGAGGCCGCGCCCGGCCTCATCGCCGTCGGTGAGCCCGCGGTGCTCGTCCGGCCCCGCGGCACGCCCGAGGTGCAGGCCGCCGTGCGTGCCGCCGCGGCGCACGACATCCCGGTCGTCGCGCGGGGCGCGGGCTCGGGGCTCTCCGGTGGCGCGAACGCGGTCGACGGGTGCATGGTCCTCTGCTTGGAGCGGATGACCGGTCCCGTCGAGGTCGATCCGGAGGGGCTGACGGCCACGGTCCCGGCGGGTGTCGTCAACGCGGCGCTCGGGACGGCCGTCGCCGAGCACGGCCTCTGGTATCCGCCGGATCCCGCGAGCTGGGAGTTCTCGACGATCGGCGGCAACGTCGCCACCAACGCCGGCGGCCTGTGCTGCGTGAAGTACGGCGTGACGCGCGATTCGCTGCTCGGCGTGGAGGCCGTGCTCGCCGATGGGCGCGCGATCCGCGTCGGCCGGCGCACGCGCAAGGGCGTTGCGGGGTACGACCTGACGAGCCTGCTCTGCGGCTCCGAAGGCACGCTGGCGATCATCACCGAGGCGACGGTGAAGCTCCTGCCCGCCCCACCCGTCTCGTCGACGCTGGCCGCGAGCTTCAGCTCGCTGGCCGCCGCGGGTGATGCGGTCGCACGCATCGCGCGTGAGACGCGGCCGAGCGTCCTGGAGCTCATGGACCGCGCGACGATCGCCGCCGTCGAGGCGTTCGAGCCGATGGGCCTCGACGAGGACACCGCGGTGCTCGTCTTCGCGCGTTCGGACGCCGGCGGAGATGCGGGCCGCGCCGAGATCGCGCACATGGAACGCCTGTGCGAGCAGGCGGGCGCGGAGCTCGTCGCGACCACCGACGAGGAGGCCGAGGGACGCATGCTCATGGCCGCCCGGCGGCTGGCCTACCCCGCCTTGGAGCGCCGCGGTGCGACGCTGCTCGACGATGTCGCCGTGCCGCTGCCGGCCATCCCCGCGCTGTTGACGGGCGTCGCGCGCATCGCCGCCGAGCACGACCTGCTCATCGGGACGTTCGGTCACGCAGGCGACGGCAACATGCACCCGACCATCGTGTACGACGCCGGCGACCCCCACCAGGTCGCCGCGACCCGGCGCGCGTTCGCCGCCATCCTCGACCTCGGGATCGCCCTGGACGGGACGGTCACCGGCGAGCACGGCGTCGGACTGCTGAAGCGCGGGCACCTCGCTGCCGAGCTCGGCCCAGATGTCACAGCGCTCAACCACGCGATCAAGCAGGCGCTCGACCCCGCCGGGCTGCTGAACCCCGGCAAGGCCATATGAGCCGGCCGGCATCGAACTACTCGCCCGGGATAGCACGCTCGAAGGGTGACCCAGGGTCCCGGAACCGTTGTTCACGACCAGACCTGCGCGGACGCGGCCCGATCCGCAAACCGGTGCGCCGATCTGGATAGCGTTGCGCGACATGGCTGCTGCATCCCGTCCCCGTCACGCCTGGCCCGCCGCCGTCGCCATCACGCTCGCGCTCGTCGCCTCGACCGGCCCCGCCGCGCACGCGAACCCGATCCCGGCGACGCCCACGGGCGCGGCCTCCTTCATCGGGAAGCCGGCGACCCCGAACCCGGTGCCGTCCCTGGCCGTACCGCAGCACCCGTTCATGGCGCCCAACGAGCGCTCGAACCTCCACAACGACGGCTACCAGACCGACGCCTACGCGCGCAGCGGGCCGCTCGGGATCGGCGTGAGCACCACCTCCGCTCAGTACGGCGGCCTGTGCGGCTCGGTGACCTTCGATCGCCGCGGGCGGGTCGAGACCGTCTGCGTCGGCGCCACGAACACGGTGACCCTCCGCCTGCTGGACCCGCTGACGCTGACGTCGCTGGCGCAGTTCGAGCTGCCGCCACGGCCCTTCCGGATCGGCAACCCGTTCCAGAACTTCACCGGCGGCGGGTACTTCTACCTCGACAACGAGGATCGCGCGGTCATCGGGACCGCCGACCGGCGCCTGCTCGTCGTAGCGCAGACCGCCGAACCTGGCTTCCGCGTGCAGCAGACGATCGATCTGGCCCGGGCGATCCCGGAAGGTGACGCGATCATCTCGGTCCTCCCGGACTGGGAGGGGCGCTATTGGATCGCCACCCGCGGCGGGATCGTCGCGACCGCCGACCGCAAGACCGGCGCCGTCAAGCGCCTGGACACCGGCGAGCCCAACGGCAACTCGTTCGCCGTTGGTGACGACGGCGTCTACATCGTCACCGATGTCGCGATGTACCGCTTCGAGGCCGCCCCCGACGGGACGCCGCGAGTGGTCTGGCGCGCGGTCTATCCGAACGACGGGACCCGCAAGCCGGGCCAGAGCCAGGCCGGCTCGGGGACGACACCGACGCTCATGGGCACCGACCTCGTCGCGATCACGAGCAACGCCGATCCGATCGACGTCGTCGTCTACCGGCGCGGCCGCGCACTCGCCTCCGGGACCCGGCGCGAGCTCTGCCGCGCGCCCGTGTTCACGAAGGGCGCCTCGTCGTCGGACCAGTCGCTGCTCACGGACGGGACGAATCTCATCGTCGAGAACAACTACGGCTACGAGGGGCCCCAGTCCGTCGCGGTCGGCATGACGACCGCCGCCGGCCTGGCCCGCGTGAACGTCGTCCGCACCGCCGGGACCTGCACGGTCGCGTGGACGGCCGGCCAGGTCACGGCGCCGTCGGTCGTCCCGAAGCTCGCCCTCGGCGCCGGGCTCGTCTACACGTACACGAAGCCCGGCGGCGACCTGACCGACCCGTGGTACCTCACCGCCCTGGACTACCGCACCGGCAAGACGGTCTTCCAGGCCCTCGCCGGCGCGGGCGTCCTGTTCAACAACAACTACGCGCCCGTGAGCATCGGGCCCGACGGGACCGCGTACGTCGGCGTGCTCGGGGGACTCGTCGCGCTGCGGGACGCGACCCCGCCGCAGGTCGCCCCCGGGCCGGTGACCGATCCCCGCGTACGCGCGATCAGGCAGGGGCCGCCACGGCTGTACGTGACCTGCGTGCGCGGCGGCCGGGTGGCGCTGCGCGTGCTCGACCGGCGCGTGCGGTCGCTGTCGGTCTCCCGCGGCGGGCGCACGGTCCGCGACGCGCGGCGACCGCTGGCGGTGGGGGTACGCCGCGGCGGGCGCATCACCGCGAAGCTGCGCCTGGCCGACGGCACGCAGCGCACGGTGATCGTGCGCTCACGCTGCCGGCCGGCGTCTTGAACAGAGAGGGAGGGGGCAGGCGAGGGCAGGCTGCGGCGTCACCCTGACGCGCGAAGCTCCACTCATGCCGCCTTAGGCTTGCACCAGCGGCAGCGGAGTCAGGCCGTTCTCCAGCGCGAACTTGCCATCCGCATCGTCGGTGCCGGCGAGGGGGTAGTTGCCGGTGAAGCAGGCGTCGCAGTGCTTGCCCTGGTCGCCGCGGATCGCCTCATACACGCCCTCCATCGAGATGTACGCCAGGGAGTCGGCCCCGAGCACCTTTGCGATCTCCTCGGGCGTGCGGTTGTGGGCGATCATCTCTTCGCGCGTGGACATGTCCACCCCGTAGTGGCAGGGGTTGCGCAGCGGCGGGGCGGAAATCCGCATGTGGACCTCGCGCGCGCCGGCGTCGCGGAGCATCTGCACGATCTGGCGCGTCGTGTTGCCGCGGACGATGGAGTCGTCCACCACCACAAGGGACTTGCCGCCCACGATCTCCGGCAGCGGGTTGAACTTCAGGCGCAGGCCGTGCTTGCGCAGCTCCTGCCCGGGCTGGATGAAGGTGCGGCCGACGTACCGGTTCTTGATGATGCCGTCGTCCTGCGGCAGGCCGGCCGCGCGGGCGTAGCCGCGGGCCGCGGGATTGCCGGAGTCCGGGACCGCGATCACGAGGTCCGCTCCGGGGGCGGGCGCCTCACGGAAGAGGATCTCGCCCATGCGACCGCGCGCGGCCTGCAGGACGTCGCCGCCCATGCGCGAGTCCGGGCGGGCGAAGTAGATGTACTCGAAGACGCAGAACGCCTTGCGCTCGGACTCGACGACGATCTCGGCCTTCAGGCCTTCGGCGGAGATGCTGACCATCTCACCGGGCTCGATCTCGCGGATGAGCGTCGCGCCGATGATGTCGAACGCGCACGACTCCGATGCGATGCAGTAGCGCGTGCCGATCTGCCCGAGCACGAGCGGGCGGATGCCCGCGGGGTCGCGGAAGGCGACGACGCGGTCCTTCGTCATGACGACGGTGGAGTAGGCGCCCTGCAGCCGCGGCATGACCTCGCGCACGGCCTCCTCGATCGAGTCACCGGGGTGGGAGGCGAGCGCCGCGGCGATGATCTCCGAGTCCGAGGTGGAGGTGAACGAGACGCCGGCAGCGCGCAGCTCGGTGTGGAGCGTGACGGCGTTGATGAGGTTGCCGTTGTGCGCCAGGGCCAGCTCACGGCGGTTGCCGCCGCTGCCGGCGGACCGATGCACGGGCTGGGAGTTCTCCCACTCGTTCGAGCCGGTCGTCGAGTACCGGACGTGCCCGATCGCCAGGTCACCGCCGAGCGCGCGCAGGTCGTGCTCCTTGAAGACCTGGTTGACCAGGCCGAGCGCGCGCTGCGTGACGATGTAGCCGCCGTCGTCCGCGGCGGCGATGCCGGCAGACTCCTGCCCGCGGTGCTGCAGGGCGTAGAGCGCGAAGTAGGCCAGGCGCGAGACGTCGTGTTCGGGTCCGTAGATCCCGAAGACACCGCATTCGTCGCGAGGGCCTTCGCGCGGGTCCAGATCGGGAGGATCGAGGCTCATGAGCGCAGGGTGTCGTCACGGGTGTGACGACGATTCACAGGCTACCAACGCATCGGACGGGTCCCGGACACCCGTTGAAGTTCCTGCACCACGCCATGTTCGGCCTCACGGGAACAGCGGCGCGAGCGCGGCGTGGGCGGTGGCCAACTGCTCGAGCGGGACGGTCACGAGCGCGTCGGCGAGCGCGACGGTGAGCACGTCGCCGCCGACCTCGCCGAACACGTCGACCGGGATGCCGGTGGCGGCCAGCGCCTCCAGGGCCTCCGGCGAGCCCGACACGACGAAGCCGCCGGGCCGCTCGCCGAAGAGCGTCTCGAAGGGCTGGTCGGTCGCTCCGAGCTGGAGGGTCGCGCCAAGGCCGCCGGCCAGGCACGCCTCGGCCAGCGCGACGACGAAGCCGCCCTCGGCGATGTCGTGCGCCGAGGCCAGCGAGCCGGAGCGGACGGCGTCACGGATGGCGGTCTGCGTCCGGATGACATGCGCGATGTCGACCGGCGGCAGCCCGTCGGGCAGTGGTTCACCGCGCAGCTTGGCCAGCTCGGAGGCGGCCAGTGAGGGCAGCCCGTCCCAGCCCACGAGGGCGACGGCGTCGCCGGCCGCGGCGAAGCCGAGGCGCCCGGCGCGCTCGACGTCGGGGAGCTCCCCCACCATGCCGACGACCGGCGTCGGGTAGATCGGCCCCGCGGCGCCCTGGTTGTACAAGGAGACGTTGCCGCCGACGATCGGCGCCTCCAGCGCCCGGCAGGCCTCGCCCAGGCCGCGCACGGCCTCGGTCAGCTGCAAGGCTATCTCGTGCTTCTCCGGGTTCCCGAAGTTCAGGTTGTACGTCTTCCCCAGCGGCAGCGCGCCGGCGCAGGCCAGGTTGGACGCGCACTCCAGCGCGGCCTCGATGGTGCCCGTGAACGGGTCAGCCGCCACGCGGCGCCCGTTGCAGTCGATCGACGCCGCCAGGCCGTTGCCGGCCGGCAGCGCCAGCACGGCCGCGTCGCATTCGCCGGGCCGCCGCACGGTCCGCGACTGCACGAGCCAGTCGTACT
>JAOPZJ010000409.1 GCA_025964155.1 Solirubrobacterales bacterium
TGCTGATCGCCCTGCTGGTCTGTCTGATCCCGACCACGATCGGCGGCCTGTTGTCCTCGATCGGGATCGCCGGGATGGACCGGCTCGTGCAACGAGCCGGTGACGCTGCTGCGGCGCAGCGAGGACACGGCCGCGCTCGTCGAACCGCTGGAGCGGCTGGGGATCACGACGCTCGGCGCCCTGGCAGCGCTGGGCCGGCCCGCGCTGGCGGACCGCTTCGGGAAGCTCGGGCTGCGGGCGCACGGCCTGGCGCTCGGGCAGGACACGCCGCTGCGTCCCCGCGTCCCGGGGGAGACGGTCCAGGAGAGCCTGGAGCTGCCGGAGGCCGCCAGCGGTGTCCAGGCCCAGCGGGCGCTGGAGCTGCTGATCGATCAGCTGCTGGCCGCTCCTGCCCGTCGCGGACGGACGCTGCGGGCGGTCGTCCTCTCCGCCAAGCTCGTGGAGGGTGGGACCTGGCAGGAACGCGTCGTGTTCCGCGAGCCGTTGGCCGACCCCGGGCGCATGCGCCTCGTCCTGGCCCTGCGCTTGGGGCTCCTGCCCGCTCCCGCGAACATCCTGCGCCTGGCGGTGGAGCGCTTCGGCCCGCCGCACGCCCCGGGGGCGGCCCTGTTCGAGGACGCCACGACCGTCCGCCGCGCCCGGTTGCGGGAGGCCGTCCGCCAGGCTCGGCTGGCGGCCGGGCCCGACGCGGCCCTGCGCGTGCTGTGCGTGGAACCCGACTCCCGTGTGCCCGAGCGGCGCGCGGTCCTGGCGCCGTTCGAATGAAGCCCGTCGAGCCATCCGGCCGGAGGAAGGGCATGCGCGTGGTCCGCGGACCGGCCACGCCCGCGCGCACGCCCGGCGGGCCGCGACGGCTGGGGCTGCCGGTGGCGGTGGCGGTGGCGGCCGGTCCCGGAGGTCGTCCGCTGACTGTCGCCGATGACCCGGTCGATGCGGTGCGTGAGTCGTGGCTCGTCGAGGACCGCGGGTGGACCGCCCAGCCGCTGCGCCGGCGCTACTGGGAGGTCGTCACGACCGGGGGCCGGGACCTCGTGATCTTCCGCGACCTGGAGGAGGGCGGGTGGTACCGCCAGCGGTGACGCGCCTGATGTGGAGTGTCGTGCGCTCCCTCGGGCTGCTCGGGGCCCCGAGCCGGTGAGTGGAGGCTGGCCCGCCGTAGGGACGCTCGCCGCTCCACTGATCACGCGCGGTTCGGTGACTGGAGGGTTGCGTGTCTCCGGGACGCTCGCGGCTCCGGGCGGGCCGAGTGTCGGATCGGGGTCGACTAGCCCGATCCGACGCTCACCGACGGCAGGCCGCCGTTCACCGCCCGGGCCCGCTGAGCGGATCCGCTCGACGCAGGAAGCGCGCGCAATACGCGCACACTCGTGACAGGAACGCCGTAGCGCCGTCGCAGTCGCGCGTGTGACCGTGGCCGGGTGCCTCCGTCCGCCCGACCGCGTCGCCTTGTCCGCGCTCACGCCAGGCGCCTCCGGGCCGGCGCCGGGCGCGCGTCCGGGCAGGCCGCCGGTCAGGCCAGCATGGAGTACGTCGTGCTGGTGGCCGTCGTCGCGCTGGTGGTCGTCGTCACGGCGGCCGCCGTCGCCGCGCCGGGCATCGTCAACGGCGTCGGGCAGGGCTTCCAGCGGGCGCTGTGCAAGGTCACTCGGGAGGACTGCGCCACCGTCGAGCCCAGGCCCTGCGTCGTGCGCACGGCCGGCACCGACGTCAGCGCGACGGCAAAGCTCAGCTTCGTCAAGATCGGGCGCACGACGGCCCTGCTGCGTTCGGTCAGCTCCGACGGGACCGTGACCGTGACGCTCCTGGACCACGTGGACGCCGGTTTGACGGCCGGGGTCGGAGCGTCCGGGCGTCTGCAGCTGGGTGGCCTGGACCTCTCCAACGGTGCGATGGCCCAGGTGGGGGTGGTCGCCCAGCTGGGCGGCGGGCGCAGCTGGAAGGTCAAGGACGTCGCCGCGGCCGACCGCCTGCAGCGCAAGCTCATCGAGGTGATCGTCGGACGGACCGGCTCCACGCTGCCGGTCATCGGCCCGGTCCTGCACGTGGCGCAGTTGGTGCTCGATGTCGGCAGCGGGCGCGACCTGCCCAAGCCGAGTTCCCGGACGATCAAGGGCAAGGTGAGCGTGTCGGCGAAGGTCAAGGGCCCGCTGGCGAGCGAGCTGCAGGCAGTGGCAGGCGTTGCCCTCGGTGGGACGCAGGATTTCGAGGCGGGTGGCGGATCGATCCTGCTGGACCTCGACGCGGGGACGTCGGCGGAGCTGGCGAGCGGTCTGGGCGGGCTCGGGATCGGGGGCGCCGTCGGGGTACGCGTGGCGCTCGACGCCCACGGCACGCCCAAGGAGCTGGAGCTCACCGCCTCCGGACAGGTCGGCGGCTTCGCCGCGGGCCGGCCGGGGACGCCCGGGGCGGTGACGGGCAGAGACAACCACGAGCTCAGCGCGGAGATCACGGCGTCGCTGGACCTGACCGTGCCCGCCCACCTGACGGCCGCCAGGCGCCTGCTGCGGGCGCTGGTCCCAGGACACCGGCATGACCTGCCCGCGGCCGCACGTGCGCTCGGGGACGTCGTAGCCGAGGGCGGGCGGCTCGAGCGCACGCGCTACGGCACGCGCCGGCGCGAATACGGTGCGGGGGCCGAGGCGGCGCTCGGCGCAGGGGCGGGGGCGGACCTCCAGATCACGCGCGCAAGCGGGGAGCTGCTGGACGCCTGGACCCGTCCGGCAGGCGGCAGCTGGGAGCGCCGGGGGGACTGCCTGGACGTCGTGTGAAACGTTCTTCCCGCAAGCGCGAACCTTTTGGAAAACGCCTCCGCATATGCGAACATGTGTTCGTGTCGTACGTCGAGCTCCACTGCCATTCGGCCTTCTCGTTCCTGGACGGCGCGTCGCTCCCGGAAGAGCTCGTGCTGAGCGCACTGGAGCATGGGCACACGGCCATGGCGCTCACCGATCACGACACGCTGAGCGGGTCGATGGAGTTCGCCCAGGCCGCCGGGGCCCATGGCCTGCACGCCATCCACGGGGCGGAGGTGAGCGTGCGCCCCGACGGCACCGCGCCCCAAGACGCTCCCGCGCTCCGGCACCTGACCCTGCTGGTTCGGGACGCCCAGGGCTGGCGCAGCCTCTGCCGGCTGCTCACGCGGGCGCACGCGCACACCCGGGAGGCGCCGAGTCATCGCCGGGATCTTTCCAAGCCGTCGGTGACGATCGCCGACATCACCGAGCACGCCGAGGGCCTGGTCTGCCTGAGCGGCTGCGCCCGTCGCGGCATCAAGGACGAGCCGACGCTCCGGCGTCTGCTGGAGGGCTTCGGCCGTGAGGGGGTACGGGTGGAGCTCCAGCGGCCGTTCGCCCGGCACGACCGCGCCACCAACCGGGCGCTCGAGGCGCTCGCCCGGCGCCTGGAGGTGCCATGCGTGGCCACCGGCAACGTCCATGCGCACGCCCACAGCCGCGCGCCGCTGCAGGATGCCTTCGTCGCGGTGCGAGAGCACACGACGCTCGACGCGTCCGAGCCGCTGCGGCGCGGCAACCACACGCACGTGCTCACGACGCCGGCGGCGATGGCGGCCCGCTTCGCCGACCATCCCGAGGCGGTCGCCGAGACCGCGCGCCTGGCACAGTCGCTGACCTTCGACCTCGGACAGGACCTCGGCTACCGCTACCCGGGATCGGACGACGCGCACGCCGACGCCACGCTCGCGGCGACCTGCCACGCGCTCTTCGACACGCGCTACCCGTCGGGATGCGGTCCCGCCCGCCCCGGCGGCGCCGCCGCGCAGCACCTGCGCGAACGCGCGGCGGCGCGCCTTCAGAAGGAGCTGAAGCTCATCGCGCACCTGGGGCTCTCCGGGTTCTTCATCCTGCATCACGAGCTGCTGGAGCTTGCGCGGGAGGTCGCCGCCGAGGTCCGGGGGGCGGACACCGCGCGGGCGCTGCTGCCACCCGGGCGCGGGCGGGGGTCCAGCGTCTCGTCGATCGTCTGCTACCTCACCGGGCTCTCGCACGTGGACCCGGTGGCCAACGAGCTGTTCCTCGGTCGCTTCCTCAACGAGGAGATCACCTCGCTGCCGGACATCGACCTGGACTTCCCCCGGGACGTGCGCGCGGTCCTCATCCCGCGGATCCACGAGCGTTACGGCCGCGACCGCTCCGCGCTGGTGGCGGCCTTCCCGACCTACCGGGCGCGCGGCGCGATCCGCGAGCTGGGGAAGGCCCTGGGGCTGCCGCCGGGAGAGATCGAGCGGGTCGCGCGCTCCTCGGAAGGCTGGTCCGGCGACCGCGTGGACAAGGACGTCGCCCTGGCGCTGGGGGACAACCGCCTGGACCGCGCCGGCCCTCCTGGCCGCTGGGACTGGCTCGTGCGCCTGGCGCACGAGGCGCAGGGACTGCCGCGCCACCTCAGCCAGCACTCCGGCGGCATGATCGTCGCCACCCAGCCCCTGGTGGCCTGCTGCCCCGTCGTCCCCGCGGCGATGGAGGGGCGTCAGATGGTGATGTGGGACAAGGACTCGTGCGCGGACGCGGGCTTTTTGAAGATCGACCTGCTCGGGCTCGGGATGCTCTCGGCCGTCGAGCGCTGCGTGGAGATGATCGCCGCCACCAGCGGAGAGCGGGTCGATCTTTCGAGAATCCCGTACGACGACCCGGCGACCTACCGCGCCATCCAGCGCGCGGAGACCACCGGCGTCTTCCAGATCGAGAGCCGGGCGCAGATGGCCTCGCTGCTGCGCACGCGGCCCGAGTCGTTGGACGACCTGACGATCCAGGTGGCGATCGTGCGGCCCGGGCCGATCCAGGGCGGTGCCGTCAACCCGTACATCGAACGCCGCCAGCGGATGCGGGCGGACCCGACCTACCAGGTCCCCTACGAGCACCCCGCGCTGGCGGAGGTCCTGAAGGACACGCTCGGGACGATCATCTTCCAAGACCAGGTGATCGAGGTCGCGATGGCCTTCGCCGGGTTCTCCGCGGGAGAGGCCGAGGGGCTGCGGCGCGCGATGAGCCGCAAGCGTTCGGAGGCGGCGATCCGTGCCTACCACGACCGGTTCATCGACGGGGCAGGGCGCACCCACGGGGTCAGCGCCGAGGTCGCCGAACGCGTCTACTCGATGATCGTCGGCTTCTCGGGCTTCGGGTTTCCCAAGGCGCACGGCGCCGCCTTCGGGCTGCTGGCCTACCAGTCCACGTGGTTGCGGGTGCATCACGGACCCGAGTTCCTCTGCGCACTGCTGGACGAGCAGCCGATGGGCTTCTACCCACCGGATGCCCTCGTGCACGAGGCCCAGCGCCGTGGCATCCCCGTGCTGCCGGCGGACGTGAACAACAGTGCCGTGGGGTGCACGATGGAGCGACTGGACGATGCTTTTGGCGTGCGGATCGGCCTGGGCTACGTGCTCGGCGTCGGGGAGGACGAGGTCACCGCGGTCGTCCGGGCCAGGGAAGCCGACGGCCCGTTCACCACGATCCAGGACCTCATCACCCGCGCCGGGGCCGGCCGGCCCGTGCTCGAGCGCCTGGCGTGGTCCGGGGCCTGCGACGCCCTCGTGGCCGCCGAGGTTCCCGTGCCCGGGCATCGGCGGCGTGCCGCGCTGTGGCAGATGGGCGCCGCCGCTCCCGGTGTGCGCCTGCGGACGCGTCACGCCCGGGGACGGCCGATGGAGGATCTCGGCACCCAACTGGCGCTGCCGTTGGCGCCGCCGACCGCACCCGGACTCCCCGAGCTCGGCTCCTGGGAGTCGATGATCGCCGACTATGCGAGCACCGGGGTGACCACCGCCACCCATCCGGTCGCGCTGCTCCGCGGTGAGCTGGACGCACAGCAGGCGGTGGCCGGCGCCGCGCTGTCGTCCGTCCGCCACGGGGCCACCGTCCGGGTCGGCGGGCTCGTCGTCGCCCGTCAGCGCCCCGGCACCGCGAAGGGCATC
>JAOPZJ010000425.1 GCA_025964155.1 Solirubrobacterales bacterium
GCGTCCGGGTGGCTCCGGGGAACTCGTTGAGGACGCGTGAGATGTCCACCGGGGAGACGGTGCGGGCGGCGGCGAGCGCGTTGTCGCCGGTGCCCACCTCGCCCGCGGACTTGTGCCCGCGGCTCTCGATGTTGATGTACATGTCCTGCAGCGGCGTCAGCGGGCGCAGCCTGATCTTCGCGTCCTTGTAGATCGGGCCGTACTGCTTCTTCAGCTGCATCTTCAGCACGGCGCGGCCGTCCTTGTTCGTCGCGTCGGTGACGACGCCGACGGTGACGCCCGCGATCTTCACGCGCTGGACGCCGGGGGTGACGCCCTTGACGTCCGCGAACGCCGCGCTGAACGTGTATTTCTGCTCCCAGAACCGGTTGTAGAACTGGTTCTTGAGCACGATGACGAGGCAGAACGCCGCGACCCCGATGAGGAACAGGTACTGCATGAAGGGGCGCTTGGAGCGCGAGAGCTCCAGCTTCAGGCGATCGGTGTTGATGTTCATCGTGACCCCCTCCCGCCGGTGAGCGCCACTCGCCCACGTCCGTTCTTTGCCGGTGCACCGGCGATGATCTGCGGCAGCATGCGCAGCGCCTGGCGGCACTTGAGGAGCTGCGCCGGTGACTCGGGGTCGAAGAGCCCGATCGAGCACGGCAGCGCGCCGACGCTGTCAAGGCCCTGGCCGGGCATGAAGCGCTGCATGTGGCCGTTGGCGTCGAACTGCTGCGACGAGGACGCCAGCGCCCCGAAGAACGGTCCGATCGCCTCGTAGTTCTTCAGCTTCGTGTTCGAGTCCGTCTTGTCGAGGAACGGCAGGATCTCGTCCTGCAGGCGCGCCAGCGTCGGTGCCAGGGCGGTGAACAACGGTGCGCCCTGGCGCGATGCGGACGCGAGGTTCGCGAGCGCCGGGCGCAGGTCGCGGAGCGCCGGCAGCGCCTTCGGCGTCAGGGTCCGCAATGCGTTGAAGGCGACGGTCGTCCGCCGTACGGCAGGGCTGACGCGCCGCAGGCCGGGTCGCAGGTCGGCGGCGATCGGATCGAGGGTGTCGAGCGTCGTGCGCAGGCGCGTCAGCGTCGTGCGCGTCTCGCGCATCGTCACCGGCGCCCGCTGGAGCAGCGCGGCCAGGTCGGCGCGCCGCGCGGCCGTGACACCGAGCACCATCGCGCCACCGTCGATGAGGCCGCCGAGGGCGGATTCGTCGACCGACAACGAGGCCAGCGTCGTCGCCGCGGACTTCGCCAGGTCGGGCAGGTCGTTGCCGGGCCGGGTGCCGCGGAACGCCTGCATCGCCGGCGTTACCGGCGTCAGTGCGGGATCGAGCTTGTCGACGGCGTTGCCGACCTGCGGGCCGTCCAGGGCCGTGTTCCCCTCCCGGAAGAAGGAGCGCACGCCCGCCCGGCCGTCCTCGTTGTAGCTGTCGAGCAGCTCGTCGAACTCGACCTGGCTCTGCGTCCGTGACAACGGGATCGTCTTGCCGTCCAACGCCGGCATGTCGTTCGAGCCGGGGGTCAGCTCGATGTACATGTTGCGCGCCAGCAGCGTCCGCCAGTACAGGCCGGCCGACGCGTCGGAGTGCAGCTTGAAGCCCTTCTCCCGCACCCGCATCGTGACCAGCGCGCCCTTGCCCGACGGGTCGCGCTCGATCTTCGTGACCGCGCCGACGTCCACGCCGTTGACCCGCACGACGTTGCCCTTGATGACGTTCGTCGCGCGGTCGAAATGCGCGGTGACGGTGTCACCGTCCTTCGGGAAGAACGGGATCGACCGCGTGAAGCCGCTGTAGAGCACGAGGCTCAGGACCGCCAGCAGGATGATGCCGTTCCGGATCGGACGGGCCTTGTGCTCCCCGGGGGTCTGCTCGAAGCGCGACAGGAGGTTGAGGGGGCTCATCGTCCGCTCCCGATCTTCTGGGTGTCGGGCGCGCACGCGGCCGGATACGGCGACTGGAACACCCCGCCGATCTTCTTCGTGTACCCCTGCAACGTCTCGGGTGACCCTTCCACGCTGAAGCGCAGCATGTTGCCGTACGAGGCCTCCTGGGCCAGCGTCTCGCTCCAGTTGCTGAAGAAGCGCTTCAGGTCGCAGTCCCGCGGCCCGAGGTCGCCGAGGATCGGGAGGCTCGACGCCAGCGTCTTGTCGAGCGACGGCAGCACGGGCTCGAGCGTCTTCAGGACGGAGATCGTCGGCGGCACCGCGGTCGGAACGAGACCGAGGGTTCGGCGGGCCGCCAGGAGACCGGGCTGGGCCTCGGCGAGCAGCGCGCGGGTGTCGCTCAGCGTCGGCGCCGCGACGCGCAGCGTCGGTTCGGCGTTCCTCGCGAAGCGCTCGAGCTGCGTGAGGACCGGGGTGACGCGCGCCAGGTCGGTCTGCACCGACCGCAGCGCCGCGGGTGCGATGTCGAGGTCACGGGCGAGGGCCTTGGCCTCGTCGGCGAAGGGGCGCAGGGCCTTCGCCTCGGGGGCGAACCCGCTGGCGATGTCGTCGCGGACCGGCTCGGCCGCAGCGGCCGCAGACTCCGAGCCGGCAACGAAGCGCTGCACGCCGGTCGGCACGTCGTTGATGGCCTTTGCGACGGACTGCAGGTTCGACAGGGTCGGCGGCGCCGTGCGGATCGAGGTGTTGAGGTCCTCGCCGCGCGACAGGAAGCCCTTGCCGAGCTCGTTGAGGAAGACCTGGGCCTTCTGGCGGTGATCGGCGTCGAGCGTCCCCAGCGCCTCGTCGATCTGGACGGTCACCGAGGTGTTGGACGCCGGGATCGTGCCGCCGTCCTTGAGCGGGGTTCCCTGCGTGCCGGGGTGAAGCTCGACGAAACGCACACCGACGGGGCTGCGCGGACGCACGTTGAGCGTCGTGTCGGACCGCAGCGGGCCGACCTCGGGCTTGAGCTGCAGGTCGACGACGCCCATGCCGTGCTCCACACGGGGTCGCAGCACCTGGCCGACGAGCTCGCCGCCGATGCGGACCTGATAGCTCGCGGTGAGGTTGTCGGCGTTCTTGAACTGCGCGCTGATCGTGTAGTACGAGCGCCCCGGGATCGAGTTCGGCGAGTTGTAGCCGATGTACAGCAGCGTCAGGGCCGCGAGCACGCCGGCCAAGCCGAGGCCGACCATGAACGGGCGGCCGTGCGTGAACGAGGCCGGACGGCCGCGCTCACCGGCGCGCAGGCGTGGGATGAAGGAGCGACTCATGGACCCACCAGGTAGTCGAAGAGGGCGCCGACGTCACTGCCGGCACTTGTCGGCTGGGCAGCGCGGGACGTCCCCTTGCCCGTCAGGCCGTCGGCGGTCCTGCCGAGCGCACCGGTGAGCCCGGGGAGCAGGCCGTTGACTGCGCCCCCGACGTCCTCGAGCGCCTTGTCCACTGCGGCGATGCCGGTCTTGGGGACTGCGGGCACCTTGACCGTCGGCAGCTTCGGCTTCGTCAGGTTCGGCAGCAGGTCCTTGACCGGGTTTGACGGGGCCTTGGCCGGCGTCGTCTTCGCCTTCGTCGCGGGCAGCGACGGACCGACGTAGCGATCGATCACGGATGTCACGAGTGTCTTGTCGAAGAGGATCCGCAGGCCGAACAGATGTCCGAGCCCGTCGGACTTGGCGATCGTCCGGGACCAGCCGTTCATGAGACCGAGCATGTTCTTCAGCGCCTGCTTGTCGAATGAGTCGACGAGCGGTTTGAAGTCCTTGGCGAAGCTCGCCAGCCGGATGCTCGTCGGCTTCAGCCGTTGCACCGGAGAGCGAGCCTCGACGCCGAGGCGCGTGAGGCTCGGTGAAGCCGCACGGACGGCGGCCAGGGCAGGCGTGGCATCCTGCGCGAAGCTCGGCAGCTCCTTGAGCGCCTGGGTCAGCGGCGGCGCGGTCTTGCGCACTTGCGCCGCGAACGGCTCCAGCCGCTCGGACGTGTCGGCCAGCTGGGTCATCGTCCCGCGCAGCTGCCGCAGGGCGCCCGGGGCGGCACGAACCGTGTTGGCCAGCTCAACGCGCTTGCTCGCCGTGACGTTCAGCGTGCTGGCGGCGGAGGTCACGAGGTCCTGGAGGTCGCCGCCCTTGGAGGCGAGCGTGGCCAGCACCTTGTCGCTGCGCTCGATGAGGTTCCCGAGCCGCTGGTTGTCCGCGCTGAAGGAGTCGACGAGCTTCGTCGTCTGGTCCAAGGCGGATGGGAGCTGGTCGATCGTCTTGTTCAGGTCGGTGCCACGGCCGGTGAGCGCGATGCCCGCCTCATTGATGAGGATGCGCAGGCGGGCCCTGACGTCGGGCTGCAGGGTGTTGAGCACGTCGTCGAGCTCGACCGGTCGGGAGGTCCGGCTCATCGGGATCGTCGACCCGCTCCGCAGCGGCTTGGAGAGGTCGCCCGGATCCATGTCGATGTACTTCTCGCCGAGAAGGTTCACCGGCCGGGACGCGGCCTTGGCGCCCGCGCCGATCGGGAAGGCCCCCTTGTCGAGCTCCATGGTCACGAGCGCCGTGTCGCGGTCGGTGAGCTTCAGGTCGGTGACCGAGCCACCGGCGACGCCGCCGATCTTCACGTCGGAGTTCTTCGTCAGGCCGGCCGCGTCCTGGAACTCGGCGGTGACGACGTAGCCGCCACCGGGCGGGAACAGGAGGCGGTTGCCGCCCACGATGGCGAGCACCGTGATCGCGACGACCGCGGCCGGCCCGACAAGAGCACGCAGACGAGGGGGCATCTACTTGTCCTCCGGATCCTTGGTGGGATCCAGCGCGTTCGCGCCGGCACCGCACTCGGGCAGCAGCCACGGCTTACCGGCGTTCAGGCCGGGCGGGCGCGGCATGGCGTACTTCAGGCCCGGTCCCAGCGTGTTGATGAAGTCGTTCGTCTTGATCGCCGGGTAGCCGGTGAACGACGTGGCGTTGAACACGGCCTTGACACGACCGTAGTGGGAGCTGTTGTCGTAGCCCTGTGCCCAGCTGGACCAGTTGGAGAAGAACGCGGCGATCTCCGGCGCGTACGGACGCACGCACGCGAGCTGCTCGCTCAGCGTGCCGAGCACCGGGTTCAGGCGCTTGGAGAACGGGACGCCCTCCTGCAGCAGCGTCGTGACCGCCGGCGCGCTGGTGCGCAGCGTGCGCATCGTCCCGGTCGCCGCGGGGGCCAGGCGCCGCAGATCCGCCGCCGCCGGACGGGCGACCTGGATGAACGGCTTGAGCGCGACGAGGCCCGGCTTCAGGTCCGTCATGAGGCCGTCGAGGCCGGCGATCGACTTGTCGGTGCGTTGGAGCGTCGTGCGCGTGTCCACGAGGGTCGGGGCGAATTCGTCCAGCGAGTCGCGCACACCGGTGGAGTTGCTGGCAAAGGCGTCGAACGTCGCTGCCGCGACGGTCACGAGGTTGGAGATCTGCGGGCGCTTGGCGGCGAGCACGCGCGTCGTCTTGTGGCCGGAGACGACGAGCCGGCGCAGCGCCGCCTCGTCGGACGCGAGGTCCTGGAAGACGTCGCCGGTCGCCTCGAGCGCCGGGGCGGTCTTCCTGATGCCGCCGTTGAGCTGCGGCGCACGCGCCTGCAGGTTGAGGGCGCCTCCCTTGAAGAAGCCGCGGAACGAGGCCCGCGTCGCCGGATCGAAAGTGTTGAAGACCTCATCGAACTCGACGGGGCTGACCGTGTCCTTCGTCTGGATGATGCCGTTCTCGGGGATCTCGGGCGCCGACTGCGGTCCGGGGGTCAGGTCGATGCGCCGCGTGCCGTTGCCGAGGGTCGTGCCGAACCGCAGCGCCGCGGTGGTGCCGCGCCGCAGCGGCCACGCGCGATCGTCGACGCCGATCTCCACCAGCGCCTGCCCATCGTCGTACCGGACCTTGCCGATCTTGCCGACATCCACACCGTCGATCTGCACGTCCAGACCGGGGGCGACCGAGACCGCGCCGGTGAACGAGGCCCTGATCTTGTGATCCGAGGTCCGTGACCCGATCGCCCACAACGTGAAGGCGATCAGTCCGACGATGCTCAGCAGCACCCACGGCTTGTCGAGCAGGAACCCCATGCCGCGAGCGGCACGTGATTCCCGCGGACCACCTGAAGTGCTCGCGCGATTCGTAGCGGCGGGGCCGGGCACCTAGCCGCCGATCGGTCCGCGCGGGTTCAGGCCCCAGAACACCATGGTCCCGAGCGCACCGATCACGTGCACGAGGACGAGGTTGAGGATCATCGACCTGGCGGTCGCCGTCCCCACGCCGACCGGGCCGCCCCGGGCGTGGAAGCCGTAGTACATGGCGACCATGACGATCGCCGTGCCCATGGCCATGATCTTCGCCTGGCCGTAGAGGAGGTCCATCGGATCCTGGAACGACCAGTGGATGAGCTCCCAGCCGCCTTGTGAGACCTCGCCGATCTGCTGCACGACGATGATGTAGTTCGCCAGCTCGTGGAGCGTGAGCCCGACGAAGTAGAGCATCGGGAACGTGAGCCAGGCGGCGATGAGCCGGGTGGCCACGACGTACCGCATCGGGTTCAGGCCCTGCGCCTCCATGGCGTCGAGCTCCTCGTTGATGCGCATCGAGCCGATCTCCGCGACGAGCCCACAGCCGATCTTCGCGGAGACGATGTAGCCCCACATGTAGGGGCCCATCTCGCGGTTCGCGCACCACGACGTGAACACGCCGGAGTAGATCGTCGCGCCGTAGCCGCGGAGCACGTAGTTCGCCTCCGTGGCGCACTCGGCGCCCATGACGAACTCCATGAACCAGATGACCGCGGCCGAGCCGACGATGAGGATCCCGGCCTGGCGCAGGATCTCCGACGAGTACCGGAAGGCGCCCGGGATCTCCCGGATCGCGGCGGCGAAGAAGGCGGCCATCTGGCCGGCTTCGGTGACCTGACCCCGGACGGGATCGGCCAGGCCGTCGGCCAGACGGCTGAGCGCGTTGCGCTTCTGGGCGGTCGGACCTGACCGGGGCTGACGGACAGCAGAGGCTTCCATGGTCTCGGTCCTCCTAGTGCAGGTTGCCGGTTTCGGGGAACGCGGCCAGCAACGTCGTGGTGAACATGAAGTTGAACACCCAGATGCCGGCGAACGCCATGACAACCGCCTGGTTGACGGCGCGCCCCACGCCCTCAGGCCCACCCTTCACGTTCATGCCCTTGTAACAGGCGCAGATCGCGATGATGAAGCCGAAGAGGCTGGTCTTGACGACGCTGCCGATGAGATCCGGCAGGGTGAAGTTCGACGTGAACGTCGCGAGGTAGCCGGCCAGCGTGTCCTGGAAGACCAGGGTGGCCAGGTAGCCGCCGACGAGACCGAACACGATCGCGACGAGATTCATGAGCGCGGTGATGATGCCCAGCGCCAGGAAGCGCGGGGCCACGATCTCGCGGACGGGGTCAAGACCGAGCGTGGCGAGCGCGTCGAGCTCCTCGCGCACCTTGCGGGCACCGAGGTCGGCCGCGATCGCGGTGCCGCCGACGCCGGCGACGACCATGCCGTTGATCCACGGGGCGAACTCCCGCACCGACGCCATGACGAAGAACGCCCCCAGGCGGTCGACGGTGCCGAACAGGTAGGTGATGTTGCCGCCCTGCAGACCGGGCGCGCCGAGCCCGAAGAATGTCGTCGAGATGATCACCGGGATCGCACAACGGCGGACGATGAGCCACGCCTCCTCGATGAACTCATCGGTCCAGGAGAACGGCGGCGTGACGCAGGCCGCGGCGGCCTTGCCGAACAGCAGCATCATGCCCGCGATCTGCTCGAGCAGGCCCAGTGTGGGCTCGACCGCCTTCCGCGCCGGCGACGGCGCCTTCCTGACGGGGGGACGCGGCGCAGTGACGCGTCCTGACGGCGTGGGTGCGGAAACGGTTGCCATCGCTACTCCATTCCCAGGGGTCCCTCGACACGACGGCCGAGGAACTGCCTGACGAAGGGGTTTTTGGAGTCGAACATCGTCTCGGCCCCGCCGGCCTCGACGATCCTGCCCTTCCACAGCACCGCGATGTACTCGCCGATCTGGCGCGCCGACGCGATGTCGTGCGTGATCACGATGTACGTCCCGCCGTGGCGCGTGTGCATCTCCTTGATGAGTCCACACAGCAGCGCCGTGCGGACGGGATCAAGGCCGGAGTCCGGTTCGTCGAACATGACGATCTCCGGTTCAAGGACGAGGGCGCGCGCAAAGCCCGCGCGCTTGCGCATGCCGCCGGAGATCTCCGCCGGTCCACGCGTCTCCGCGCCGATGAGGCCGACGTCGGCGAGGCGCTCGAAGACGATGTCGTGGATCTGCGCCTCCGACAGGTCGGTGTGCTGGCGCAGGGGGAAGGCGACGTTGTCGTACAGGTTCATCGACCCGAACAGCGCGCCGTCCTGGAAGAGGATGCCGAACTTGCGGCGCATCTCCAGCAGCTTCGACATCCGCATCTTCGACACGGAATCGCCGTGGACGAGGATTTGGCCCTCGTCGGGAAACATCAGGCCGATGAGGTGCTTGATGAGCACGCTCTTGCCCGTACCGGACGGCCCCAGGATGACGGTGATCATCCCCTCCGGGATGCCGAGGTTCAGGCCGTTGAGCACCGAGTTCGTTCCGAAGGTCTTGTGCACGTTCTCGACCTGGATCGACCAGAAATCGCCTGGATGCTCCTCGCGGAACGTGTCCTGGCCGGAGTGCAGGTCGTAGGAGTACTCGGCCGCCTGATCGAGCATCTCACGTGTGCTGGGATCAAAGCCCGCGCCTTCGACCTCGTCCTCGAGCGCGATGCCCGTCTCGTCGATGTTGCTCACGACGGAACCTCCGTGGACTGGGCGCGGAGCACCGCAGCCCGGATGACGGGCATCATCTGCAGCAGCTTGCGGACCTTGCCGGTATAGGTGACGCGGCCTTCGAGGATCTCGAGCGCAAGGTGCTTGGCCCAGAAGTCCTCGAGGAGGGACGCGGGAAGGACGACCTCGATGTCGGCACGCTCGCCGTTGGCCGAGTCGCGGACCTCGGGCGTGTCGTTGAACAGGCACCACAGCTCGAGGTGATCGGCTTCGCGGATGCGCATCACGGCGTTGAAGCCGATGCGGCCCATCCGATGCGCCGCGATCTCGTCCAGCACAGCAGTCTGAAAGTCCGCGAAGACCTGATCGAATCGGTCCTCGATGACGGCCACGGGGACCATCGGCGCGCCTGCCATCGCCGTTTGCGCGCCGTCGGCACGTGAAACGTCCTCTCCCATGACTGAAATCTAACCGCGCGACTTTGGACACATGATGTATCGCGGTGCCAACATGCACAGAGAACTTTGGGTCAAGGCGACAACGCCGCTCAGGGCGCTGTCAAGACGTGTCACGACGACGCTCGCCGGCGGTTGCGCGCCAGTTCGCGACGCAGTTCGTCCTCGGTCTGGGGCGCCTGTCCCGCGGCGATCCGGCGGCTGTTGTGCTCGCCCAGGCCCAGCTCCAGTTCCTCGACGTCCGCGTCCCGGCGACCGCGGACGCGCTCCGTCGGATCCCAGTCCAGGAGGTCCGATCCGTCGCCCGGACGCTTGGCCGCGATGACGAAGACCGCCACCGTGAAGACGATCACGATCAGCCCCATGGCGGAGACCAGCGTCATGCGTCCGGCCCCGTGAGCTGCGAGGCGGTCCACAGGGCCTCGCGCACGCTGGCGTCCGGCACGCCCTCCACCCGCAGCGCGAAGAGCCGCACCGCCTGCGTCTGGCGGGTGGGGACGACGGCGGGCGCCACCTCGCCGAGCAACAGCGCCACCGGCCTGCACGCGTCCCACACGGCCAGGTCACCGGCCTTCGCGGGGGTGCCGTCCAGATGCGCCACCTCGTCCGCACCGACCTCCGCGATGTGCAGCTTCCCCTCCACGCACGCATCGTCCAAGACCCACACCGGGACACCGGTCTCCAGCATCGCCACGGTGCACGGATCCTGCATCTGGTCATCGGGGACGAAGCGCCCGGCCATGATCCGGTCCATGAGCGCCCGCTCCAGCGGGATCGCGTCGCCGTCGGGATCAAGGCCGATCTGGCGGGCGAAGGCGCGGAAGGCGCCGGGGATGGCCTGCTGGCGCATCGCCGCCACCAGCTCACCGCCGATCCGGTCGCCCAGGAGGCCGAGTCGCTCGCGTGAGGCGCGGCGATAGACGCGACCGCCGACGACGCGCGAGGCATACAGGACGGCAAGCATCGGAAAGTCGTGCGCCAGCTCGGCGTCGATGATCGATCCCTCACGCATCCCATCCGCGATTGTTCTCGCGCGCGAGGGGCCGCAGCTTGTCCTATGCCCTCAGAGTTGGAATCGCCGCTTGGCCGCGCAGACCAAGCGACAGCGCATCGGCGACACTTACGTTCGACCGACGTCCCGTCTACCGGAGGAATCCAGCATGGCCACGCGGGCATCAGCCGCGACAGTCTGCGAGCAGTTTGCGGCTACTGCTGCCGCCCACGGACCAGACGTGGCCATCCGGACGCGCGACGCCAGCGTGTCCTGGACGTGGGCCCAGTACGCCGAACGGGCACGGGCGACCGCCGCCGCGCTGGCCGCACTCGGCGTGGAGCGCCATGACAGCGTCGCCCTGTGGTTGCGCAACCGGCCGGCGTTCCACGCCCTCGACGCCGGGGCGATGCTGCTCGGTGCCGTGCCCGTCTCGATCCACACGACCGCCCAGGACGAGCAGGCCGCCCACGTCATCGCCGACGCCGGGAGCCGCGTGCTCGTCACCGAGCCCGCCTTCCTCGGCGCCGCGCTGACGATCCGCAACTCGCTGGCGACGGATCTGGAGGCCATCGTCCTGGTGGACGGCTCCGGGCCGGGCGCCGTCTCCTGGGATGACTTCTACGCCGCGGCCGACCCGGGCTTCGACGTCGACGCGGCCAGCGCGCGGGTCCGACCCGAGGACCCCATCTGCCTCGTATACACGGCGGGGACCACCGGCCCTCCCAAGGCGATCGTGCTGACGCACGCGAACGTCGCCGCCCAGATCGCCGCGGTCACCGGGATGCTCGGCCTCGTACCGTCCACCCGGGTCGTGTCGTTCCTGCCGATGGCGGCGATGGCGGAGCGCCTGTGCACGCAGTACCTGCCGATGACGCTCGCCTGGCAGGTGACCTGCTGCCCGGATCCCGCCCTCGTGGACGTCTTCCTGCGCGAGGTGCAGCCCGGATTCGTCTTCGCCCCGCCGCGCACGTGGGAGCAGCTGCAGGCCTCCGTGATGGCGCGCATCGACAACGCCGAGGGGCTGCGCGCGCTCGACGCGGCGCTGCAGCGCGTGCACTTCCTGCGTGACGGCACCCCGGTGCCGGAGGACCTCGCGGCCGCCTGCAAGGCGGCGGACGCCGCCTTCTTCACGCCGCTTCGCGCCCGCCTGGGCCTGGACCGCGTGTCTCACGCGCTCATGGGAGCGGCGCCCTGCCCGGTCGAGCTGACGGCGTTCTTCCACGCGATCGGGATCCCCGTCATGGAGCTGTACGGCCTGTCGGAGACGGCCGGGCCCGCCGCGATCAACGTCGGGCCGGACGCGCGCATCGGCACGGTCGGCGTCCCGCTACCCGGTTGCGAGCTGCGGCTGTCGGAGCGCGGCGAGGTGCTTTTGCGAGCGCCGTTCGTGGCGACCCATCATCGCTCCGGCCGCGAGACGACGACGTCGAACGTCGACGCCGACGGCTGGTTCGCCACCGGCGACCTCGGGGCGCTCGACGCGGACGGCGCCCTCCGGATCGTCGACCGCGTCGACGCGCTCATCGTCACCGGACAGGGGCAGACGATCTCCCCCGCGAGGATCGAGGCCGCGATCCAGCGCACGTCGCCCCTGGTCGGCCATGCGTGCATCATCGGCGACGGCCGTCCCTATCCCGTGGCGCTGCTCACCCTCGACGGGGACGGCGCACGCGAGTGGGCGCGCGCGCACGGTCTGCGCCGGTCGGACCTGGGCGTACTCGCCGACCACCCCGAGCTGCTCGGTGCCGTCGCGGCGGGCGTGGCCCGCGCCAACGTGGCGCTCCGCGATCACGAGCAGGTGCGCCGGTTCCTGCTGCTCGGCGCCGACTGGCCCGCCGGCGGCGACGAGCTGACCTCCACGCTCAAGCTCAAGCGGAGCGTCATCTCGGCGAAGTACGCCCCCGAGGTCGAAGCGCTCTACGACGGCGACGGCGTGGAGCCGGCGCAGTTGTAGGGACGGTGACGGGTGGGCCAGGCGCCTGTGGTGCTCGAGCGAGGGTGCGGGGCGCCTGGGGCGCTGACGCGACCGGGCCCGGCGGGGGTGCGAAGCGCTTGAACGGCGGGCATTGACGGCGGAGGGTGCCGGCGGGACGGTGCGTGGGCGGCGGACCGTCGTGGCTGGGCGGCCGCGACGGGGTGGGTACTCCTCACGAGGACATACATGGCCACGAGCTCCCACCCCGTCCATCACCGGCCGCCGACCAGACGCGTTGCCGCTCGCCACCCCGCTGAGTGGAGCGTGGGCGGTCACGGAGACGGCCCATGCTCCACTCACGCCGAAAGTGGCGCGTTAGCGCTCTCCCAGGCGGCGCCCAGCGGGTTTGCCGATCGAACGTCACGTTTCTGCTGCCAGGTGGCGGATCTGTGACGCTCGATCGGCGTGGGCGGCCGTGGCTTGCTGACATCTGAGGCCACCGAACCATGGTCCACGCTAAAAGTGACGCGTCGGCGCTCTTCCGACGCCGAACGGCGGCCACCCGCGCCCCAAAACGCTTCGTACTCCCCCGTCAATGTGGCTGTTTCAAGCGGCCGCACCACGCCAAGCTCAATCGCGTCAGCGCCACGCCCACCCGGCGTCGCACCTTTGTCGCACTCAGGCCGACGAATGTGCGGAGCCGCCGCGCCCGGCCCGCCGTGTCACGCCGGCGTCGCACCTTTGTCGCACTCCGGCCGACGAAGGTGCGGAGCCGCCACGCGAACCCGCCACCGCCCGCCTCGTTCCCCCGTCAGGCACCCGCCGGGCGCCCGCGTTTGCGTGCCGCGCCCCGCGGGCGGCTGCGGACAGAGACCGAGCCGAGTACGCCGCTGACGTGCACGCACACGACCGGGGCGCCCGGGGGCACCGGCACGGCGCGCAGGTGCACCTCCCGGTTGGTCAGGAGGCCGTCCCCGACCATGCGGACCTCGATGCCCTCGGGCACCACCACCTGTACCCAGCCGAGCACCGCGCGGATCTCGATGTCGACCTGCGGCCCGGGCAGCACGACGTCCCGCAGGTCCAGGTGAATGTTCCCCAGCGTGCAGCTGAAGCGACTGCGGGCGGCCATCGCCCGGCGACCGGTGTGGCGGGCGAACGACAGCACCGTGCGGTGCGACTCGGTCACCCCCACGGGCGCCGCTGCGGGCGGCGAGCCGGCCAGCTGCACCACGGTCGGCGGCGCGTGCAGGTCCGCGGTGACCGCGTCGAGCTCGGCGTGCGTGCGTGCGGCGTGGGTCAGGGCAGCACGCTCGGCCAGCTCGTCGACAGTCAGGCGGCCGTCGACGGTCGCCTCGCGCAAGAGCACCAGCGTCGCTTCGCGGTCGGCGTCCCCGGCCCGGAGCGGTGGCTGCGGCGGGCTGGGGCTCATCACCGGCGTCCGCGGCGCACGCCCTGGGTTGCCTCCAGGCGTCGGCGGTCGCGCTTGGTCGGCCGCTCCCCGCGGTCACCGGGCGGGCGGGCCCCGCCGGCGCCCCACTCCAGGCGGCGCTCCGCGGCCAGGCGCTCGCGCTCGGCGCGA
>JAOPZJ010000006.1 GCA_025964155.1 Solirubrobacterales bacterium
GGGCGTTGGCGACGACCGACACGCTGGACAGGCCCATGGCGGCGCCCGCGATGAGCGGGTTGAGCAGGCCGGCGGCGGCCAGCGGGATCGCGGCGATGTTGTAGCCGAAGGCCCAGGTCAGGTTCTGCTTGATCGTCCGCAGGGTCGCGCGCGACAGCCGGATGGCGTCCGCGGCGGCCCGCAGGTCGCCGGTGATGAGGGTCAGGTCGGAGGCCTCGATGACGACGTCCGTGCCCGTCCCGATCGCGAGGCCGAGGTCGGCCTGTGCCAGGGCGGGGGCGTCGTTGACGCCGTCGCCGACCATCGCCACGACGCGGCCTTCGGCCTGGAGACGCCTGACCACGTCGGCCTTGTCGGAGGGCAGCACCTCGGCGATGACCTCCTCGATGCCGACCTCGGTGGCGACCGCGCGGGCGGTGTTCTCGTTGTCGCCGGTGAGCAGCACCGGCCGCAGCCCGAGCGCCTTCAGCGACGCGACGGCCTCCGCGGAGGTGGGCTTGACGGTGTCGGCGACGACGAGCACAGCACGCACCTCGCCGTCCCATGCCGCCAGGACCGCGGTGCGGCCCCGCTGCTCGGCACGGGTCTTGGCCGCGTCCAGCAGCTCGGGGACCTGGAGGCTCCATTCGGCCATCAGCGAGGGGCGGCCGACCTGGACGCCGTGGCCGTCGACGACGCCCTCGACGCCGAGGCCCTCGCGGTTGGTGAACCCCTCGACCACGGGCAGCTGACCGACGGCCTCCTTCGCCGCGCGGGCGATCGCCTGGGCGATCGGATGCTCGGAGGCGTCCTCCAGGGCGCCGGCGATCCGCAGCACCTCGTCGCGGTCCACGCCGTCGCTCGTGGCGACGTCGAGCAAGCTCATCTTGCCGGTCGTGACGGTGCCGGTCTTGTCGAGCACGATCGTGTCGACCTTGCGGGTGGACTCCAGCACCTCGGGTCCCTTGATGAGCAGGCCCAGCTGGGCGCCGCGGCCGGTGCCGACCAGTAGCGCGGTCGGGGTGGCAAGCCCCAAGGCGCAGGGGCAGGCGATGATGAGGACGGCGACGGCGGACGTGAAGGCGAACTTCAGGTCAGCACCGGTGCCCAGCCAGAAGCCGAACGTGGCGATCGCCACGCCGATGACGACCGGCACGAACACGCCGGAGATGCGGTCGGCCAGTCGCTGGACCGGGGCCTTGCCGGTCTGCGCGTCGGTCACGAGCTTGGCGATCTGCGCCAGCGCCGTGTCGGCGCCGACCTTGGTGGCACGGACGACGAGGCGGCCTCCGGCGTTAACGCTCGCACCTGCGACCTCGTCGCCGGGCTGCTTCTCGACCGGGACCGACTCGCCCGTCAGCAGGGACTGATCCACCGCGCTGGTGCCCGCTTCGACGACGCCGTCGGTGGCGACCTTCTCGCCGGGGCGTACGACGAACCGCTGCCCCACCGTCAGCTGCTCGACGGGGACGCGACGCTCGGTGCCGTCGGCGTCCAGGACCGCGACGTCCTTGGCGCCGAGCTCGAGCAGCGCCTTCAGCGCGGCCCCGGCGCGGCGCTTGGAGCGCGCCTCGAAGTAGCGGCCGGCCAGCAGGAACGCCGTGACGACCGAGGCGATCTCGAGATACAGCTCATCGCCGCCCGATGCGCTGAGCCGCAGGTGCATCTTCATGCCGGTCATGCCGGCGTCGCCGAAAAAGAGCGCGTACATCGACCACGCGAACGCCGACAGGACGCCGAGGCTGACGAGCGTGTCCATCGTCGCGGCGCCGTGGCGCAGGTTGACCCAGGCGGCACGGTGAAACGGCCAGGCGCCCCACACGATCACCGGCGTGGCCAGCTGCAGTGCCAGCCACTGCCAGTAGTCGAACTGGAGCGCGGAGATCATCGACAGCGCCAGCACGATCGCCGCCAGCGGCGCCACGATCATCAGCCGCCGGCGCAGCGGTTCGAGCTCGTCGACCTCCGCCTCACGGGCAGGCGCGGGGTCATCGGCGGCCCGGGGCAGCGTGGCGTCATAGCCCGCCTCCTGCACCGTGGCGATGAGCTGCTCCGGCTCGATCGTGGCGGCGTCGAACTCGACGCTGGCCTTCTCGGTGGCGTAGTTGACCGTGGCCGTCACGCCGTCGAGCTTGTTGAGCTTGCGCTCGATGCGGTTGGCGCACGAGGCGCAGGTCATGCCGGTGATCGGCAGATCGACGTGTTCGCTGGTGGCGGCCATGACTACTTCACCTCCTGCGTGAGCGCGGCGGTGTGGATCGAGTTGTCGTGCTTGAACTGGAGGAACAGACGGTAACGTCCGACCGACGGGTACTCCGTCGTGAACGTGATCGGGCCGCCCGAGCCGGAGGTCTCGTGCGGGTGGACGTGCAAGTACGCCAGATCGCCCTCGCGCAGCGCGACCAGGTGACCGTCGGCGCCCAGGTAGGGCTGCACGGCGAGCGGCCTGCCGCCCCGCGACACGGTGAACTTCAGGTCGCCCTCCTGGCCGGCGCGCGGCGCGCCCTTCAGGGCGACGTCGTAGCCGTCGACGCTCACGCTCGACGTCTGGGGGGGCAAGATCTGGGGCTGGAAGTCACCGGCGACGAACACGTCGGTCGCCAGGGTGGACTTCGCGGACCCGTGGGCCTGGAAGTCGGCGTAGACGCGGTAGATGCCGGGCTGGTCAAAGCGCAGCGGCACCGACCAGGAGCCGTCGGCGGCCTGCACCGGGTGGACGTGCTGGTACTCGGTGAGGTCGCGGCGGACGGCGATCAGGTGCAGGCGCTTGGTGTGCTCGACGTCGAAGTCGCGCACGGTCGTGCCGTCGGGGTCGACGATCCGGAAGGTGAACGGCTTGGTCTGCCCGGGCGCGTAGGAGGTGTCGTCCGCGACGAGGCGCAGCTTGCCGTCGGCGACCGCCAGGCCACGAGGCATGTGGTCGGCAGCACCGGTGCCGCCGTGGCCTTCGGCGGCCATGCCGGTCATGGCCTGCTTGGCCTGGGCCGCCGACGCAGCGCTGTCCTTGCTCTGGCCGCGCTCGACGTCAACGGCGCCGCCGACCGCGACGGCGGCGCCGAAGGTCACGGCGAGCACCGCCGCGAACCCGGCGATCCGGGTCCCGGCGTTCACGGCGCCACCTCGTAACCGGCCTCGCCGACCGCGGCCTGAACGTCCGCGTCGGTGAAGCTGTCGCCGGTGACGGTCACCACGCCCGACGCAAGGTCGACCGAGACGGCGTCGACCCCGGCGACGTCGGCCACCTCCTCGGTGACCGACGTGACGCAGTGCTGGCAGGTCATGCCGGCGACGACGTAGGTGCGAGCGGGAGTGGAGGTGGAGGTCATGCGGAGCGGCCTTTCGGATCCTAGATACTGGGGGGGAGTACCAACAGAATACACCTACGGGGTATCTACGCAAGGAATTGAGCGAAAATATCTCTGTCCCGAGAGGAGCACTGAAAACGGCTGACTCCTACACTCTCCTGCAGTACAGTGTGGGTATGGCCTCCACGACAGCGGCGACCCGCGGCTACACCGCGAGCAAGGACGATCTCCAGAAGCGCCTGCGCCGCATCGAAGGTCAGGTGCGCGGCATCCAGGGGATGGTCGACGACGACCGCTGGTGCCCGGACATCCTTCAGCAGATCGCTGCGATCAAGGCGGCGCTCGACAAGGTCGCGCTCGGTCTCGCCGAGGGGCACGTGGAGCACTGCATGGCCGCCGGCAGCGATGACCCGAAGCGCCGCCAGGAGATGACCCACGAGCTCATGCAGGCGCTCGGCCGGCTCGTCTAGCACCTGTTCCGGAAGTTCGTTCGGTGGGGTGACGCATGCTGTACGCTCGCGCCCACCGTGGTTCCCGCCTGGCGTCTTGCTCGCTGGACGCTCGCGGTGCTCTTAGGGGCGGCGCTGGGCGGAGCGCCCGCGGGCGCGTCCGTGAACCTCGTGCGGACCGACGTGACGCTGCCTGGCGCCCCCGACTCCGTCGCGCTCGGCGACCTCGACGGGCGCGATGGCACCGACATCGCGATCGCCTTTCCGGCGCTGGGCAGCGTTGGGGTGATGCTCAACCACGGCGACGGGACGTTCGCCGCGATGCAGGAGTACAGCGCCGGACCGAGCTGCGCGGGCAGCGCGGTCGACATCACGCTCGGCGACGTGACTCAGCCGACGGGCAACCGCCTCCTGCCCGACGGCAAGCTCGACGCCTACGTCGCGTGCACCCCCTACGTCGTGCGGCTGACGGGGCACGGCACCGGAGCGCTCAGCAACCCGGAGGCCTTCCCCCTCGGGGTTCAGCAGTACCTCGGCGCGGACACGCTCGACATGCTCGCGCTGATCCGGCGCCCGGACGGCAACCCGGTCCCGCTGCTCGTGCTCCAGCACGCAGTGGGCAGCTTCGGCCGCCAGCTCTGCATCAGCTACGAGCTCGATGCGGCGCAGCTCGTCTGCCATCCCACGCCGGTGCAGGGGCCGCTCGCGGTGGGCGACTTGAACGGCATCGAGAGCGGTGTGCTGCCCGATGAGATCGTGACTTCCGAAGGCGGTGACAAGATGGGCGTCTTCGGCTGGAAGAACCAGGCGCCGCTGAACCCGCCGTTGGTCTGGTCCGACAGCATCCGCACCGTGCCTGGCGATCCGATCGGCTCGCCCGGCGTCGAGTCGGCGACGCTCGGTGACATCGGGGATGACGGCGACCTCGACGTGCTCGTGGGCAAGCCCGTGAACAGCCTGAGCGCGCGCGCGGCGTCGATCCACTACTTCGAATGGACCGCCACCGGCCTCGAGCAGGTCGCGAGGACGCTGCCGTCGACGCCCGGCATCGATGGCGTGGCGATAGCCGACGTCGATGGGGATGGCTGCAACGACGTCGTGGGCGCCGGTACCCACGGCCAGGGAATGGTCCACCTCGGCGACGGCGCCGGGAGCTTCGACAGCGGTCAGGACCTCCCGCAACTCGGGTACCAGGACCCGGCGACGGCCACGCGCGTGACCCTTGCCGTCGGCGACTTGACCGCGGACGCGCGGCCGGAGCTCGTGATCGCCGACGCCGGCCACCACGCCGTGATGATCTACCGCAATGCCTCGACGTCCGCCGGCGGCGCGTGCTCCGCAGCGCCTCCGCCCGACGTTCCGGCAGTCGTGCCCGGCGGCTCCGTACCACCGCCACCGCCACCGCCACCACCGCCACCGCCCGTCGTCCCGCGCACCTGCCAGGATCCCGGCACAGTCGCCTACCTCGTCGGGACCCCCGGCCGTGACGTGCTGGTCGGCACCCCCGGTCGCGACGTCCTCGACGGGCGCGGCGGGGACGACTGCCTGTTCGGGCGCGCGAACAACGACCGGTTGAGCGGCGGGAGCGGCGACGACCGGGTCGCCGGCGGGAGCGGCGGCGACCGGCTGACCGGGGGCAGCGGCGACGACCGGCTCGACGGCGGCCAGGGCAACGACACGATCTCGTCTGGCACAGGCAAGGACCACGTCACCGCCGGCGGGGGCGATGACACGATCTCCGCGCGCGACGGGGCCCGCGACACGATCGACTGCGGCGCTGGCCGTGACAAGGTGACCGCGGACCGCAAGGACGCGGTCAAGAGCACCTGCGAGAAGGTGTTCCGCGGCTAGGACCTGTTCACGGGGGCAGCCGACGGCCGCAGGAAGTCCACGAGATCGACGAGTGGACCCAGCGCAATGAGCGCGAGGCCGCCGAGTCGCACGCGGCGTGGCTGGCCGGCCAAGCGGCGCTGCGCCGGTGAAGCTGCTGCTTGACGAGCTGCTCTCTGCGGTCATCGCTCATCGGTTGCGCGGCCGCGGGCACGACGTGCAGGCCATCAAGGAGTACCAGCCACATCAGGCGCTCTCTGATTCTGAGGTCGTGGACCTGGCACGCGCACAACGCCGCGCCGTCGTGACGAACAACCTCGTCGACTTCCGCCCGCTTCACCACGAAGCGATCTCTCCCGGCGGACCAGGACATTTCGGAATGGTGTTCATGGCGGCCAACTATCGCCGTACGAAGGCCGACATCGGACGCATCGTCAAAGCGCTCGAAGTCAACCTTGCCGACTTCCCCGGCGAGCGCGACCTCGCCGACGGCGCGACCTGGCTTTAGCTCGGCCCGCGCCCCGGCAGCGATGCTGGCGCGCATCGGCCAGGCCTTGTGCCCCGGTCGCCCCCCTGTGACCCGACGTCATTCGCCGTCCTCCGGCTTCCGTGACCCGCGAGTCCGTCTTTGCGTTGAACTCATTGCCCAAGGAGTGGAAGCCGGGCACCTCACTCCTTACCTTGGTTGGAGGCTGCTTCGACGCCGCCGGGCCTCAACGGAGATCCCGCCCGCGGCAGAACGACGAGGCAGCCTCGTCGTCGTCCTCCTCCCTCGTCCCCAAAAGCACACCTGACCCATGCTTCTCTCCATCCTCTCCACCACCGCCATCGTCCTCGGCCTGGCCGGCGTGATGCCCCAGATCACCGAGATGCTCCGACGAGGTTCAGCCGCCGGCCAGTCGGCGCTGGGCTGGTCGATGGGCATGACCGTCAACGCCCTCATGGGCTACATGAACATCACCCAGTACGACGCATCGGTGCTGGCGCTGGGCAACGTCGCCGGCGGCGCCCTCTGCGGCATCGCGCTCGGCATCGTGTTGCGCCTGCGTGAGCGTCCTGTCCATACCCAGGATCACGCGCTGTGCGCCGGCTGCGCGGGGCATCTGTAGACCCACGCGATCCACGGCGCTGCACGGGCGGCGGCTGCTGACGAACGCCGCGGACGGCGCGGTCTTCGTCATCGACCACCCGGCGAGCGGATCCCGCACTCGGCCACGGCCGGGCTGCTGGTGGGTGCTGACGAACGCCGCGGACGGCGCGGTCTTCGTCATCGACCACCCGGCGAGTGGACCCGGCACTCGGCCACCCAACCAACGGGCTGCTTGCTTCACCGTCGTGTCGCCAGGAACGACGAAGGGGATCCGAGGATCCCCTTCGTGCAACCCCCGGGCCAGTCCGGGTCAAAGACGCCGGCCGATGTCTGACAAGACGTGGCCAGGCGCCGCGATCACGTGTTCAAACCCGGGCAACTGCGGTGACCCGTCTCCCGCTCAGCCGCAGCCCGTGTTGTTGCCGCAGCTGCCGCACGTGTAGCACGAGCCGGTGCGCTGCATCATGCCGCCGCACTGGCCGCAGGCGGGCCCGAGGTCCAGGCCGACCATGCGCGCCGGAACGACCGGCGGGGTGTCCGTCAGCGATGCCGCGGCCGGCGTCGCCGGCGCCGTCGATGTCTCGGGAGCGGTCGCGGCCGCCGCCGGGCCGTTCGTGTCCGAGGACTGCACCGACAGCGAGACCTCCTGGGCGACCTTGCGCGCGCGGACGGCCGGCGTGAGGATCCCGAGCTCCTCCTGGTCATCGGCGTCCAGGAAGCGGGACGCCAGCCAGCGCATGATGTAGTCGGGCATCGACTTGGCGAACGGGATCTCCGGGTTCTGCGTGATCCCTT
>JAOPZJ010000030.1 GCA_025964155.1 Solirubrobacterales bacterium
CCCGTCGCCACGGCGAGCGCTGCCCCGGCGCTGACCGCCCCGCCGATGGCGCCCTGACCCGCCGCCCCCGCGGGCCGGGCCCGCAGGCTCGCGGCGACCATCGTGGCGCCGCATCCGACGCCGGTGAGGGCCCGTACGACGGCGAGCAGCGCGACGCTCCCGACCACCAGGCCCGCCAGGTTCGTCACGAGCAGCAAGGTCATCGCGCACACCGCGACCCGGCGCACACCGACCCGGTCCAGGACCTCCCCGGCGGGCGCCTGCACGAGTGCGTGCGTCAGCCACAGCCCGGATCCGAGCAGCCCGATCGTCGCCAGCGAGGCGTCATAGTGGTCGGCCAGCGGCCCAGCGACGGCGCCGACACTCGTGAGATTCCACCCGCACGCCACGGACGCGACGCACGCGGCCGCGATGTTGGCTCGTTCGGAGGCGCGCACACATGCGATCCTGCGCCCCGCGGCCGCCGGCACGGACCGGCGGGCCCGGGTCGCTTGGAGGTATCGCCAACGCCCGTCGGGGTAGGTCGGCGGGATACGGGGCGCCGGCGCGACGATGGCGTTCATGCTGCGAGCGGGAACCCACACCGTACGACGGTTCATCCACACCTTCGATTCGCCGGTCGAGAACCCCACGCTCCTCGGGGGCAAGGGCGCGAGCCTTGTGCGCATGCACGCCCTGGGGCTCCCGACGCCCCCGGGCTTC
The DNA here is from genome assembly GCA_025964155.1 of Solirubrobacterales bacterium. Lineage (GTDB taxonomy): Bacteria > Actinomycetota > Thermoleophilia > Solirubrobacterales > Solirubrobacteraceae > Paraconexibacter. The sequence goes on from JAOPZJ010000030.1 coordinate 703, forward strand.
ACGATCTCCACCGACGGCTGGCGGGCGCGCCGCGACGGTGCGGACGGCATCCCGCCGCAGATCGCCGCGGAGCTGACCGAATGCGTGACGTGGCTGGAGGAGACCCTCGGCCGCCGCCTCGAGGACGCCGCTGACCCGCTGCTCGTGTCCGTCCGCTCAGGGGCACCGGTCTCGATGCCCGGCATGATGGACACGGTTCTCAACCTCGGGCTCAACGAGGAGGTGACCGCCGGACTCGCGCAGACGACTGACCCGGACTTCGCATGGCCGCTCTTCCGCCGCCTGCTGGAGACCTTCGCCACGGTCGTGCGCGGCATCGACGCCGAGCGCGTCGGCGCGGCGCTGGCCAACGGCACCGGGCCGCAGCAGGACTGCTCCGCGCTCCAGGCACTCATCCTGGAGCAGGGGGGACGGCCGTTCCCGACCCGGGCGTCCGAACAGCTCGCCGAGGCGATCCAGGCCGTCTGGCGTTCGTGGGACAGCCGCCGCGCGCGGCGTTACCGCCGCTACGCCGGGATCTCCGACGATCTGGGCACCGCCGTCACCGTGCAGGCGATGGTCTTCGGCACGTACCGCGAGGCGTCCGGCACCGGCGTGGTCTTCACCCGCGATCCCGCGACCGGGTCCCCGCAGGCCTACGGGGACTATCTCGCCCGCGCGCAGGGGGAGGACGTCGTCGCCGGCGGGCACGACACCGAGCCGCTGGACACGCTGCGCGTCCAGATCCCCGACGCCTACGCCGAGCTCGAGGCCGCGCTCCCGAAGCTCGAGGCCGCCTACCGCGACATGTGCGACGTGGAGTTCACCGTCGAGCGCGGCAAGCTGTGGATCCTGCAGGCGCGCGCCGGTCAGCGCAGCGGCGCGGCCGCCGTGCGCATCGCGGTCGACCTCGTCGAGGAAGGGCTCATCAGCGTCGAGGACGCGGTCGCGAGGATCCCGGTCGCCGCGATGACCCAGCTGCAGGCCCCGGTCTTCGCGCGCGAGCAGGACCTCGACGTGCTCGGTGAGGGCACGCCCGCCGCGCCCGGCGCCGCCGTCGGCATCGCGGTCTTCGACGCCGCCCGTGCGCAAGAGCTCGCAGACGGCGGCGAGCGCGTCGTGCTCATCCGCCCCGAGACCTCGCCTGAGGACATCGCGGGCATCATCGCGTCGGTCGGCATCGTGACCGCGGTCGGCGGACGGACGAGCCACGCCGCCGTCGTCGCGCGCGGCATCGGGCGTCCGGCCGTCTGCGGCGTGCGGACCCTCGCCGTCGACCCGACGGCGCGCCGGGCGACCTTCGCCGAGCGCACGGTCGCCGAGGGCGACCGTGTCGCGATCGACGGCATCAGCGGCATCGTCGCCGCCGGTGACGTGCGGCTCGTTCCCGCGCAGCCCGGGCCGCGCGTCGCGAGCCTGCTGGCGTGGTGCGACGAGCGCCGCGGCCTCCCGATCTCCGAGGACGTGCCCGACGGCTACACCACGATGACGGGGCCGGAGGATCCCTCCGCCGAGCGCGTGCTGATCGACGTGCCGTGGGAGGGACCGGGGTCGGCGGGCGTCCTGGCGCGCACCGCGACGGCCGCCTTGCAAGGTGGCGCGACCGAGCTTGCGCTCGTCCTTCCCGCAGGCCTGGTCGAGGGCGATCTGCGTCTTGAGCCCGGTCCGTGGACGCAGCTCGTCGCGGACCCGTCCAGCTGGTCAGCACGGCTGCTCGCAGCCCGCACGCAGCCGCAGGATCTCCCTGCAAGCAACGGGTTTTCCGGGGCTGTTAGAGATGTCCACAAGCCCGCCTGAGGACTCCCCCACCGGCACTCGGCCGCTCGCCTAGCGTCGTTTTCGATAGGCCGAGACCAATGGGGTCCACGGTGGTGTCGAGTCAGGAGAGAATTCAGATGAGTTCCACGTTCCGTGGCCGTGCAGCGTTTGGCGCTGCCCTAGCCGCATTGGTCTTCGCTGCCGGCTGCGGCAGCGACAACAACAACAAGAGCGCCACGTCGGCCGACACCGGCGCCAAGACGGCGACGCAGACCGCGGCGTCCGGCGGTGATGCCGCCGCCGAGGTCGCCGCGTACAGCAAGACGGCGGGTGTGAAGTTCCCGCAGCCCACCGAGGCGTTCGATCCGGGCACCGGCAAGGTCGCGGTGATCTCGTGTGGCAACGCCGGCATCAACTGCCTGCAGGGCGCCAAGGACGTCCAGATCGCCGCCAAGGCGATGGGCTGGACGCCGTCGCAGATCTTCGACGGCGAGTTCAACCCGGCCAAGCAGGCGGGCTTCGTGCAGCAGGCGGTCCAGCAGAAGTACGACGGCATCGTGATGGTCTCGATGGACGCCCAGTCCATCAAGGCGGCGGTCGACGCGGCAGCCGCGGCGAAGATCCCGATCGCGTGCGTCATGTGCGTCAACCCGGCGTTCAAGGGGAAGGTCGTCGACGTCTCGTCCGGAGGCATCGCCGAGGGCAAAGCGATCGGCGCGTGGATCGCCGCCAACGCGAAGGACGGCAAGGCGAAGATCGTCAGCTACGACGACAAGTCTTTCCCGATCGTCGCCGAGCGTCGCAAGAACATGACGCAGGAGCTGACAAAGCTCTGCCCAGGGTGCCAGGTCGAGAACGCCGACTTCCCGACCTCGGATCTGGCCAAGGCCGGCGCCCCGACGTTCACCGGCATGCTGGCGTCGCATCCGACCGGCCAGCTGGACTTCGTCGCCGCGCCGTATGACCCGGCCGCGATCCCGTTCGCCAAGGCCGCCGCACAGCAGGGGCGCTCGGACTTCAAGATGACCGGCTACGACGCGTCGCCGGACTACGTGAAGCTCATGGAAAAGGGCACCGGAGGAGCTGCGGCCACGACGGCGGCGCCGTTCCCGTACGCCTCCTGGGGCGCCATGGATCAGGTCGCCCGGATCAAGGCAGGCAAGCAGGCGTGGGTGTCGGACAAGCTGCCCGTCGCCCTCGTGACGAAGGACAACGCATCCGACGTGGCCGGGGGCTTCTTCGCTCCGGCGGACTTCGACTACAAGGCCATGTTCTCGAAGCTCTGGGGCCAGGGTTGAGCTGATCGCGACGGCGGGCGGGCGGCCTCCGGGTCGTCCGCCCGCCCCGCGGGAGGCGCCTTCGCCATGCACGACATCGTCATCAGCGGACTGCGCAAGAGCTTCGGTCCCAACGAGGTCCTGGGCGGCATCGACCTGACCATCCGGTCCGGCGAGTTCGTCGGTCTGATGGGGCCGAACGGGGCGGGCAAGTCCACGCTCATCAAGATCCTCGGCGGCGTGTACACCCGCACGAGCGGGGACATCACGTATGCCGGGGCGCCCGTGCGCAGCCTCGCGGAGCGGCCCGAGGTCGGGTTCATCCATCAGGACCTCGGGCTCATCGACGACCTTTCGATCGTCGACAACCTGCGGCTCGGCGAGGCGCCGATGCGCCGCCTGGGCCCGGTCCTCGACGGCGGCCGCGAGCGCCGCAGCGCCGAGGCCGCCCTCCAGACCGTGCGGCTGGACCGTCCGGTGACGACGCTCGTCGGTGAGCTCGCGCCAGGCGAGAAGACGCTGGTGGCCGTCGCGCGCCTGCTCTCCCGCGGCGCGCGTGTGCTCTTCATCGACGAGACGACGTCGACGCTGCCACCACAGGACGCCAACCGACTCATCACGACGCTGCGCGACACCGTCGCGTCCCAGGGTGCGACCGTGATCATGGTCAGCCACAAGCTGTCGGAGATCCTCGACGCGACCGAGAGGATCGTCGTCCTCCTGGATGGTGCGATCGCTGCCGACGTCAAGGCGGCCGGCCTCGATCGCGCGCAGCTCGTCGAGATGCTCGTGGCCGCCGAGCGTCCCGAGGGCGCGATGGTGCACGCGACGGCGACGCGCGGGCCCGAGCGCCTGCGCCTGGAGCAGGCGTGCGGCGGGCGCGCCGGCCCCGTCGACCTCGCTCTCCACGCCGGCGAGGTCGTCGGCCTCACCGGGCTGGCGGGATCGGGCCTGCATGATGTCGGCTACCTCGCGTACGGGGCGATCCGCCCGCGCTCGGGGCGTGTGGTCCGCGCCGACGGCATGCGGCTGGCTCTCGTGCCGCCCCACCGCGAGAGCCAAGGCGGCTTCGGTGACATGAGCGTGCAGGCCAACCTCACCATCTCCTCGCTGCCGGACTGGCGCAGCCGCCTGCGGCTCGTGCGCGCCGGCGCCGAGCGCGCGGACACCGAGGCGATGGTGCGGAGGCTGAACGTGCTGCCCGCCGACCCCGATGCCGCCTTCGCCACGCTCTCAGGCGGCAACAAGCAGAAGGTCGTGTTCGGCCGCGCCGTCTTCCGCAAGCCCGACGTCTACGTGCTGTGCGAGCCGACGCGAGGGGTCGACGTCCAGACCCGCGAGGCGCTGTACGACCTCATCCGCGGCCTGCGCAGCGAGGGCGCCGCGGTCCTCCTCATCTCCTCGGACTCCGAGGACCTGTTTGCCGTCTGCGACCGGATCGCCGTCGTCGAGCAGGGGAGGCTGCGCGACTTCACCACCATCGACGAGATCACCCCCGACGCCCTGGAGGCGTTCATCTGATGTCCTCACCCGACCTCGCCACCACCACCGCCTCCGAGCCGATCGTGCCCGCGACGCAGCCCCGCGAAGGGGCGTTGCGGCACGTCGCGCGCTCCAAGGCGTTCCAGGGCTCGATCACTTTCGTCGCGTTCCTGATCGTGTTCGCCGTGTACGTCGTCTGGCTGGGCGACAAGTTCGCCAGCACCGACGCGCGCTTCCTCGACATCCACCAGAACGCGCCCGTGCTGCTCCTCGGCCTCGCGGTCATGGGGACGCTGATCGCCGGCCAGTTCGACCTCTCGGTCGGTGGCATGGCGACGCTCACGACCTTCCTCGCGATCGGGCTGAAGATCAACCAGGACTGGCCGTTCGCGCTCGTCGTGCTCGTATGCCTCGGCATCGGCCTGCTCGGCGGGCTCATCAACGGCCTGCTCGTGATGCGCTTGAAGGTCAACACCTTCATCGCGACGCTTGGCACCGGCGGGTTGTTCGGCGGGTTTGCGTCGGTCTACGGCAAGGGCACGCAGCTCAGTCCGAAGGACGACTCCGCGCCGCTGCCGGGCTGGTTCAGCGGCCCGGACTCGATCGGCGCGTTCGGCCACAAGTTCCCGTCGTTCCTCCTCTGGATCGGCGTCGCCGGCGTGGCGGTCGCCGTGTTCTTCATGCTGCGGCGCGCGCGCCCCGCGTCGCAGGCCCCGCGGACGTGGGACGCCATCAGCGCCGCGATCGTCCTCGTCGTCGGTGCGATCGCCATCGGCCTGGGTCTTCCCACGTGGATCGACGCCACCTCCTGGACGATCGGCATCCTGCTCATCGTCGGCCTGCTCGTGTGGGTGCTGTTCACCCGCACGACCTACGGGCGCTACCTGCACGCGACGGGCAGCAATCCGGAGGCCGCGCGCCTGGCCGGCGTGAATCCGGAGAAGGAGACGATCAAGGCGTTCGTGCTCGGAGGCGTCCTCGCGGCGTTCGCCGGGATCATCCTCGCCGCCAACCAAGGATCGGCCTCGCCCGATGCCGGCGTCGGCTTCCTGCTCCCCGCCTTCGCCGCCGCGTTCCTGTCCACCGTCGTGCTGTCCACCGGCCGATTCACCGTCTGGGGGGCGCTCGTCGGCGGGACGTTCCTCGTCTGGGTCTCCCAGGGCCTGATCGTCGGCGGCCTCGCGTTCACGTACACCGACGTCGTCAACGGCGTGGTGCTCGTGCTGGCGGTGGCGCTCTCGACGACGCTGGGCCGACGGTCGCTGCGCTGATCAGCGCAGGCCGGCGAACCCGGCCGCCTCGGCCAGCAGCCGCGGCACGTCGTGCTCGAGGTCGCGGGCGTAGGGCGTGCGCAGCGCACCCGACACGTACTGGGCGTAGGCGCCCTCGACGATCGTCGCGAGCTTCCAGAACGCGAGCGCCATGTACCAGTCCAGGTGCTCGACCGAGCGCCCGCTGCGCTCGGCGTAGCGCTCGGCCAGGGCAGCCCGTGAGGGGGCGCCACCCCCGCGGGAGACCGCCTGGACCTTCGGCATCGCCGGAGCCTCGGGGCGGTCGTCACCCCAGAACGCGAGGAACAGCCCGAGGTCCAGCAGCGGGTCTCCGATCGTCGCCATCTCCCAGTCGATGATCGCCGCGACCGCGATCGGCTCGGTGGTGCTCAGCAGGCAGTTGTCGATGTGGAAGTCGCCGTGCAGGATGCCCGGCGTGCCGGCCGGCGGCCGGTGGTCCGCCAACCACGCACCGAGCTCCGCGTGCCACTGCAGGTCGCGGACGCGGTAGCGCTCCAGCTGGCGCCCCCAGCGACCGACCTGGCGGTCGAGGAAGCCGTCGGGCCGCCCGAAGTCGCCGAGCCCGGCCGCGCGCCAGTCGGCGCGGTGCAGCAGCGCCATCGCGTCGATGATCGCGTCGCCCATCCCGCGCGTGGTGTCCGGCCCGCCGGCGTACGAGGCCGGCATGTCGGTCGTCAGCGCGACGCCCCGTACGGCCTCCATGACGAGCGCCGGGGCGGGCACGACGTCAAGGTCGTCGCACAGGGCCAGCGGCGCCGGAGCCGGGACGTCGGTTCGCGCGAGCGCCGTCAGCAGCCGATGCTCACGGCCCATGTCGTGGGCGGTCGCATCGATCGCATCGTGCGGTGGCCGTCGCAGGACGCGCCGTGCGGTCGGCGAGCGCAGCATCAGCGTCTCGTTCGAGTTGCCGCCGCTGAGGCGATCCAGGACGAACGGACCGGGATCGCCCAGGGCGTGCGTCAGCCACGAGGCCAGCGGCTCGGTGACGTGCTCGGTCGTGGAGGCGGAGGTGGCGGTCACATCACCTATCTTCACGCGCGTACGCGAGGGCGCGTCGGCGGACGCGCTCGTGGTCCTTGGAGCTTTCTCCACCTCGTGCCGCCTGGCATCGCCTGGCGGTCGCGCGGGCGGACCTAGGGTGAACGCCATGGGTCACGCCGCTCTTGTCACCGGGGCCAGTCGAGGGATCGGACGCGGTGTCGCCATTGCGCTCGCCGGCGCCGGCTACGACATCGCGGTTACGGCCCGCAGCGCG
>JAOPZJ010000035.1 GCA_025964155.1 Solirubrobacterales bacterium
AGCCGCGCTGCTGTGAGGAGGTCTGGCCTGGCGGCATGTCCCTCCTCGCGCTCCTGGCCAGGAACGACGGTCCGGACCGCTCGGCCGCTCCCGACTGACCGATCGGTGGTCACGTATCGGTCACTCAGTAGCCGGAACGTGACGCGCGATCGGCGTGGCGAGCATCGCCGCGGTTTTGCCGCAGGTCTGGCACAGATGTGTCGTAGCGCTGTGGCGGCGGTCTGGCCAAGACTTGGGCCATGCCGATCGAGCGTCACATGTCCGTCATCCAGCAGCGGGAACGTGACGCGCGATCGGCGTGGCGTCGTGTTGCCGATGTCGCGACGGCGCAGCGCGGCCTCATCGACGCGCGGCAGCTCCTCGAGTGCGGCGTCTCGGATGCGCAGCGGCGGCATGCCGTGGCGACGGCGCGCCTGCATCTGCGACACCGGCGGGTGTACAGCGTCGGGCATCGCCATACGACAACCGAGGGGCGCCTGCTGGCCGCCTTGCTTGACGTCGGATCGGACGCTGTTCTCGCGGGCCGACCGTCGCTCGTGTTCTGGGGGCTGCTGAAGGGCGGTTCGTCCGGCGACCGGATCGAGGTCCTGGCGCCGACCCATCGCCGGTCGTCGCGCGGCGTCACGGTCTCGCGCCGGCCGTTTGACCCTCGTCGGGACGTCAGGCACCGACGTGGCGTCGCCGCGCTGTCGCCGCTGGCCGCGATCGCCGACGCGGCCGGGAGGCTCCCGGCTTCGCTCGTCGCAGCGGTGATCGAGGAAGCGGCAGTCAAAGGATGGCTCCACGCCGGCGCGACGCGTGAGCTGCTGCGACGCGTCAGCGGCCGTCCCGGAGCGCGAGTCGTGCGCGCCGCGCTCGGCGCGCTGGACCCGTCCAAGGGCCGAACGCGCAGTCAGCTGGAGCGCGCCTTCGAGCGGTTCTGCCGGCGCCACGGGCTGCCCTCGGGGAAGCAGGGCGTGCTCATCGACATCGGTGACGGCGAGCTGCGGGAGATGGACGTGTGGTTCGCCGGGGCGCGAGTCGTCGTGGAGTTGGACGGCCTCCGTTTTCACGAGCGCGGCACCGCCACCGTGCGCGATCGGCGCCGCGACCGCCGCCTGCTGGCAGCGGGCGTCAGAACCGTGCGCGTCACATGGGATGACCTCGACAACTTCGAGACGGAGCTCGCCGACGATCTGCGACGGACGCTCGGGGGCGTCTGACCCGTGCGCCTCGCCGCCCCTGGCGGCGTCGCTGCAGCCCGTCTGAGCGGTGCGCCTCGTCGCCCCTGGCGGCGTCGCTGCGAGGAGGTCCGGCCTGGCGGCCTGTCCCTCCTCGCGCTCCTGGCCAGGAACGACGATCCGGACCGCTCAGCCGCGCTGCTGTGAGGAGGTCTGGCCTGGCGGCATGTCCCTCCTCGCGCTCCTGGCCAGGAACGACGGTCCGGACCGCTCAGCCGCTCCCGACTGACCGATCGACGGCACATATCGGTCACCCGTTAGCAGAAACGTGACGCTCGATTGGCGTGGCGTCGGGTTGCCGGGCGTGGCGACCGTCGTGCGCGCCTGGTCGCTTGAAGGGTGTCTGGCCGATCGGTGGTCACGTATCCGTCACCTAGTAGCAGGAACGTGACGCTCGATTGGCGTGGCGCCGCGTTTGCTGGGCGTGGCGATCGTCGGCCCCGCCGGTGGCTCGAAGAGTGGCGACCGCCGCCCCGCCCTCGCTTGAAGGTGCCTGACCGATCGACGGTCACATATCGGTCACCCAGTAGCAGGAACGTGACGCTCGATTGGCGTGGCGCTGCGTTGCCGGACGTTACGACCGCTGACCGCGCCCGCCCGGCGGACGGCGAGCGCCGGCGGCGCAGCCTGTCGCTCAGCGCACCGCCGGCACCATCGTGCTTAACGACAGCCTCGCCCCCGCCACCGTCACGACGACCCCGTAGCGCCCGGCGCGCAGACGGCGCGGCAGCAGGATCGTGACCGTTCGGGTCCCCGTCCCCTTGAGGCGGACGGTGCGGGTCAGCGCCGTGCGGCCCAGCCGCTTGAGCGTCAACCGCAGGATCGTGGGCCGGCATGCGGTCGTCCGGACGCGCAGCCGGCGCACGCCTTGCCTGCTCCGGATGCCGCCAAAGCCGAGCGCCGTCGCGCACGCGGCCTTGGCGCCCAGGCCGTTCTGCATGAGCAGCTCCGGGGACGGCGTCGTCACGGGGAGTGCGGCGAAGGTGGTGGTGAACGACCACGTCCTGGCGACCTCGCGGGGGATGCCGTCGTCACCGGTGACCTGCAGGCGGATGGCGGCCGTGTAGGTTGCGCCGGCGGCCAGCGGTGCCCGCGGCAGCAGCTGGGCCCCGGCCGGCAGGTAGGGGCCGACCTGGGGGCTGGAGCGGTCGAAGGTGACGATGTCGACGGCGCCCGCGGGACCGGTCAGCGACGCGGCCCGCACCTTTGTGTTCGAGGTCCACCGCAGCCCGGGTCCGCTGGCCATGACGTAGAGCGTCGGGCCGGTGCGGGTGCCCGGCGGGATGCCCGCCGTCGCACCCGGCGTGAGCGCGCCCTCGTCGTCGACCTCCGAGGTGCGCCAGTTCTTCGTGCCGTCGCCGGGGTAGGTGAAGAGCGTGTCGGCGGCCTCCGGCGGCCGCCCGATCGACGCCATCGTCGTCGCGCAGCCGTAGCCCTGCGTCTCGTAGGCACCCACGCGATCCAGGAACGGGGAGAGCAGTTGGTGCAGGTGGATCGGCGCGAGCTCGAACGGGTTGGCCGTCGCGCTCCAGGTGTCGCTGCGGTAGAGGACCGCCTTGCCGGCGGCGTCGTCCCCCTCCGCCGTGTAGCCGGGCTTGGCGGGGTCCTCGTCGTGGACGAGCTGGCCGTTCGTCGCCCCGTAGCGGTCGTGCTTGGCGCAGGCCTCCGACAGGGCGGGGTCCTCGAAGATCCCGTCCGGGATGCCGTGCGCAGCGCGCTGCGCGTTGAGGAACGAGACGATCTGCGGGCCCGTGACGTCCGCCACGGCCGGCGACGGCGCGACGCTGATGGCACCGAGCAGCAGGCCGAGCAGAAGCAGCCGGGGGCGTAGGGTCGTGTCTAACACGGCGTGAGTACGGACACGCCACCCCCCGTGGTTGATGCGGTCAGCGCTTCATGGTCGTGCGCAGCGCCATCAGCGAGACGATGGTGCCGATCAGCAGCAGGAGGAAGATGCCAAAGCTGCCGACGCCGAAGATCAACAGGGCGAACGTGACGACACTCGCCAGGCCGAGGCCGCCGGTGGTCATCGTAAGGGCGAACGCGCGGGACTCCCGGTCGCGACGCGTGAGGTTGCTCATGCACAGGTTGTAGCGGACCGGGAGCATGTTGTGGGACGGTGTCTTCGGCGACCTCGTCCGGCGTCGCGAAAAGACCGCCTATCGTTGGTGGCCGATGACCACACCCACGCCGCCGGCCGAGGCCGCCACCAAGCCGACCGACAGCCTCACGCTGAGGGTCGGGTGCCAGTTCGAGTTCGAATCCACCCAGGCGATCGCGGCGATCATGCAGGTCGCGCCGTGCCCGCAGCCGGGCGTCCAGCTCGAGCGCGAGCAGTGGGACACGGGCGTCGACCACTACGCCTACATCGATCTCTACGGCAACCGCTGCGAGCGTCTGACCATCGCCGAGGGCGCGTCGCGGATCGCCTACGAAGCGCAGCTCGTCCTCACGGATCCCGACGACCACATCGACCTCGACGTGCCCGAGACGCCCGTCGGCGAACTGCCCGACGACGTGATGGTGTACGTCATGCCCAGCCGCTTCGCCCTGCCCGACGAGCTCGGCCACGATGCGTGGCAGCGCTTCGGCGACCTGCCGCCGGGCGGCTCGCGGGTGCAGGCGATCATGGACTTCGTCCACGGCCATCTGGAGTTCGACCACGCGGCGTCCAACCCGTGGACGACCGCCAAGGACGTCTACATCGCCGGGCAGGGCGTCTGCCGCGACTACGCGCACCTGGCCATCAGCTTTTGCCGGGCGCTGAACATCCCCGCGCGCTACGTCTTCGGCTACATCCCCGCGATCGGCCCCGGAGCGATCCACGAGGAGATGGACTTTGCCGCATGGTGCGAGGTCTGGCTTGACGGTCGCTGGCGCACCTTCGACGCGCGCAACAACACGCCGCGCACCGGGCGCGTCGTCGTCGGTCGTGGTCGCGACGCGGTCGACGTCGCCCTCATCACCTCGTTCGGGCCGCTGACGCTCACCGGCTTCAAGGTCATCGCGGACGCCGTCGACCGCCCCGCCGGCTGACGGCCGAACGCCGACGCCCCACGATCAGCCGGCGATCACCGCGGCAGCCGCCGGTCGAGCGTCACGACCTGCTGGAAGGTCGGCCGGTTCTGGAACGGGAACGGGGGCTGGGAGATCGCGCCGGTGATCGTCGAGCGGTTCTGGTCATAGCACGCCGGGTCCGGCTTCGCGGCGCAGTCGCCCTTGGCGTACAGCTCCTGCGCCGTGACCTTCAGCGCCGCCGTCAGCGAGGCTCGCAGCGCCCGCCGGCACCTGGTCCGCGAGCCGCCACCGCAGTACCCGCGCGAGAAGCGGCCCTTCACGGACGCGGGCGCGAACAGGTCGCGCAGGTCCTTGTGGATGTAGCCGTACCACCCGTCGTTGTAGTCCGGCGCGGTCGGTGCGTCCCCCGGCAGGACGGCCGAGGAGCGCACGAGGTCGGTCAGGCGCCGCGTGGCGTCCGGCCCGATCGCGTCCTGGAGCACGACCTTCGTCAGGCGCGGCCACCACGCGTCCATGAGCGTGATCGCGGGGGTGTCGTCGTCCTTGCCGTCCTTGTCCAGGTCGCGCCGGTGCGCGCCGGCCGCCGACCAGTCCGACAGCAGCTTCAGCGCCGCCTTCAGCTGCGGGTCGCTCGGGTTGCCGATCGCCGTGCGCAGCACCGGCACGAGGACCAGGCCGCGCAGATCCTCGCTGGCCGGCTCCTCCATCGCCTGCACGAGCTGGGCGATGGTCGCCTTCTTGCCGCCCGCGTAGGACGCCCTGACCCGGCGGTCGATCATCTGCGACCGGTGCACGGAGCCATAGCTGAACTTGTCGTCGGCCGCGCTCCACCCCGGAGCCTGCTTGTTGTTCCAGGAGACGAGCGAGTCGGGGTTGACCGCGTGCGGCCGCGAGTTCAGCGGGACGATCCGCTGGGTGCGGTCGACCGGGTCGTAGCCCTTCCAGTCGTATGCGCCGGTCCCCAGCACGGGGAAGTCGGGCGAGACGCCCGTCGCCCGTACCGGGTAGGCGCCCGACAGCTGGTAGGCGATGTTGTCGCTGTCGATGTACGCCCAGTTGAAGGCGAACGAGATGCCGTCCGTCGCGCGGCGGAAGGACGCGGGGTCCCTCACGAAGTCCGGGTCGTTGAGGCGGCTGAAGCCGAGGGCCGAGTCTGCCTCGTGCCCGTAGGTCGTTCGCGCCGAGACGAACGCGACCGGCTTGCCGCCGACCTTGCCGCGGGCGATGACGATGCCGTGCACCGTCCGGTAGGCGGTGAGCGTCTCGCGGCCCGCCGGTGTGGAGTCGCTCGCGTTCGGCGTCCACGCGTTGCGGCGCTCGAGCTTCTCCATCGCCAGGCACTTGCCCTTGTACAGGTAGTGGACGTCGTCCTGGCAGAGGACCTCGGCGAAGGTGTCGACGTTGTCGGAGGTCGCCGTCGTCGCCGACCACGCGTAGTCGCGGCCGTGGCCCAGCTGGACATAGAGGTTGACGCCGGCGAACGAGGCGCCGGTCGCGTCGATGCCAGGCCCGTGCAGGTCCTCCTCCATGAGGATCTGCGGCACGTAGTAGCCCACTTGGGGCCCGAGGACGCCGAGAGGATGTCCGGTCGCCGAGTGCCGTGCGCTGATGAGCTCCCAGTTGGAGGCGTGCGGCTTGGCGCCGAAGCTGCGCAGCAGCTGGCTGCCGATGTCCCGCGTCGCCGAGCGCAGAGCCGCCGCCGTCAGCGGTGGCGCGACCGGCGCGTCCACGACGGACCCGCGGTCGGGCATCGCCAGCCCGCGCTTGGAGAACGCGTCCTGGGTCTGGTAGGGGAAGCGCTGCGTGACGGTGACCTTGGCCTCAGGGTCGTCCTTGGAGCGCAGATCGCGCCACGCCTTGCGCCCCGCGGCCGTGCCGAAGCGCGTCTGCAGCGCCTGCGCGAGCAGGGCGGACTTCAGCTCCGAGCCGCCGCCCTTGCCGAAGATGCCACCGACGAGCGAGGCGGTCGCCAGCACGTCCTCACGCTTCCAGTCCCGCAGCGGGATGTTCAGCAACGTGTACTCGACCGGCAGCTTCGAGGGGTCCGCGCGCGCGGCGGCGATGGCGGCGTTGATGCCGTCCACGTAGGCGGTCACGTCGGCGACGAGCCGTGTGCCCTCCTCGCCGTACAGCCGCGGCGCCGCCTGGATCTGGGCGGTGTAGTCGGCCTCGTCGTACGGCGCGAGCGCCCACTGGGTGCGGTCCATCTGGCGATTGCCCGCACCGCCGCCGACGAACGACGACAGCTGCCCGCGTCCGGTGTGGCGCAGGACGTCCATGAGGAAGAGGCGGTCCTGCACGCCGGCGTACCCGGCCCCGAACATGACGTCGGCGCGCGTGTCGCCGTAGACGTGGGGGACGCCGTAGGCCTTGTCGCGTAGGATCGTCACGCCCGGGCGGGGGGCGAGCGACGAGGCGATCTCCCCGTCCTTGACGCCGAACGTCGCGTCCTTGAAGAAGTCGGGGATCTGCCCGTCGGTCAGCGTCGGCGACGCGTACTGCAGATCGCGGTACAGCGGCAGCTGGTCGAAGGAGTGCGCTGGCCGCGTGCCGAGCGCGGTGAACGTGGCGAAGTCGACCAGGCTCGACACCCCGGCCGTGCCGGGCGGCAGGACGTTGCGGAAGCCGCCGGCGTCGTGGGTCCCGTACGGCGTGACCGCGGCGCCCGCCGACGCGCCGCCGCCCACCGCCAGCACCGCGAGCGCCGCGATGCAGCCGACCTGCCCCCATCCTTTGCGTGACATGGCGCCGACCCTAACCCGAAACGCGCCCGGCGCGCCCGAGCCCGGTGCACTGCGGCCGGCTCAGAATTTAGCCGCGCCATCTACGCTCCTGAAGCGCGTGCGCTGCGGGACCGGTGTGCGACGAGCCGCCTTCCCCGATCGGAGACCCACGCCACCATGAGCACCGCTGACCCCATGCAGCACCTGACCGCTGCCGATCTGGAGGCCATCGCGGCGGAACTGGATGCCATCGGCGATGCGGTGCGTGCGGATCTCGGTGCCCCCGACGCGGCCTACATCCGCAGGGTCATCGCGGCCCAGCGGGCGCTGGAGGTCGCCGGTCGTGGACTGCTCGTGTTCTCGCGCAGGCGCCCGGCGATGGTGCTCGGCACGGCGGTGCTCGCGGTCGCCAAGGCGATCGAGAACATGGAGATCGGCCACAACGTCATGCACGGTCAGTGGGACTGGATGCGCGACCCGTCGATCCACTCCTCGACGTGGGAGTGGGACGCCGCCTCCACCGCGCGGTCGTGGAAGCACGCGCACAACTACCAGCACCACACGTACACGAACGTCCTGGGCAAGGACCGTGACCTGGGGTACTCGGCGATGCGCGTGGATCCCGATCAGCCGTGGAAGCCCGTCTACCTCTTGCAGCCGATCTACGGCATGCTCATGGCCGCGACGTTCGAATGGGGCATCGCGCTCTACGACATGGAGCTCGATGCGGTGCGCCGCGGCGAGAAGTCCAAGGAGCAGGCCCGCGCCGAGGTCGTCGCGTTCCTCACCAAGGCCGGTCGCCAGCTGACAAAGGACTACCTCGTCTTCCCTGCGCTCTCGGGGCGCCGCGGCTTCAAGACGACGCTGCTCAGCAACCTGACCGCGAACATCGCCCGCAGCGTCTGGGTGCACACGGTCGTCTTCATGGGCCACATCCCGGACGGCGCGCACACGTTCACCGAGGAGCAGCTCGACGACGAGACCCGCGGCGCGTGGTACGTGCGCCAGTTGCTGGGGTCGTGCAACCTGGACGGCTCGCCGCTGTTTCACCTGATGACGGGCAACCTCTCCTACCAGGTCGAGCACCACCTCTTCCCGGACCTGCCGTCCAACCGCTACGCGGAGATCGCGCCGCAGGTGCGCGCCGTCTGCAAGCGGTACGGGTTGCCGTACCTCACCGGTCCCCTCGGCAAGCAGTACCGGTCGGTGGCCAAGAAGATCCTGCGCCTCGCGTTCCCGGGCGGTGGGGCGACGAAGTCCGTCGCATCGACGTGGCGGCCGGTGGCCCGGGAGCCCGAGCGCGTGCCCGTCGGCGTGAGCTAGCGCTCAGACGTCGAGCCCGTCGCGGACGGCCGGACGAAGGCCGACGCCGGAAGGACGTAGCGCACCGGCGGCCTGTTCCCCGAGGCCGCGGCGTCGCTGACGCGCCGGCGGTGCAGGCCGGCGGCCGGGACGGCGCTTGCGCCCGACTCGGGCTGCCCGTCGTGGGCGAGGATCCAGGCGATCACGTCCGCCGCGTCGGCGCCCTCGGCCACGATCGCCGCCCGCGCGATCGACCGGCCCCCCGACGCGTGGCTGCGTGAGAGGCGGTCGACCAGGGTACGGATCTCGTTGTGCTCCACTACACCGAGCCTATCGGCCGGGCGCCGACACGTACACTCGCCGACCATGCCCTGCAAGATCTTCCTGCGCGCCGACTCCGAGCCCATCTGGTGCCAGGACCCGGCCGACATCGTCGTGCAGCGCATCGAGGACGCCCCTCCAGGGACGCGCTTCGTCCAGGTGCAGCTGACCCCGAACAGTCGCGACGACACGCCGCTGTCGGCGTACGTCTGCCCGGCCGACGTGTCCGCGGTGCTGCCGATCCACCCCAAGGAGCTCACCGCCGAGCTCGACAACCCGCCGGAGTGGTACGAGACCTAGAAGCCGTCAGTCACGCGCTCAGGCGTGGCGCTACCAAGGCTTCGTCGTCGGTGGGTGCCGGCGGTGCCTCACCGCGGCACGCCAACGGTGCGGTCGTCGGGTGCGGGTCGGTGAAGGGATGAGCGCCCCGCCGGCTATGACCAGGCCGAAGGCCATCAGTCGGGCGACGACGGCGGGTGAGCTGTTGCCCAGGGGCTCGCGGAAGACGAGGATGCCGCCGATCGTGGCGGTGAGGTTGGCGGCCAGCGACGTCAACGCGATCACCTCGAGGCCCGGGCCGATCTGCAGTGCACGAGCCGAGGCGAAGAAGGCGATGATCGACGCGAGTATCGCGGCCCCGGTCCACGGGCTGAGGAGCCCGAGCAGCCCACCGCCCACGGCGTGGGTCAGGTACTTCAGGGCGATGTCCGAGACGCCGAACAGCGCACCGGCGGCGGCGCCCAGCACCAGCCCTGGACGACTGCTCAGCGCGTCACGGCGCGTCGCGAGCACGAGGACCGTGGCGCCGGCCACCAGCACGCCGCTCTCGATCGCGATCAGCGCGGCGAGCGAGTACGGGCGCGCCGCGTCTGAGTTCAACCCACCGGTGAGCGCGATGACGGCCAGACCGGCGGCGGTGATGGTCACGCCGATCCACTGCCGGCGGCCAAGTTTGAGGCCGAAGTAGCGGTCGCCGAGGATGGCGAGGAACACGAGCCCGCCGCCGAGTACCGCCTGGACGATCGACAGCGGCGCGCCGGCCAGCGCGCCGACGTGCAGGCCCCATGCCACGAGCGCGACGAGCCACCCGATCGCAAACCATCGGGAGCGGAACAACGCCGCAGCGCTGTGCAGCGGATGGCGGAACTGGACCTCGGGCGCGAGCACCGCGCCGCGCTGCTTGAACAGGAACGAGAGGTTCGTGGCAAGCGCGGCCACCAGCGCCAGGAGGAGCCCTAGGGCCATTCAAGGCCACCGCGGTTCACACGATCCGACGTGACGACCTCCATGCTGACCGTTGGAGCACCGCGCGGTGCCGGTCACCTTGAGATCAGGCTACTGCGGCGAACGCGCCTTCGTCCACTCGGCCTTGTGGACGCGCTTGGCCGCCTTGTAGTCGTCGAGCGCCTGCCGGGAGTCGACGTCCCCCAGCGTGGGGTGCCACGGCACGAGGCCGTCGGCGGCGGCCACGTCGAAGCGCTTGGCCAGCACGGCCCCCAGCGCCTTGATCTTCATCTCGCCGAAGCCCGGCAGCGCGGCCAGGTTGGCACGCAGGGCGCCGGCGTCGGCCGCGTCGGTCCAGACACGCGCGGCGTCGCCGTCGTAGGCGTCGCGGATGTGGACCGCCAGGTCGTGCACGCGCTGGGCCATCGCCGCGGGGAAGCGGTGGATCGCCGGCCGTTCACGGAACACGGGCTCCAGGTCGGCGGACGCGAGCGTGGCCGCGTCGAGTGCACCGAGGCGTTCGCGCAGCGCGAGCGGCCCGCTGAACGCCTTCTGCACGGTGACCTGCTGGTCGAGCACGAAGCCGACGAGCAGCGCCATCGCATCGGCGGCGATCAGGGCGTTGGCCTCGTCGGAGTCGGTGAAGTACAGACGGTCAGGCATGCGGCTGGCTCCGTGTGGTCGGTTCCGGCTCGGACGTCGTCGCCGCCGCGGCGGCGATGAACTCAAAGTGTGCGGGATCGAGCGCCCGCGTCCGCGCTTCGTACTCGCGCATGTAGCCCGGCCAGTTGGCGACGATGCGGCCGTCGTCGGTCCGGTACCAGGAGTCGCAGGCCGTCCACGCGGTGCCGGCGAAGCGCGACTGCACCTCGCGGTCGCTGGCCGTCTCGACCTCCGGGCGCACGTCGATCGCCTGCGCCCGGCGGTTGCGGACCTGCGCCAGCGCCTGGCGGATATAGCGGGCCTGCGCTTCGAGGTAGACGATGATCGAGCCGCCCGACGTGTTCGTGTTGGGGCCGTACATGACGAACATGGACGGGAAGCCGGGGACGGCGATCCCCAGGTGCGCGTGCGCGCCCGCCGCCCACTCGTCCTTCAGCTCGCGGCCGCCGGCCCCGGTCACCTGCATCGGGAACATGAAGTCGTTCGTGCGGAAGCCCGTGCCATAGATGACGCAGTCGACCTCGTGCAGCGTGCCGTCCGCGGTCACCACGCCCGTCGGTGCCAGCCCTGTGACCGCGTCGGTCACGAGCTCGACGTTGTCGCGCTGCAGCGCCGGCAGGAACGCCGAACTGAAGAGCACGCGCTTGCACCCGAACGTGTAGTCCGGCGTCGCCTGGCGGCGCACGTCCGGGTCCTTCAGCTGCGCGCGCATGAAGGCGCGGGACCACAGCGCCAGCAGCCGGCCGACGCTGCGCGTGTGCCGGATGCCGGTCGTCAGCAGCTCGCCGGTGTAGTAGACGCGCTTGCGGCGCAGCGCCTGGAGTCCGGGGACGTGCTGGATCAGGGCCTTGATCGGTGGCGGGTAGGGGCGGTTCTTGCGCGGCAGGAACCAGTTGCCCGACCGCTGGAAGACGGTCAGGCGCGCGACCTCCTTGGCGATCTCAGGCACGAACTGCACGGCGCTGGCGCCGGTACCGATGACGGCGACGCGCTTGCCGCGAAGGTCGTAGTCATGGTCCCAGCGGGCGGAGTGGAAGCGGTGCCCCTCGAAGCTGTCGGAACCCTCGATGCGCGGGAAGGCCGGCTGGTGCAGCTGGCCCGTGGCAAGGATCACCGCGTCCGCCTCGTAGGCCGGGCCTTCCTCGGTGGTGACGGTCCAGCGCCGGGCCTCGTCGTCCCAGGTCGTGGCCGTCACCGTGCTGCCCGGCACGACGAGGCGGTCGATGCCGTGGTCGCGGGCCACGCCGTGCAGGTAGTCCAGGATCTCGTCCTGCGGCGAGCACAGGCGCGACCAGTCGCGTCGCTGCGCGAAGGAGAACGAGTACAGGTGGCTGGGGACGTCGCAGGCGGAGCCCGGGTAGGAGTTGTGCAGCCACGTGCCGCCGAGCCCCGGCGCCCGGTCGAGGATCGTGATGTCCTGGAAGCCGTGGTCGCGGAGCTCGATCGCGGCGGCGATTCCGCCGAACCCGGCACCGACGATCACGATCTGTGGCCCTGCCGCGCCTGACACACCGTCAGGGTACCGACGGGTGGGGTGCGCGGCCGCTCCGGTATCCGGTGCCTGGAGTGACGGCTGGTGTGAGAGGTTCGTGAGAGGTGTAACCCGAAGCGCATCAAACCCGTTTAGCTCAGTGTTAGGTCCCAGAAGATGCCCCGTACCAAGGAGAATCGACCGATGTCCAACCGCCTTCCCCGCGCGCGCTCACTCGCCGTGCTGGTCTGCCTCACCGGTGCCGTCCCCGTGGTCGCCACCTCCACCGCCGCTACTGCGGCCCCCACGGCCAGCGCCGCCGCGACCTGCGGCAGCCTGCCGAACTATCCCGGGGTCGGCTACTACCTCCAGCTCAAGGCCACCGGCTTGGGCTGCACGAGCGCCAAGAAGGTCATGACCGCGCACTACCGGTGCCGCACGAAGTCGAGCAAGACCGGCACGTGCAAGAGCGTCAGCGGCTACAAGTGCACCGAGAAGCGCACGCTCAGCCCGGAGAACTACGACTCCAAGGTCACGTGCAAGAAGGGTTCCAAGAAGGTCTACTACGTCTACCAGCAGGAGCGGTAGGCAGCGTCGACCCGCCGGCGGAGAGGCCCTGCAGTCTGCAGGGCCTCTTTGCCTTAACCCGGACGTGCACGAGTCGTGTCGCGACGGGCGGTAGTCCGGTCGCGTCGTCGGGCGCCGCGCGCCCAGACGCGGCTAACGGGCCGGCGCGGCGAAGGGAGCCAGTGCCGTGATCGCGCGGTACAGGTACGGGGCGAGCGTCTCGCCGTACACCCGCGTGATGTGGCCCGGATCCTTGTAGACGAGCGCGCCGCCGATCACCGGCTGGCAATAGCGCGAGCTGCAGAAGAAGCTCGTGAGGTCGACCGCCTGGTAGCGCGGGGAGTTCAGGCGCCGGACGGCCTCGACGGCCGGGTCCTTCTGCACGGCGTAGTGGTACGGCACCGCGCAGGCGCTACCGGCGCGCTTCTTGTTCTTCAGCGCCTCAGAGACGCACGCGCCGGTGTTGCCGGTCGCGCGCGGGGTGTCCTTGATGACGACGATCGTCTTGACCGTGTCCGGCAGCGCCTTCCACTTCTTCATGTAGCCCGCGACCTTCGCCTCGAACTGGCCGGTCCCCTTGCGGGCCTGCACGCGCGCCTGGATGTGCTCGGAGGTGAAGACGACGGACACCTCCTTGTGGCGCTTGAACCATGCGGGCACCTGCTTGTTCCACGTCACGCACTCCCTCGTCGTCTCCGCTTCCTCCAGCGCCGGCGTCGTAGCCGAGAACGGGCAGCTGGAGCGCGTGAGCGAGAGCCCGGCCCACCCACGGACCAGCGCGACGGGGGCCAGCGCCGCACGCCAGTGCGCCGCGTGGCTGTCGCCGATGAGCGCGATCGTCGCCGTGGGCTTGACCGTCGCCGACTTCACGGTGCCGAACGAGCAGACGAAGGGCTGCAGCTTGAGGCTGACGGGGATGCAGGGGGAGTTGGGCTCGACGACCGCGTCGTCGGGCGTGGGGTTGACCTGTAGCCGTAACGAGGAGTTGTTGCACGGGTGCAGCTGGTCACGCGCGGCGGCCCCGAAGCAGGCCGGGGCCGCGGCGGCCGCCGCGGTCGTCGTCTGCTCTTGCGCGAGCGACGTGCTGCCCGTGCCGAGGACGACCGCGAGCGCCGCGCCGACGGCGACGAGCGCCGCCGTGAGGTGCAAGCGGCGAAATGTCCGGCTGTGAGCCCCGGCGAGGATCGCCGACAGCCGGGCGGCGAGAGAAGCAGGCATGTGCGTGAAAACGCTACAAGGTGGCTCGGAGTTACGGTCCGCACGCCTTCGGTCATGGACGCTTGTACGTCACGTTCGGTGCCACCATCCGTTGACAGCGCAGGAACCGGCCCCGTCGCCATATGATCCGCCGCTCGCCGGGGGCGCCCCATGCTCCGCCCAGGAGCATCCTGCCCGGCCACCACCTCCAGCTGATGCTGTTCCCCACCGTCCAGTTCGCCATCTTCTTCCCGATCGTCCTGGCGATCTCGTGGGCGTTGATGTCGCGCCCGGCGCTGTGGAAGCCGTTCATCGTCTTCGCCAGCTATGTCTTCTACGCCGGCGCGAGCTGGCGCTTCTGCCTCCTGCTGGCCGGGGTGACGATCGGCAATCAGGTGGCCGCACGGCTCATCGCCGCGACGGAGGACGAACGACGGCGCAAGCGCATCGTCGTCGCCGCCGTGGCCCTCGACCTCTTCGCTCTCGGTGTCTTCAAGTACTACTCGTTCTTCGTCGAGAGCCTCGGCAACGGACTGGACGGCATCGGCCTCGGGATGCCTTTGCCGCTGCTGACGATCGCGCTGCCGGTCGGCATCAGCTTCTTCACCTTCCAGGCGATCTCGTACGTCGTGGACGTCTATCGGCGTCAGGTGGAGCCGTCACCGACGATCGACGTCGCCCTGTACCTCAGCTTCTTCCCGCACCTCGTCGCGGGCCCGATCGTCCGCGCCAAGGAGTTCCTGCCGCAGCTGCTCAAGCCGCGCGACCCGAAGACTGTCGCCGTCGGCGCGGGCATCGCGCTCATCGCGCTCGGGCTGGTCAAGAAGGTCGTCATCGCGGACTACCTGGCGCGCTCGGTCGTCGACCCGGTGTTCGGCGTGCCGCAGGCCTACGCCGCGCCCGACGCGCTGCTGGCGGCCTACGCGTACACCGCGCAGATCTACTGCGACTTCTCGGGCTACACCGACATCGCCATCGGCCTGGCCCTCCTGATGGGCTACGTCTTCCCGCAGAACTTCAACAGCCCCTACAAGGCCACCGGCTTCCAGGACTTCTGGCGGCGGTGGCACATGACGCTGTCCCGGTTCCTGCGCGACTTCCTCTACATCCCGCTGGGCGGCAACCGCGGTGGCAAGTGGTTCATCTACCGCAACGTCATGCTCACGATGCTCCTCGGCGGCCTCTGGCACGGTGCCGCCTGGACGTTCGTGATCTGGGGCGGCATGCACGGCCTCTACCAGGTGCTCGAGCGCATGTGGGGTGGCCGGATCACGCTGCCGGCATGGTTCCGCTGGTTCGTGACCTTCCATGCGATCGTGCTCGGCTGGATCGTCTTCCGCAGCCAGAGCCTCGGCCAGCTCGGCGACTTCCTCGCACGCTTCGCCGAGCCCGGGTCGTTCACGCTGCTGACCGTGCCGGTCGCTTTGGCGATCGGTCTGACCATCGGCCTGCAGCTCGTGCCGACGGGTCTGCTGCAGCGTGCCCAGCTGTGGTTCGAAGGCCTGCGTCCGCTCGCGCTGGGCGGCGGGCTGGCCGTGCTGATCGTGGTGGTCGCGGCCACGATCTCCAGCCAGGGTGTTGCTCCGTTCATCTACTTCAGCTTCTAAGGTGGCCCCGATGGCAGACGATGACGCGTTGATGCACCGCTTCGAGAAGAACGCGCGTCGGTTCAACGCGCGCGACGCCATCCTCACGGTCTTCTTCGCGGCGTTCGTCCTGGTCCTCATCCAGGGCAACTCGATGACGCGGGCGGGTGAGCGCCTGAAGCCCGGGCTCCAGCGTGACGTCGTCCTCGCCGTCGGCAAGCCCGCCGGCTGGATCGCCGACCAGCTCCCGTTGCACACGGTCGCGCACGATCTGACGGCTGGGTTGTCGCCCGACACCCAGCTGAGCAAGGAAGGCGGGTTCGACACGCCGCTGCAGGCCGGTGCCGGTGCCGCCAACCAGGTGCCGCTCGTCACCCCGGACGCCTTTGCGCCGGCGACGATCGGGGCCAAGCCGGGGCCGAAGGTTCCGCTGAAGACGCTGCTGATCACCGGCGACTCGCTCTCGCAGCCGCTGGACACCGAGCTCGGCCGCGCGCTCGCCGGCGGCGGGGTGAAGGTCGTCCGTGACGCCAAGCTGGGCTCCGGCATCTCGAAGACCGACATCGTGGACTGGGGACGCCTCGCGGTGACGCAGACCAAGAACGACCAGCCCGACGCCGTCATCATGTTCATGGGCGCCAACGAGGGTTTCCCGATGAAGGGGACCAACGGCAAGGACATGCCGTGCTGCTCCGCGGCGTGGGCCTCGATCTACGCCAACCGCGCGAGGCAGATGATGAACACGTACCGCCGGGGCGGCAGGACGCACATCTACTGGCTGAAGATCCCCGCCCAGCGCAAGCCCGGACGCCAGGCGATCGCGAGGGTCGTCAACGCGGCGATCACCGTTGCGGCCCAGCCGTGGGGCAACCAGGTGACGGTCTTCGACACGAACCCGACGTTCACGCCCGGTGGCAAGTACCGCGACGCCATGGACATCGGCGGCAAGGAGACCATCGTCCGCAAGTCCGACGGCATCCACCTCAACGAGGCGGGCTCCGCGTTGCTGGCCAAGCTCATGGTCGCCGAGCTGCGGACCGGCTTCGACTTCTGAGCGGCGTCAGCCGGGCAGGCGCTCTTCGAAGCGCGGGAGTCCGTCGTCGGCGATGGGCTCCCAGGGTGCGGCGTACGCGACGAACTGGTGTGCCTCCGGGCGCACGCCGGGGTCACCGTCGATCGCACCCATGCGGACGGCGACGACCTCGTCCGTGTCCGGATCGTTCGCCGACACCGCTGAGCCGCAGCGGCCGCAGAAGACCTTCGCGAGGCCGCCGCCGGGCGACCAGCGGCGCAGCTCCTCCGCGCCGCGCAGGAGCCGGAAGGAGCCGGGCACGATCCGGGCCGACGCCCCGACGGCTGTCCCGCTGCGTCGCTGACAGCGGGTGCAGTGACAGTAGATGGCCGTGACGAGCGGCTCGTCGATCTCGAAGCGAACGGCGCCGCAGCCGCAGCCGCCGGTGAGTGGTGCGTCAGCAGCGGAAGTCATGCGCGCACCCTACCCAGCGCGCGGGCGCCATCACGCACCGGATGACGGTCAACCACAGTCCACGATTGCGAGCAGGAGACGTGGGTAGTACAGGCAGTAGCCACCGTCCCGCATCCGACCGAGGAGACCTCATGGCTGAAACCGAGACACCCGCCCGCAACGCGTTGCTCGTGAAGTACCTCAACGAGGCGTACGGGAAGGAGAAGCAGCTCGAGACCGCGCTGGCGGCCCAGATCCCGCTCGTCAAGCGGCCGCAGCTGAAGAAGGGCCTGCAGGAGCACCTGAAGGTGACCAAGGCGCAGGCACGTGGCTTGGAGAAGCGGGTGAAGCAGCTCGGGGGCAAGGCCTCGACCAACCCGGACCTCCCGGGTCCGGACGTCGTCGCGGAGGCCGCGGGCGCCGCCGCGCACCTCGCCAACCGTGCGATCGCCGGTGCCAAGGGACCGGTGCAGGCGATGCGAGGCACGAGCCCCGCGGACAACGACCTGCGCACCGTCCGCGACGACATCTGGAACGAGGCCGAAGAGATCGCGCACTACGAGATCATCGAGACGGCCGCGGCTGCACTCGCCGACACCGAGACGGTGAGGCTCGCGCGGACCTATCGCAAGGAGGAGGAGCGGATGCAGCGTCTGCTGGAACGGCAGATCCCGCCGCTCGTCAAGGAGGTCATCACCGCCGAGGTGCCGGCGGCCGAGCGCCGGACGAACCGGCCGAACGCCAGGACGCGGTCCGCTCGGACCTCGACGGCGTCCGGGCGGACCTCGACGGCGACGCGGTCGGGCGCCGCCCGGCGGTCGAGCGGCACCACGTCTTCGCGGCAGCCGGCCACATCCCGCGCGACGTCGGGATCACGCCGGACGTCCGCCGGCTGACGCCACGTCGCGGGCGCCCGCGCGGGGCCCGTTGGCCGTCCGCGCATCGCGGTGGCGCGCGATGCGCGGGGCTCGCGGTCCGCTGGACAGCCGCCCGTGGTGACCTATGTCCTCTGGGGCGATCATGCGGATCAACGACGTCAGTCCTGAGCGCCTACGGGAACTCGCTGCCCACGAACCCGAGCGCGGCAAGGTGCTGTCCGTGTACCTCAACCTCGATCCGGAGCGGTTCTCCACCGGCCCCGCGCGCAAGTCGGAGGTCAGGTCACTGATCCACGACGCGCATCAGCAGGTCGGCCGCGCCGAGCACGAGTTGTCCCGCGCCGCGAGGATGGTCCTCCGCGAGGACCTCAGACGCGTCGAAGAGCTCTTGAACCCTGGCACGCCGCCGCCCCTGCCGGCCGATGGCGCGCAGGGCCTGGTGGTGTTCGCGTCCGGCCCGGCGAACCTGCTGGAGGTGCTGCGCACGCCCCTTCCGGTGCCCAGCCATGCGTTCGTCGAAGATACGCCCCACCTGACGCCCCTCGTCACGATCGGCGTGCCTGAGCAATGGTGCGTGGCACTCGTGACCCGCGGCGCGGCGCGGTACTTCCTCGGGCCGGCCGAGGCGCTGCGGGAGAAGGTCATCGACGGCTTCGACGAGCCGATCGAGATCGAGGGTCCGGACCCCGACGAGGCGCCGCGGCACATGCGCCGCGCCGCCTTCACGCTCGCGCGCCTCGAGCGTGAGGGCCGCTTCGCCCGGCTGCTGATCGGCGTGGTCGAAGACCTGCGCTCGGTCTTCGAGGATCACCTGCACCCGTACGTCAAGAAGCGCCTGGTCGGGACGATCGACGTCGACGCCGCCCACGCCACCGCTGCCGAGGTGTCCGAGGAGACGATGCGGCTCGCGCGCGGGCTGCACCGCAAGAAGGTCCAGGAGCGCCTGCAGATCCTCCAAGCCCACGTCGATCGCCATGATCGGCGAGGGGCCGTCGGCGCAGCTTCGACGCTGGCCGCGCTCCAGGAGCGCCGCGTGCAGAGTCTGCTGCTCGCCGGTGACTTCGCCGTCCCGGGTACGTCGTGTCCTCGCTGCGGCCGCCTCGGGGCTGACCCCGCGGAGGAGCGCTGTCCGGTCGACGACGAGCCCCTTGAGCACCGCGACGACGTCGTGGATCACGCGATTCACGCCGCCGTCGACCAGGACGCGGAGGTGCTCTACGTCGAGCCGCACGAGAGCCTCGCGCTGGGCATCGCGGCGCTGCTGCGGTACTAGGCGGGTGAAGACAGGCCCAACGGAAGTAGTTGCGTGCGCAACTACATCCTGGTAGGGTCGTTGACGCGACGACCACGAGGAGATGAGAACCGATGAAGCTCGAAGGCCTGCACCACATCACGATGATCACCGGCGACGCGCAGAAGAACGTCGAGTTCTACGCCGACGTCCTCGGGCTTCGCCTCGTGAAGAAGACGGTCAACTTCGACGCCCCCGAGGCCTACCACCTGTACTTCGGTGACGAGCGCGGATCGGCGGGCTCGATCCTCACGTGGTTCGAGTTCGCGGGTGCGCGTCCCGGTCACCCCGGGGCCGGGATGATCCATACGCTTCAGCTCGGCGTGGCCTCCGAGGCCACGCTGGACTTCTGGGCCGACCGGCTGACGGCCAAGGGGTACGCGAGCGAGCGTGCCGGCAGGACGCTGCGCTTCCAGGACTACGACGGCCTGCAGTTCGAGCTCGTCGTCGCCGAGGACGGCAACCCGCCGCTGCGTGCCGAGCATCCGGACGTCCCCGGCGAGCACGCCATCCTGGGCCTGGAGGGCGCACGCGCCTATGGCCGGGATCACGACGCCGAAGCGCCGCTGCTCACGCAGACGCTCGGCTTCAGCTCCCTCGGCGGCGGCGAGTACCGCGTTGACGGGGAGGAGCGCCACTTCCACTGGGCCTATGACCCGGCGACCGAGGCCGGCGTGCAGGGTGCCGGCACCGTGCACCACATCGCGTGGCACTCGAGGGACGCAGACCACGTCGCGTGGCAGCAGCGTGCGCGCGAGGCAGGCGCGCACGTGACGCCCGTCATCGACCGCGACTACTTCCACTCGATCTACTTCAGGGAGCCGCGCGGCATACTGTTCGAGATCGCCACGACGTCCCCCGGCTTCGCGGTCGACGAGGACCCGGCCCACCTCGGCGAGGAGCTGCGCCTGCCCAAGCAGCACGAGCCCCTGCGCCCGCAGCTGGAGCGGGTGCTGACGCCGGTCGTCAACCCCCGCATCGCCCAGCGCGAGCGGGTGCAGTCGTGAGCGCGCTCGTCTTCGATGAGCGCCCGGCCGCCGGTGACGCGGCCGGGCTGCTCGTCCTGCACCACGGGCGCGGGGCGGACGAGCACGACCTGATCGGCCTCGCGGACACCCTCGACCCCGGGCGACGTCTGCACGTCGTCACCCCGGGCGGGCCGCTGACCATCGCGGGCTGGCCGGGCAAGCACTGGTACCAGGTGCCGCGTGTCGGTTATCCGGACCCCGACACCTTCCACGCCGCCTACCGCAAGCTCGCCGCCTTCCACGACGAGCAGTGGCAGCGCACCGGCATCGGTCCCGAGCGCACGGTCCTCGGCGGCTTTTCGATGGGCGCGGTGATGAGCTACGCGCTGGGGCTCGGCGCCGACCGTCCGGCGCCCGCCGGCATCATGGCCTTCTCGGGCTTCGTGCCCGTCGTCGACGGCTGGCAGCCCGACCTGGCCTCACGCCAGCAGGTGCGGGCCTTCATCGCCCACGGCCGCAACGATCCCGTGATGGACGTCGGCTTCGCACGCCGGGCGGCCGCGTTGCTCCGGGCCGGGGGCCTGGACACCGAGTACCTGGAG
>JAOPZJ010000049.1 GCA_025964155.1 Solirubrobacterales bacterium
CGACCACGCGCCCGCCGGCGGATCGGGCCTCTGCCCCTCGAGCCGCCGGTGCCCCGCGTGCGCACGCGCGAAGGGCGGCGCGATCGCGGCCTTCCGTGCTCGCGCCATCGCGCAGCGGTCGCGCTCGTGCGCAGGGCGCGAGACCGCCGGCGCGTCTGAGGCCGGGCGCGTCGCCGAGGCACCGCGCGCCCCGCTCCGGCGCGAAGGCCGTTCGGCCTGTTCGTCGCGAAGCCACCTGGCCGGCCGGCGGATGGAAGCGGGGGGAGCCACCCGCGTCGCCGGCAGAGAGCTCGGCCGTGCCGGTTGGCCCGGCGCGTCGCGGTTTCTCGCTGCTCTACGTCATCCCGCTCGCCTTGTTGCTGTCGCCGTACCTGGTCGCGCCACTGGTCGGCCGCCTCCGGGCCCTCCGATGACTCACGCGAAGGGCCGGGATCGACGGCTCGATGGGACAGTGGAAGCGAGGCCCGTATCCGACGACCATCCGCTGGGTGCGGCCGCCGGCTGCCCGGAGCGCCGAACGAAAGGACGAGCGGACCCACCATGCCAAGCACCGCGATACAGGTCGCTCATCATCTCCCCGAGGCCGGGGATCAGGTCTGGGCCGTCAGCCGTGGCCAGGAGATGTGATGCCGCGGCGCCCGTTCGGACGCGTAGGCCGACCGGGCGCTGGGGGAACCGCAGGAGCATGTTCAGGCGCCCCGCCGGGAGGCGAGCACCGTCGTGAGCAGCGGCAATCGCAAGTCAAGCGGCGCCGTGCATCACCTGCACGAAGAGGCGGTGCGCGCGATCGCCGAGCGCATCGCGGCGCAACGGGAGCCGATAGCGCGGCAGATCGTGCACCGCTTCAACGCCCAAGCCGGCGCCGGCGAGGTCGCTCCGGACGACGCGCTCCGGAGGGAACAGCTCGCCTTCTCGCTCGAGAGCATCGACGCGTTCGTGGAGAGCCTGCGGGGCACGGAACCACCCACGGCCACCTGGGCTGCAAGCATCCGGGAGACCGCCGCTCGCCGCGTACATCAGCGCGTCTCGCTCGGGTTCTTCTTGCATGCCGCGCGAATCTGGGGCGTGACGCTGTGGGACGCGGTCGTCGCCAACGCCCGCATCGACCGGCCGGGCGAGCGTGAAGCGGCGATCGAGATCGCGTCGGGGGTGATGCGCCAGGTCGACCTCCTCTCGCAGATCGCGATGGATGCCTACCTCGACGAGATCACCAATCGTGGCCTGCTCCGGCGCGACCTGCTCGACGCGCTCATCGCAGGCCACGGCGAATCCGAAGACGTCCAACGGCACGCTCGGGCCCTGCACCTCATCCTCGGAGAGAGCTACGTGGTGCTGGCCGTGCGCGGCGCCGAGATGCACGGAGAGGTCGGTCAGGACGAGCCGCTCGCGTCGCGGGTTGCGCTGGACCGGATCGTCGAGACGACCCGAAGCCATCTGCGGCCGTCGGCGGCATCGCTGCTGGCCGGTGTTCGGGATGGCGATCTCGTGATCCTTTACCCCGTGAGGGGTCCGGGCGAGATGGAGGCGCTCAGGCTGGCTTGCGCGGAGCTGGCGGAGGCGCTCAGCGTGGACGTCAGCATCGGGATGAGCGCGTGCCACCGTGGCCTCCGGGCGATCGCCACCGGCTACGCCGAGGCGCGTGACGCCGCCGCGCTGGCCAACGGGCTTCGCATCCGCGGACGGGCGGTGGACCTCGATGACGTGCTGGTCGACCACATGCTGCAGGGAAGCCCCCACGCCCGGCGGATCCTCGAGGGGACCCTGGCGCCGCTGAACGACTACGACCAGGAGCACGGCACCGTGATGCTGGCCACCCTCCGGGCCTATGTGCGGGCCCACTTCAACCTCACCAGGTCGGCCAAGATCCTCAGCGTGCATCCGAACACGGTCGTGTACCGGCTGCGCCGGATCCGGGAGCTCAGCGGGCGCGATCCCCACGACGTCGATGACCTCGTGGTGCTGTCACTGGCCCTGAAGGTGCTGGACCTTCGGGCCACGCTGGAGTCCTGATCGGTCAGCCGATGTGGCCGAAGTCCGCATCGGCCGTGAGCGCGGGGCCTTGACCGCCCTGCGGTGAGCCGGAGACGATGCCCACGCCGACGTCTGAGAACCTCGGGTCCAGGAGTATCGCCCGATGCTCCGGACTGGCCATCCAGGTGTCCACGATGCCACGGGGCGTCGCCCGCGAGCCGCTTGCCCACGCCAGGATCTCGCCGGCCGCCCAGCTGCCCTTCGACGGCAGGTAGCCCGTGCGACGGATCCGCGAGATGAAGGTCGCTCCCCCGAGGCTCGTGTGCGCGAAGTAGTGCCGGGCAACCATGTCGGCGGCGTGGCGCCTGGCGGCGACCGTCAGGCGCGCGTCCGGGGACGCCGCCGGCCGGCCGTGAGCGGCACGCTGCCGGTTGAGCAGGCAGCGCACGCTGCCGGCGAGCTCGGAGACCGTCGCGTTCGCGGTGGTCAGATCGGCGTTCGCACAGGCGGCGCGCGCGGCGGTCGCCGGCACCGCTGCGCGGGGCGCGGCCACCGCCCCAGGACAAGCCATCAGGCCGCCCACGGCAGCCAACGCAGCCGCGCGTCGTCGTACGGACATTGGAGAAGCCCCTCCTGTTGCTCGGGCGCCAAGCGCCGCTGTTCGTGCTCGGATGTCGGGTCGTGCGACGCAAGCGCGCGCACGTCTCGATGTCCCTGCATGCTGGGCGCTCCCCGTGCCGCCATGAGCTGGTCGGCGGACCGGTGTCGCCTGTCCGCCGACTCAGTGCTCAGCGGATGGCAGGCCTGCGTCGATGGGACCAGGGCCCAAACCCAGGGCGGTGCCCGGCGGGCGGCGGCCGCGCCGGC
>JAOPZJ010000077.1 GCA_025964155.1 Solirubrobacterales bacterium
CGGGCACCGCGTCGCCGCCGTCGCGGCCGGGCGCGAGCGGCCCGCCTGCTGCCGGTCGCGGCGCTCGTGGCGATCCTTGCCGTGGGCTCCCTCACGCCTCCGGGCGACGCCGTGGCGACGTTCGTGCGGGAGGTCGTGTCCCCGCCGCCGGACCCGCCGCGACGTCCGCTCGTCAGCGCCGAGCTCCCAGGTGGCGGCCGGCTGCTGGCGACCGGCGCCGCCGGACCCGTGGTCGTGGGGGGCGGGCGCTCCCCGAAGCGCCTGACGGGGCGAGTCGACGACGCGACCTTCAGTGCCCGCGGGCGCTTCGTCGCGATCGCCCGCGGGCCGGATCTCATCGCCGTGGACCTGTCAGGGCAGCGGCGCTGGTCGCTACACCGCGATGCGGCGGTCCAGGACCCGCGATGGGACCAGCGCGACGGCTTTCGCGTCGCCTACCGGTCGGGCGGGGTCGTGTGGGTCGTCAACGGCGACGGGACCGGCGATCGCCCGCTCGGGCCCGTCGGCGAGGCGGCGCCCGCGTTCCGTCCGCGCGCCTCGCACGAGCTGGCGTGGGCGGACGCGCAGGGCGTCGTGACCGTGCGCGATCTGGACGCCGGCGTGGTGCGCTGGCGTCAGGACGTCCACCACCCGGTCTTGTCGCTGGCATGGTCACCCGACGGCCGGCGCCTGGTCGTGGTGTCCCGCGACCGCGCGATCATGCTCAGCGGTGTCAGCGGCGCGTCCTTGGTTCGCTGGCCCGCGCCGCCCGGCACGCGCAACGTCGCCGCGGCGTGGTCCGCGCGCAACGACCGTTACGCCGTGTTGCGCCACGACGGCGCCGGGCGCTGGCGCATCACCCTGTCCACGCCCGGTGTCCATAACGGACGCCACCGCCCGACCGGACCGCTGCGGCGCACGACGCTCCTGGCGCTCAACACGCCGCTGCGCGGGCTGCTCTGGTCACCGGACGGGCGCTGGCTCGTGACCGCCAGCCCGCGGGAAGACCAGTGGCTCTTCGTCAAGCCGGACGGCGACGGCCGCCTGGCGGCGATCCGCACGCTCGACCATCTGGCGGCCGGCGGCAGCGGCGGCGGCCCGATCCCCACGCCGGCGTCGTGGTGCTGCGTGCGCTGAGCTCCCGTGTTCGCGGTCGGTTCGTGTTCGCGGGGTGCGTGGAGCCTCGTCCACCCATACGGTGGATGAAACTCCGTTCACTTCCCATGCGGCTGGCCGCGGGGGATGCGTGGAGCCTCATGCCCCACAGGCGTGGTGGAACTCCGTTCACATCCCTCGCGGCGGGTGCGGCTTAGGCGACAGCTGTCCCCTCGAACCGCGCCAGGTCGGCAGCGTCGCGCTGGAGCGCCGCCTCGGTCGCGGCCGGGAGCGGCCCGCCGAAGGGCTCGAAGTCGACGCCGGCTCCTGAGCGCCTGGGCGACCACAACGCGACCCCGCGTCCACCGACGAGCGCGAGCGCGGGCAGGATGCCGTTCTTGCGGTAGAAGCCGGCCTGGTGCTCGGGCGCGACGACGTGGTCGCGCCGCTTCCAGCCGATGACGACGGGATCGAAGGACCCCAGAAGCCGCGGCGCCAGCCGGGCGCCCGTCGCGTCCCGACGGGCGGCCAGGTCGACGAGGCCCCCGCCCACGCCGTCGAGTTCGGTGGCGATCCGCTGCAGGCCGCGGCGGGCGTCGCGCAGCGGCAACCCCGCCCACGTGGCGAGGTCGGCCTCGGCCGCCGGCCCGTGTCCGGTGAGGTAACGCCGTGCCAGCTCGCCCAGGGCGGTGTCCCGCTCCTCGCCCGCCAGCGGCTGCGGCGGCGTGATGCCCAGCCAGTCCCGGGTGAGCGCGTAGGCCTGACCCGCAGCGCTGACGACGGGGCCACGGACGGTGAGGCCGCGCAGCCCCGTCAGCAGCAGGAGGTGGACCGTCGCCTGACCCTTGGTGGGGACGTCGGCGGCGGCCAGGCGATCGGCCAGCTCGCGGCGCGACAGGGGGCCGTCGCCCGCCAGGGCCGCCACGACCGTCGCCACGCCGCGCTCGGCGTCGGCCTCGCCGACGCCCTCCTGGCGCAGGCGGCGCGCGTTGGCCGTGACCACCGTCGGTGCGGTGAGGCCCAGCAGCCACGGGTAGTCCTCGCGGTCGACGAGGTGCAGCGTTCCACGGCAGAGCCACGTCAGCACGAGCGACCGGTCGCCGGTCAGGAGGGCGTCGACCTGCGCGGCGGTGCTCCCGCGCGTGCGCGCCCGGAGGGCCCGCCGCGCCGAGCGCAGCTCCTGGCCCTGCACCGCCAGCAGGCGGCGCACCGCGTCCTGCAGCCCGAGGTCCGCGGGCCGGTGCAGCCCCTGGGCGAGCGCCCGCCGCCGGCGGAGGGACGACGGAGCCACCGTCGGCGGGGCCGTCACACTCCGGCCGTCTCGCGGGCCGCGGAGCGGGTGGGGCCAGGTTTCATGTCCCAGTCGGCGGGCTCGGGCGCCTGGAGGATCTCGCGGTGGTGGGATGCCTCGTACGGCCAGACCGACGGCGTGCCGTCCGCCCCGATGTACCAGCTCTTGCAGCCGCTGGCCCAGATCGTGTCGGGGAGGACCTCCTTCATCTCGGCGTTGAACCGGTCGGTCGCCTCGCGGGTCGGGGACATCGCGTCGACCTCGCCCGTGCGCCACAACTCGATGCAGCGCATCGCGAAGTCCGCCTGCGTCTCGGAGATCAGGAAGAGCGACTGGTTGCCGAACGGGGAGTGCGGCCCGATGAGCATGAAGACGTTCGGGAAGCCCGGTAGCGCGACGGAGCGGTAGCCGTAGGGCTCGAGCTCCCACGTCTGCGACAGCTTCACGCCGTCGGTGCCGACGAGCTCCATGGGACGGACGAAGAGGTGGGCGTCAAAGCCGGTGGCCATGACGATGACGTCCAGTTCGTGCAAGACGCCGTCGGTCGTACGGATGCCCTTGGCCTCCACGCGCTCGATCGGGCTGTCGACGAGGTGCACGTGCGGCCTGGAGAAGAGGCCGTAGAAGCCGGTACCCATCACCAGGCGCTTGCACATCGGCTTGTCGGTCGGCGTGAAGCGCTTGCGCAGCTCGGGGTCACGCACGCGATGCACGTGCAGGCGGCACATCGCACTGAGGAGCGTGCGCTGCCATCCCGGACGGATGACCGCGATGCCGAAGGTCCCCTCCGTCACGATCTGCCAGGCCCGTGCCAGCGGCCGGTTCAGCGCCGGGAAGCGCCGCAGGAGCGTCTTGCCCACGACCGTGTAGCGGCGGTTGGCCAGCGGCATGATCCACTGGGGCGTGCGCTGGAAGAGCTCGAACTTGGACGCGACGGGTGCGAGCGCCCGCGTGATCTGCATGCCGGTGGACCCGGTGCCGACGACGGCGATCCGCCGCCCTTCCAGCGGCACGGAGTGGTCCCACTCGGCGGAGTGAAAGCGCGCGCCCTCGAAGTCGGCGAGCCCGGCGAGGTCCGGGGTCTTCGTCTGCACGAGCCCGCCGGCGGCGGTGATGACGAAGTCGTAGACGGCCTCGTCGCCGGCCTTTGTGCGCAGCTTCCACTCGCCGTCCTCCCAGCGCGCCTCCGCCACCTCCGTGCGCAACGACACGCGCCCCTTGAGGTCGAAGTCGTCGGCGACGCGGTTCAGGTAGGCCCAGATCTCCGGGCCGGGCGAGAAGATCTGCGACCAGTCCGGGTTCGGCGCGAACGTGTACTGGTAATTGCGCGACGGCACGTCGCAGGAGAGCCCGGGGTACGTGTTGGCGTGCCACGTGCCGCCGAGGTCGTCCCACTTCTCGTAGATGTGGAACGTCTCGATGCCCGCCATCCGCAGCTTGCACGCCATGCCGATGCCGGACATGCCGGCACCGATGATCGCGACGCGCGGGGTCCGCAGACCCGCCCCGCCGTTCGTCGTCTGGGTCATGTGCGCAGGCTAATGGGACTCTGGCGGCCGTGCACGGCTCCGTGCCGGCGCGCCCACGGGCTCTACCCTTCGAGGTGGATGTCCTTTCCCGCCACCCGCATGCGGCGCCTGCGCGCCACGCCGGCGCTGCGCGGTCTCGTCCGTGAGACCACGGTCGAGGCCGGCGACCTGCTGCTGCCGCTCTTCGTTCACACGGAGTCCGAGCGCGCACCCATCGACGCCATGCCGGGCGTCGATCGGCTGCCGGTCGCCGAGGCGGTGGCGGAGGCCCGCGAGGCGCACGCGCTGGGCATCTCCGGGGTGGTGCTCTTCGGGATTCCCGCCACGAAGGACGCCGAGGGCTCGCAGGCCTGGGCCGCCGACGGCGTCATTCAGGAGGCGATCTCCGCGATCAAGGCCGCGGTCCCGAACCTGCTCGTCATCCCCGACCTGTGCCTGTGCGAGTACACCGATCACGGGCACTGCGGGATCCTCCAGAGCACCGCCGACGGCGTCACGACGGTTGACAACGACGCCTCGCTGCCGCTGCTGGCGCGGACCGCCGTCGCGCAGGCCCAGGCCGGCGCCGACGTGATCGCACCGAGCGACATGATGGACGGGCGCGTCGGCGCCATCCGCCGCGCGCTCGACGACGCCGGCTTTGCCGACACGCCGATCATGTCCTACAGCTCGAAGTTCGCCAGCGCCTTCTACGGCCCCTTCCGGGAAGCCGCCGACTCGACCCCGTCCAACGGGGACCGCCGTGGCTACCAGATGGACCCCGCCAACGGCGACGAAGCCGTCCGCGAGTCGCTGCTGGACGTCGACGAGGGCGCCGACATCCTCATGGTCAAGCCCGCGCTGCCGTATTTGGACGTCATCTGGCGGATCAAGGAGGCATCCCAGGTGCCCGTCTGCGCGTACAACGTCAGCGGGGAATATGCGATGGTAAAGGCAGCCGCGGCCGCCGGACACATCGACGAGCGCGCCGTCGTGCTCGAGACGCTCACCGCCATCCGCCGTGCGGGTGCAGACATCGTGATCACCTATCACGCAAAGGACGCCGCCTCGTGGCTTCAGTAGACAAGACCGCCGTGCCCAAGATCCGCTCGCGCAACGACGGGGCCGCCGTCCCGCTCAGCGATCTGGATCGCAAGCTGCTCAACCAGATGCAGGGATCCTTCCCGCTGGATCAGCGGACTTACCTTCGCGTCGCCGAGGCGCTCGGCATCACCGAGGACCAGGTCCTCGCCGACATCCAGCGCCTGCTGCACGACCGCATCATCCGCCAGGTGACCCCGATCTACGACACGCGCGCGCTGGGCTACGGCTCGATGCTCGTCGCCGCGAAGGTCGACGCCGAGCACCCCTGGGCCCCGGCCAAGATCATCAACTCGCACCCCGGCGTCAGCCACAACTACCTGCGCAACCACGAGTTCAACATGTGGTTCACGCTCGCGGTCGAGGCGGACTCCAAGCTCGGCCTGCAGGGCACGCTCGACGTGCTGCAAGAGCTCACCGGCGCCGAGTCCATCCGCCAGCTGCCGACGCTCCAGCTCTTCAAGATCCGGATGGATCTGGAGATGGAGGGGGATACGAAGTCGCTGTCCACCGAGGGTGTCGCCCAGGCTCCGATCGAGCTCGAGCGCCAGGCCTACTCGCAGGTCGACGTCGACGTCATCACGGCCACGCAGGGCGACCTGCCCGTCGTTCCGGAGCCGTACGCCGAGG
The DNA here is from genome assembly GCA_025964155.1 of Solirubrobacterales bacterium. Lineage (GTDB taxonomy): Bacteria > Actinomycetota > Thermoleophilia > Solirubrobacterales > Solirubrobacteraceae > Paraconexibacter. Next base: position 5,605 of record JAOPZJ010000077.1, read on the forward strand.
CCGCCATGAAGCTCGGCTGGACCCAGGACGAGCTGCTCAACCACCTGGCTGCCATGCAGGAGCGCGGGATCCTGCGCCGCGTCGCCGCGATCCTCTACCACCGGCGCGCGGGGTTCTCCGCCAACGGCATGGGCGTCTGGGCGGTCCCCGAGGACCGCATCGACGAGCTCGGCCCGCGGATGGCCGCGGTCCGCGGCATCAGCCACTGCTACCAGCGCCCGACCTACGAGGACTGGCGCTTCTCGGTCTTCACGATGGCCCACGGGCGCTCCAAGGAGGAGTGCGACGCGGTCCTGGACTCGATCGCCGAGTCAACCGGGATCACCGACCGCGCGACGCTCTACTCGTCGACCGAGTTCAAGAAGATCCGCCTGCTCTACTTCACCGAGGACTTCAAGAACTGGGAAAAGGAGTACGGCGGGGTCTGACGCGGCCGACCGCGACCGACGACCCCCCAAAAGCCCCGACGTTCTACGGTGACGGGGCGATGCCCGCCTCCCTGACCGACGCCAAGTCCGCCGAGCTGTACGCGCGCGCCGTCCAGCGCCTGCCCGGTGGGGTCAACTCTCCGGTCCGTGCGATGCGCGCCATCGGCCGCGACCCGCTCTTCATCGACCGCGCCGAGGGCGCGGAGATCGTCGACGTCGACGGCAATCGCTTCGTCGACTACGTCTGCTCGTGGGGGCCGCTCATCCATGGGCACGCGCACCCCGAGATCCTGTCGGCGATCGCCGAGGCGGCGGCCCGGGGGACGACCTTCGGCGCGCCGACTGCCGGTGAGGTCGACATCGCCGAGGAGGTCGCCCGCCGTGTGCCCGGCATCGAGATGCTGCGCATGACCTCGTCGGGCACCGAGGCGGCGATGAGCGCCATCCGCCTGGCGCGCGCGGTCACCGGGCGCGAGAAGCTCCTGAAGTTCGCCGGTGCCTACCACGGCCACCTGGACGGGCTACTGGCCCAGGCCGGCAGCGGGCTGGCGACGGCGGGGATACCGACGTCCCCAGGCGTCTCGGCCGCGGCGACGGCGAACACGATCATCGTGCCCTGGAACGACGGCGAGGCCGTCGTCGCCGCGTGTGCCGAGCACGAGTTCGCCGCGATCCTCGCCGAGCCCTACCCGGCGAACATGGGCCTCGTGCCCCCGTACGAGGACTTCCTGCAGCTGCTGCGCAACCAGGCCGACGCCACCGGCGCGCTGCTCGTCTTCGACGAGGTCATCAGCGGCTTCCGCGTCGGCCCCGGTGGTGCCCAGGAGCGCGAGGGCGTCGCGCCCGACATCACGGTGCTGGGCAAGATCATCGGCGGCGGGCTGCCGGCGGCCGCCTACGGCGCCTCGCGCGACATCATGGAGCACGTCGCCCCTGCGGGCGACGTCTACCAGGCGGGCACGCTCAGCGGCAACCCGCTGGCGGTCGCGGCGGGCCTGACGACGCTGAGGCTGCTCGACGAGCAGGCGTATCTGCGCCTGGCCGCGACGACCGAGACGCTCGCCCACGGCCTTCGGGAGGCCGCCGGTGACGCGCCGATCCAGATCGTCTCGGTCCCTGGGCTGCTCACCGTCTTCTTCTCCGAGGAGCCGGTGCACGACTACGCGGGCGCGCAGGCCTGTGACCTCGGCGCCCACGCCGCCTGGATCCGGGCGCTGCTGGCACGGGGCGTGTACGCGCCCCCGTCGCAGTTCGAGGCGTGGTTCCCCTCGTTGGCGCACACCCCCGAGCACGTGGAGCGCACGCTCGACGCCGCTGCCGCGGCCTTCGCGGAGCTCGAGGCATGACCAACGCCCTGGGTGCCCTCGCCGCCGCGCTCCGCGCCGAGGGAGGCCTTGTGGCCGGCGCCGTCGACGCTCCGGACCCCGCCACGCCGACCATCCACGGCGCCATTGCCGCCGCCGGCCCCCGCGCCCGCGGGCAGGAGGCCGCCTACGCCGAGATCGTCGAAGCGGTCCGCGAGGGCCACCTCGTCCACACGCGCGCCGGTTCGGCCGGGCGCTTTGTGACCACGACCGATGAGGACCTCGCGCTGCTCGTCGGCGACCGGCTCTACGCGCTGGGCCTGTCGCGCCTGGCGGAGCTCGGTGACCTGGACGCCGTCGCGGAGCTGGCGGACGTCATCGTCCTCGGTGCGCAGGCACACGCCACGGGCGACGAGGAGCTCGGCGAGGCGGCCTGGGAAGCCGGTTCGCATGCTGTCGGACACGGCTCGACAGCGGCCCTGCAGACCGCAAAAATCGCTGCACGGATGGGGGATCCGTCCGCGGCACCTGCTCTGCGGGCTGCGGCGCGCCAGCTTGCCGCCGCCGGTGCCGATCCACCCACACCTCCGACTTCGCTTACGCAACGATAAGGTTCCTCCGCCTTCACTCACGGAGCGACCCCTGAACCACCTGGTCAGGGCTTCCCAGGAGTCCCCCTTGCCAGACCGCAGGATCACCAAGAGCAAGTACACCGCCGACCGTGGCATGCCGGGCGCCTTCGAGGGCGAGACCGTCACGCGCCGGCGTTTCATGACCGGAACGGCGCACACCGCCGGGGGCATCGCCGCCGCGGCGTTCCTCCTGCCGTCGCTGGGTTTCGCCATGGGGCCGATGTTCGAGAAGAAGGAAGAGTCCTGGCAGGACGTCGGCCCCGTGGCCGACTTTCCGGACGACACCTACGTGCCGAAGACGATCCAGATCTCGTCCGGGATCGGGGAGGTCGGCAAGTCGACCGTGTACATGCGCAAGCACAACGTCTCGATCGACGGCAAGATGAAGGACGAGTACGACGGCTTCATCGCGATCTCGACCCGCTGCATGCACCTCGGCTGCCCGGTGCGCGTCACCGCCGCCGCGCAGCGCTTCAACGGCCCGTGTCACGGCGGCGTGTACGACTTCGTCGGCCGCGTGGACGGTGGGCCGCCGGTCCGCCCGCTGGACCGGTTCTACACGCGGACACGCAATGGTCAGGTCCAGATCGGCCCGCGGTTCTCGGTCAACCAGGAGCTGCGTCGCTTCTCGCCGCGCGATCCCGGTGAGCCGCTCGACGGGATCGGGCAGTACCTGTACCCGTCGCGTCCGTCGATCCGCAAGATCCCCAACACCTGAGACCCGGTAGACCATGCCTAAGCTCAAGCTCCCCGCTCCCCCTCCTCCGCCCGGCGTCCCCAGGCGGCAGCCGAAGCGCCCGGATGCCCCGAAGCAGAAGCCCCTCGAGGTCGCTGCCGAGGCCGGCGCGAGCGTCGTCGACTGGGTCGACGAGCGCACCTCGCTGTCCGGTGGCGCGCGCTGGATGATGTTCCGCAAGGTGCCCAAGGGCAC
>JAOPZJ010000099.1 GCA_025964155.1 Solirubrobacterales bacterium
CGCCGACCCGGGACGGGGCGCACCGCCGGCCCAACTGCTGGTCGCCCTTTCGATTGTGGCGGTGGGCGTCGGCGGCGTCGTCGCCGGCCGCGGCTCGGTGGTCCGGCACCCGGAGGCCCGCCACCCCGCGACCGTGTATCCGGCCGGCTATGCGGCTGGTCGTTCGACACGCCCTACGTCGTGACTCTCCGCAGGGGCGGCCCCGGTGTCACGTACCGCTTCGCCCGCCGGTGGCCGATGCGCCGCGGCGTCGCCTACCGCGTCTGCGGACGGGTCGTGTGCGGACGCACCGAGCCGTGAGTCGCCTCGGACGATCAGCGGCAGCGCGGTGGGGAGCAGCAGCGGCGCAGGCGAGGCGAACAGTCCGGCTATCGCAAGCGGGCCGTCCGCTGTTGTACCCGCTCTGCGGGCACAAGAGCGGACACTGTCAGTTGGCGACTCGCGATCACGCGGACCCCTGCGGCTTGCGGGCCCGCACGATGGCGGAGGTGGCGTGCTCGTGCACGCGGTGGGTCTCATGGATCTCGATGTCGGTGAGACCTGCGGTCGTCAGCGCCTCGCGGAACTCCGCGTCGGTCAGCGCGCCGGCGATGCAGCCGGTGTAGGCCGCGATGTCCGCGCGGGTGGCGTCGTCCATGTCCGGCCCGGCGATGACGTCGGAGACCGCAAAGCGGCCACCGGGTCGCAGGACGCGCGCGGCCTCGGCCAGCACCTTGTCCTTGTCGCCGGCGAGGTTGATGACGCAGTTGGAGATGACGACGTCGACCGACGCATCGGGCAGCGGGATGTCCTCGATGTAGCCCTTGAGGAACTCGACGTTCTTCACGCCGGCCTCGGCGGCGTTGGCGCGCGCGAGCCGGAGCATCTCATCGGTCATATCGAGGCCGATGGCCTTGCCGGTCGTGCCGACGCGCTTGGCGCTGATGAGCACGTCCGCGCCGGCGCCCGAGCCGAGGTCGAGCACGGTCTCGCCCTCATGGAGGTCGGCGACCGCGGTCGGCACGCCGCAGCCCAGCGATGCCTGGACGGCGGTTGCGGGCGCGCCCGCGGTCTCGGTGCCCTCGTAGAGGGAGGACCCGAAGACCTGGATCTGGTCAGCGTCGGTGAGCGAGACGGGACCGCAGCAGGACGACGTCCCGGACTGCTCGGCGACGGCACGGGCCGCCGCGGCGTATGTCTGGCGGACGGTCTCGCGGATGTCGGCCGCATCCGTCACGTCGGCGCTTGAGGCGGAAGGTCCGCAGCACGAGGAGGTTGGGGCAGCGCCGGTCAGCTCAGCCATGAGGTCAGCTCCTTCACGGAGTCGGTGGAAACGGAGTAGTAGGCCCACTTGTGCCGGCGCTCGACCTGCACCAGGCCCGCCCTGGCGAGCTTGCTGAGGTGGTGGGAGAGCGTCGACTGTGGGATGTCGAAGAGGGGGACGAGCTCGCACTGGCAGAGCGGCTGGCCGTTGCGGCGCAGCACGTCGAGGATGGTCACGCGCAGCGGCTCGGCCAACGCCTTGGCGATGGCGGCGATGCGCTCGGCGTCCAGCGCCGCGTCGACGCCGGTCGAGGGAGCGCAGCACGCGGCGGCGACGGGCCCGGCGGGGAGTGTGCGACGTGGAGTGCTCATACCAACATCTGTCGTTGCGAAACCGTAGCAGCCGGTCACGCTCATATCTACACGTCTCGGTGGGAGCCGGGTGTGAACGGAAGTCGATCCCGAGCATCGCGATGCTTCCCGATCACGTTCATCTCGTCGGCCTTCGTGCCCGTCGCGTCGATGCCGTCCGGCCTGCGGGAGTTCGCACAGGTCAACCCGATCACCGTGGTGGTCGACGCGATGCGCGCCCTGTGGCTCGGGGCGCCCGCGGGCAACAGCATCTGGGGAGCGGTCGCGTGGTCGCTGGTGCTGATCGCGATCTTCGCGCCGCTGGCCGTCGCGAAGTACCGCCGCACGGCGGCGCACTGACGGCCTGACGGCTAGCGCCCGCCCGGGCCGGCGTGCCAGCGGGCGAGCGCGGCGCGTTCGGCGGCGGCGTCGAGCCCGGGTCGCTCGAGGTCCGGGCGCAGGGGTGGCTGCTTGTCGATCGACAGCAGCCACTGCCAGGTGTCCTTGACCGTGTCCTGCACGGGGCGGCACTCCAGCCCGGCGGCGTGGGCGCGCTCGACATCGGCTTCGTGCATCCCGCGGTATTCGTGATCCGGCGGCAGCCAGATCGGCAGGTCCGACCACGCTTGGATGCCGGCACGGTGGACATGGCCCGGGTCCACCCAGGTGAGCCTGGCGGTCCCGCCGGTGACCTGCCGGCAGGCATCCAGCAGCGTGCCCATCGTGGCGTGGCCTGACCGGCTGACGACGTTGAAGGCGCCGGAGAGGCCGTCCGAGGCCGCGTCCAGCAGCCAGCGCGCGAGGTCGCGGGCGTCGATGTACTGCAACGCGAGATCGGCCGGCCCAGGCGCCAGGACCTCTCCGCCGCGATCCATGCGCAGCAGCCACCACGGCAGCCGTCCGACGTCCTCGTGCGGACCGAGGATCGCTCCCGCGCGGGCGAAGAGGGCGCGATCGCCGAACGCCGCCTCGATGGCCAGCTCTGATCCGCGCTTGAGCGCGGGGTAGTCGCCGTCCTCGGCATCGGGCGCCGCGTCCACGGTCGCCGCCGACTCGTCGCCGCCCAACGGCGGTGGAGGCGCATATACCGAGCCGCTCGAGACGTACAGATAGCGGGTTACGCGGTCCGCGAGCGCTGCTGCGCTGTCGCGGGCGGCGCGAGGCGCCCCCGACCACGTGTCGACGACGGAGTCCCAGGTCCCCTCGGCGAGCACAGCCAGATCCTCGCGGCGGAGCCGATCCCCGAGCAGGCGCTGCACCCGCTCGTCGACGACGGCGCCGCGGCCGCGATTGAACGTCGTGACGGTCCAGCCGCGCCGTAGCCCGTCCTCAACGACGGCACGGCCCACGAACGACGATCCCCCGAGCACGAGTAGCTTCATGGCTTCGGACTCTAACGCAACCAAACGGTTGCGTGAGCGCGGATGCTCAGCGCGGGATCGGGATCGGGATCGGCCCGGTCCGGCGGGTGGGCGCCGGCTCGTCTTCGCGCAGCCGGATGGCGGCGGCGATGGCTTCTGAGCGTGAGGAGACGCCGAGCTTGCGCAGGATGCTCTTGACGTGTGAGCGGACGGTCTCGGTCGACAGGACGAGGGTGTCGGCGATGTCCTCGGTGCCTGAGCCTTCGCACAGCATGTCCAGCACCTCCCACTCGCGGCCGGAGAGCGGCGAGCGGACCGGGCGCATGCCGATGCTGCCCTCGCGCGTGCGGCGCAGTTGCGCGATGAGCTGCAGGGCCAGGCGGCGGGAGATGGCCGCTTCGCCGTCGACGGTCCCCGCGAGCGCCCGCGGGAGGACCTCGAGATCGATGTCCTTGCGGAGGAAACCAACGGCCCCGGCGCGCAGACCCATCATCGCGACGTCCTCCTGATCGCCGGAGGTGAGCAGCACGATGCGCGCGGCGGGGACCCGTTCGAGGATCAGGCGCGTGGCCTCGATGCCGTCGATGCCGGGCATGAGGACGTCCATGAGGACGACGTCGGGGCGGTAGTGCACGACGAGCTCGATGCCCTCACGCCCGGTTGGGGCCTCGGCGATGACGATGAATCCGGCCGATTGCAGGACGTCCTTGATGGTGCGGCGCGCCAGCGGATCGTCGTCGATGATGATCGTCCGCAGACGGGCCGGGCCCGCGGGCGCGCTCGCGGGGGTCGTGGCGTCGTTGTTCGGCACGGGTACTGCTTCGGCATATGCCGGAGGGCCTTGAGCGTCAAGGCCCGCCCGGACTCGCATCCGGTTCGAGCACGACCTTACGCCTGCTTCCGGACGGACGCCTGCCGGGGATGTCGTTCGCAGTACGCTCGCTGGATGGAGCCGACAAGCGCAGGGCAGCTCGTGAAGGTCGCCGGCGGAGGTCCGCAGCTCGACGGGATCGTGTTCGACACGCCGAGCGGCGACAAGGTGGTGGTGGCGGTGGTGGATCCCAGCCGCGGGCCCTCGTTCCGCACGGTTCATCCGAAGACCTTGATCGCGCGCACCGAAGAAGGCCCGGACGACCGAGCGCTGCGTCTCCTCGTCCGTCGGACGCCGCCGCCCGTCCTGGGCGGCGCACGCGGCGGGGCGGGCGCCGGAAGGGGACGCGCCGGACACACGCGGGGAGCGATGCACCGCACGACCGGCAAGTAGTACGGCCCCGGCAGCATCCTGCGCGTCCCTGACCCGCAGGCGGTTCGCGGGACGGCCCCCGTCACCGCTGAGCAGGAGGCGTTCCGGGGTAGGGTGCGTCGAGCATGGATGGTGGCGTCGATCAGGTGGTGGGGTCCGCGGCGCGCTTCGAGCGCCGGCTTCCGGCGGTGCCGGGGAGCGTCCCGCGGCTGCGGCAGGAGCTGACGGCCTGGGTCCGGGTCCTCGGGCTGGAGGATGAGCACGTGCAGGCGGTACGCCTGGCGGTCAGCGAGGCGCTGACGAACGCCGTGGTTCACGCCTTTCTCGGGACCGAGCCCGGCACCGTCCACCTCGTGGCCGAGCCGGGAACCGGCGTCCTCGAGGTCCGTGTGACCGACGACGGCCGCGGTATGGGTCCGCGCCCGGACTCGCCGGGCCTGGGCATGGGCGTGCCGGTGATCGGCAAGCTGTGTGCGAGCGTCGATCTGGGACAGGGCCCAGACGGGACGGGCACCGAGGTGCGGATGATCTTCGCGGTCCCGGGGTTGACCGCTCCCTTGGGTCCGGACGGCGACCACCTGCAGGACATCCTCGGTGTCCTCGCGCAGATGGGGGCGGGGGAGGGCTTCGGCGGGAGCGATATCGGGGCGCTGGCGGACCTCCTGGTCCCGCGGCTGGCCGACCTGTGCAGCGTCACGCTGCTGGAGGCCGACGGGTCCGGGCGACGGGTCGGCGCGCGTGTCGCCCACCCGGACGGGACGCCCGATCCGGAGGCAAGCGCCTGGGTGATGGACTTCCCCGTGTCCGCGCCGGGCTCCCCGTCCTACCAGGCGGCGGCCACCGACCGGGTGTCCGTCGTCCGCGTCGACGAGGCCTTCGCAGCGCGCGTCTCGCCCGACCCGCAGCGGGCCGCCGAGCTGCTGGCCCTGAACCTCTCGTGGTGGGCGGCGGTGCCGCTACGCTCGGGCGGCAGGGCGGTCGGTGCCCTGGCCGTCGCCGGGCGCCGGGGCGAACCGGGGCCTGTCGTCGCCACGCTCGAGCGCATCGCGACGCAGGCCGCGGGCCTCGTGGCGACCGCTCGCCTCGTCGAAGACCTCAAGCGCGCGCATCTGCGCCTGTCGCAGATCCTCGGGGCGCTGACCGAGGCGGTGACGGTGTCGGACGCGGACGGCCGTGTGGTCTACGCCAACGCCGCGGCGGCCGAGCTCCTCGGAGCGCTCGATACGGACGAGGTCCTTCGCGCCGGTCCGGGCGAGCTGGCCGAGCGGTTTCGCATGACCGACGAGCGGGGCGAGCCGATCCCCGAGGACGACCTGCCCCACCGGCGCCTGTTCCAGGGTCTGCCGGTTGCGCCGACGCTCACGCGCAGCGTCCACCGGGACAGCGGGCGCACGCTGTGGCTGCGGACGACGTCGACGCTGCTCGACGACGGGCAGCTCGCGGTCAACGTCATCCAGGACATCACCACCGAGAAGGAGGGCGCGCTGCGCCAGCGGCTGCTGGCGCAGGCCGGCGAGACGCTCGCCGGGGCGCTGGGGCAGCCGGACACCTACGAGCATGTGGCACGCCTCGCGGTCCCCGCGCTGGCCGACTGCTGCGTCGTCGAGCTGATCGGGCCCGACGGTGACCTCGAGCTGGTGCTCGTCGAGCACATCGACGCCGAGCGGGCAACGGCAGTGCGGCGGCTGCAGCAGCGCCTCGCGCCCGACGTGCACGTCAGGACCGGGGGCGCGAGCGTCCTGAGCGACCTCCGTCCGGATGTCATCAACGACGTCAGCGACGAGCTGCTGCAGGTTGCGGCCCAGCACGACGATGACCTGACCGAGCTGCGCGCACTCGCCCCACGGTCGGTCCTCAGGCTCCCGATGGCCGTCCACGACCGCGCGCTCGGCGTCATGACGCTCGCCAACGACGTCAGCGCGCGGGTGTTCTCCGACGCCGATGTCGCGCTCGCGCTGGACCTGGCGGGCCGCGCGGCCGTCGCGGTGGACAACGCGCGGCTGTATGCCGAACAAGCGCGCACGCAGCGTGAGCTGGAGGCCTCGCTGCGGCGGTTGCAGCTGTTGGCCGACGCCGGGTTCGGTGGCCTCATCCGGGGTGTGGAGGACCGCATCATCGAGGCGAACGGGACGTTCCTGGACATGGTTGGCTACGACCGCGTCGAGGATCTGCCGCCGTGGCCGCAGATGACACCCGCCGAATGGGCGGATGCCGACGCCCGCGCGGTCGCGGAGATGCGCGCGAGCGGCACGGCGGACATCGTCGAGAAGGAGTACCACCGGCGGGACGGCTCCCGGGTGCGCGTCCTCGTCGGGGCCACGGTCGCAGACCCCGTGACGTTCGAGTGGATTGCGGTGGTCGTCGACATCTCCGAGCGGCGGGCCGGCGACGCACGGCGCCGCTCCGACCTGGGCCGCCTGCAGATGGCCGCCCAGGAGGCTGCGGCCGACCTGGCCGACGGCGACGGCATGGCCGCTGTCGTGGGTGGACTGGCGGCGGCCGTGCTGATCCAGCGGCCGGGGGAGGGCATCGTGTACGCCAACCAGGCCGCCGCGGAGGCGATGGGGATGGGGTCACCGCAGGAGGTCATGGCGGCGACCCCGGACGAGATCGCCGCCGGCTGGGACACCTTCGACGAGGAGGGCAAGCCGCTCGAGCCGGCACGGTTCCCGAGCCGGCGCATTCTCAAGGGGGAGCGGTCTGCCGAGCCGCTGACGGTCCGGACCATCAACCGGCACACGGGGCGCGAGTACTGGCGGCTCGTCCGCGCGCGCCCCGTCTTCGACGCGGACGGCCGGCTGGAGATGACGGTGAGCATGACCGAGGACATCACCGAGATGCGGCGGGCGGTGCTCACGCAGCGGCTGCTGGCAGAGGCCGGAGAGGTGCTGTCCTCCTCGATGGACTACCGCCGGACCCTGGGCCGCCTGGCGACGCTGACCGTGCCCGAGCTGGCGGACTGGTGCTCGATCGCAATGCCCGACGATCACGGCATGATCCGGCAGGTCGCCGTGGCCCACGTGAACCCCGACAAGGTGCAGTTCGCCCGCGAGTACGACGAGCGTCACGCCCAGTCGGTGAACGGCGAGGGCTCCAGTGCGGAGATCCTGCGCGGGGGCCCGGCGACCCTCACCCCGGAGATCCCGGACGAGCTGCTGCGGGAGAGCATCACGGATCCACAGCAGCTCGAGCAGCTCATCAGCATCGGGATGCGTTCGGTGATCCAGGTGCCCATCGCCCCGGCCGGCGGCACGCCGATCGGCGTGCTGAGCCTCATCAACGCGGAGTCCGGGCGGGTGTTCACCCCCGCCGACCTGGCGCTCTGCGAGGAGCTCGGGCGCCGTGCCGGCACCGCCATTCACAACGCGCGACTCCACAGCGAGCGCGCCCACATCGCCGCCACGCTGCAGGCGAGCCTGCTGCCGGACGAGCTACCGGACGTCCCCGGATTCGCGCTGTCGTGCGCATACCGCCCGGCCGGCAAGGAGAACTGGGTCGGTGGCGACTTCTACGACGTGTTCCCGGTGCAGGACGGGTGGATGGTCATCGTCGGGGACGTCGCCGGCCACGGCGCCGAGGCGGCTGCGCTGACCGCCCAGGCGCGCCACACGCTCCGGGCCATCGGCGAGGCCTTCGGCGATCCGGTGCGTGCCATCGCCCACCTGAACCGGCTGCTGGTCCCGCGGGCGGAGCCGGCGCTGTGCACGGTCTGCGCCGTGCTCCTGCGCGTCGGGCCCGACGGGAAGGCCAGCGCCGCCATCTCGTGCGCCGGCCACCCGCTGCCGTGCCTCGTGCGGGGCGGAACGGTGGCGCAGGTGGGACGCTGGGGCCCGCTCCTCGGCGCGTGGGAGTCGGAGTTCGAGACGACCGAGGTCCCGCTGGAGGCGGACGACGTCCTGGTGCTCTACACCGACGGCGTGCTGGACTCGCGAGCGGGCCACGAGCGTTTCGGCGAGGAGCGCCTGCTGCCGGTCCTGCGCCCGGCGCGCGGGGCGCACGATGCCGTCGCCCGGGTTCAGCGCGCCCTGGACGCCTTCCAGACCGGCGAGCAGGCGGACGACACCGCCGTGCTGGCGATCCAGCGGCGCTCGGCCTAGGGGCCGTCCGCCTGGGCGTTCCCGCCGTCGACACGTAGCACTCCGGCAGGGCGATGCTGCGTGCGTAGGCTGTGAGGGTGCCGGGTCTGAGGCCAGCGCAGTTCGTCTTCGCCTACGGCTCCCTGGTGGCGGCGCCGGGCGCGCACGCGCTGCGCCGGGACGGCAACCCCGCGGGCTTCGTCGCCGATCTGCACGGCCACCGCCGCGCCTGGACGGTCGCGATGGACAACACGCATGTGGTGCCGGGCTACAAGCGCTACGTGGATCGTGTGACGGGCGAGCCCGCGGATGCGAACGTCGCCTTCCTCGATGTCGCCGCGGCCGTGCATGGCACGGTCAACGGCGTGTGCCTCCCGGTGACCGCGGCCGGACTCGCGCACCTGGATCGTCGCGAGCGCAACTACGAGCGTGCGGATGTCACCGAGCTCGTCGCGGACGCACCGGGGCACGTCTGGACCTATCGGGGCAGCGTCGCCGGCCGGGCGCGCCACAGGGCCGGACTGCGCGGGCGGCGGCTCGTGGTGGTGCGCGGCTACGTCGAGCTCGTCCTGGCGGCGTTCGGCGCGCTGGGGGCCGCCGAGCTCGAGAGCTACCGCGCGACGACCGCCGTCCCGGGCTATCCCGAGCTGGATCTCGTCCGGGAGGACCTGCCGCCCTGGTAGATTCGCCGGCGTGAGCGGTGGCAGACGTCAGTTCGCCGTCGTGGTCGGCGTCGCCCTGGCGATGCTCGCCGTGCTCGCCGCCGGCTCGTACGGCGGCACCCGCAACCCCCCGGCCTGCTTCGGCGCGGCGGCTCGCGATGCGACGAGCCCGTGCGACAACCCGGCCCTGCGCTTCTCGGTGAGGCCGACGCCGGACGACGCGGTGGTGCAGCCCAACTCGCCGTGCACCCTGGTCATGTCCAAGGGCCCACCGAACCGTGTGTGCTCGTTCGGGGTGGCGAAGTCCGCCGCGCGGGCCACCGTCGCGCTCCTCGGGGACAGCCACGCCCCGGCCTGGCGCGCCGCCGTCGACGTCGTCGCCCGCGCACAGCGCTGGCGTGGCTTGACGGTACGCCGCTCCAGTTGCCCGTTCACGAGGGCGCTGCGGTATGCCGACAAGGCGTCCAGCGACGCCTGCTTTGACTGGATCCGCGCGACGCTGCGCTGGTTCGGGCATCACCAGGAGATCCACACGGTCTTCGTCGTCACGTCCGCCGCCTACGACTTCGTCCCCGGAGCCGATGGCGACGCCCACGCGGCCGCGGTCGCCGGCTTCCGGGGGGCGCTGGACGCGTTGCCACCCTCGATCCAGCGCATCGTCGTGCTGCGGGACAACCCGGTGGCCAAGGACGACACGCTGGGCTGTGTCGCCGGTGCCATGGCGCGCCACCAGCGCGCGGACCTGCGATGCGCCCTCGCGCGGAGCGACGCGCTGCGGCCGGACCCGGCAGCCGAGGCGGCGACGCAGCTGCGGTCCGACCGCGGCCGGTCCATCGACCTGTCGCGTGTCTTCTGCGACGACGTCCGCTGCTTTCCGGTCGTCGGCGGGGCGCTTGTCTACAAGGACAAGAGCCACCTCAATGCCACCTTCAGCGCGACCCTCGGGCCGTTGCTGCTGGCGGAGTACCGGAAGCTGGGCTTGCCTGAGGCCTGAGCCGGCGGCGTCGTGGCCTACGTCTTCTTCGTCGCCGTCGTCTTTGGCGGGGCCTTGGGCGTCTTGATCGTGGCGGTGCCCTTCTTGCACCGGGACAGCTCGGGGCTGTAGCCGCCGATCGGCGACGGGATCCTGGCGAGGCCGAGGTACGTGCGCACGAGGTTGAGCGACGGTCGCTCACGGCCCTTGGCGTCGACGAGCGCCGAGTCGAAGCTCGCCCCTCCGTCGCCCAGGCCCCAGTTGAAGAGGTAGATGCGCTTGATGCGCGGCGAGAGCATGGCGATCTTCTTGAGCAGGAAGGTCGTGGCCTTCGTCTGGAACGCCACGCCGCAGCCGGCGAACTTGTAGCTCGGGTTGACGCGGTTGGCCACCCCGCCGGTCTCCGTCAGCCAGATGTCGCCCTTGAGCGACTTCAGGAGAGCCTTCGTCGAATTGGTCGTGAAGGTGTTCGCGTCGTTGTAGGCGTGCAGGCCCCAGACCGTCGGGGAGCGTTTGGCGGCCTTCACGAAGGCCGCCGCCCAGGTGAGGACCTTCGGCTCGTCCAGGAGGTCGGCTCCCAGGATCGTGCAGGTCGGGCACGCCCTGCGCAGCGCGAGCCACCACTGGGCGACCATCTCGGGCTTCTTGCCGAGGTTCGCCTCGTTCCACGTGGAGATGGTGCTCATCTGCCCCGGCCAGCGCTTGCGCCACTTCTTGAACTCACCGGCGAGCTTCGCGGGCGTCGGGTTCTCGGACTTGCGGCTCGGGATGCGCGAGCGCGAGATCGTGATGAGCGGATCCAGGTTGGCGAGCTTGGACCCGGCGAGCCAGGCGTCGACGATGTGGAGGCTGTTCTTGTCCTGCAGGACGTCCCACGGCACGTACAGCCGGGAGTACCTTAAGTGCAGGTCGTCCAGCCGCCGGTCCAGGAAGGTGTCCGGCTTCTGGTCGGCGATGCCGAGCGCCGGCTTGGCCTGCGCGGTCGCGCACAGGGCAAGGATGAGCATGGGAACGAGCAGAGACAGGCGGCGCATGAGGAGTCCTTTCGGTCAGGCGCGTCGGGGCTTAGCGCTGCCCCAACGTAGCGGACGCCCGGGTCAGGAAACGCACCCGTTGGACTCCTGTGACACCCGGATCCGGCGGTCCGGTCCGACCCGGAGCGATCGTTCGCCCCGCAGCAGCGCCAGCAGCTCGGCGCCGACCACCTCGCGTCGCCAGCCCTCCAACGTGCGCACCTCGGGCTCGGGGAGGCCGTCGCGGACCGCGACGACGATCTTCTGCAGATCCGCCCGCGCGGCCAGCAGCTCGTAGGCGACCTCCGCCTCCATCGCCCGCGTGCGCACGAGCGACTCGCCGAGCGCGATCAGCGGCGCGTCGTCGGCGTTGGGGGCCGGGCCGCGCTCGGACTCCGACGGGATGCCGGGTAGGTCGCGCCCACGCTCGACCGCGTCGATGATCGCCTTGCCGCGGCGGCGCAGCGTGCCCTCGTGCAGTCCGCGTATCTGGGTGAGGCGCTCCATCGTGCGCGGCTTGCGCTTGGCGATCTCCACGAGCGCCGCGTCCTGTAGGACGCTGGAGACGGGACGATCGGTCTCGCGCGCGGTCTCTTCGCGCCAGGCGACGAGCTCGCGCGCGATCGCGCGGACCCCGGGATCCAGGCCTGCGACCCGCGGCAGGCGCTCGAAGAGGGCGTCGACGTCCCGGTCGTCGCTGATGGTCTCCAAGAAGCGGCACTCCTGGATCGCCCACTCCAGGCGTCCCATCTGCCGAAGGCGGTCCTGGAGCTCGTCGGCGAGCTGCAGGATGTGCAGGACGTCCTCGCGTGCGTAGGCCACCTGCTCGTCGGACAGGGGCCGCGCGTCCCACTTCGTGAAGCTCGCCGATTTCTGCAGCCGGACGCCGAGGATCTCGTTCAGCAGGGGCTCGTATCCGAGCTGGGCACGCAGCCCGGCGAACCCGGCGGCGATCTGCGTATCGAAGATGTTCGTGATCGTCGTGTCCCAGCAGCGGCGCAGGATGGCGACGTCCTGGCGGCCGGCATGGAAGACGATCTGCACCGCCGGGTCGGCCAGGACCTCGGCGAGTGGACCGTGGTCAAAGCCCTCGCCGTCCAGCGGGTCGAGCACCGTGATGTCCGACTCGCCGTCGTCGTCCAGCGTGACGACCTGGACGAGGCACAGCAGCGGGCGGTAGCGCCCTTCGCCCATGAACTCGGTGTCGATCCCGAGGCGGCCCGTCTGGCGGGCTCGGGCAGCGATCGCGGCGGTGTCGGCGGGCATGCGGGCCCGAGCCTACCCGGCCTCACCCGCCGCACGGAGCGCGACCGGGGCCATGACGACGGGCTCGCGTGGCAACCGGTGCAGGTCCCAACCCGCCACCAGCTCCTGCGGACGCGCGTCACCGTCAGTGGCCGGCAGCTGCAGCGACGCGGCGAGGGCGCCGAGCACCTGCGGTCCCGTCCAACCCGCCGCCAGGTGCTCGCGCAGCGTCACCGCACCGTGGCGCTTGGCCATCCGCGTGCCGTCGGGGCCCAGCACGAGCGGCACGTGGGCGTAGGACGCCGGGCCGGCCACGCCGAGGCGGTCGGCCAGCCACGCCTGGCGTGGTGTGGTGTCGAGCAGGTCGGCGCCGCGGACGACCTCCTCGATGCCCTGGTCGGCGTCGTCGACCACGACGGCGAGGTTGTAGGCGTGCGCGCCGTCGCCGCGCCGCACGACGAAGTCGTCGACGGTGGCGCTGACGGGCCCGGCGAGGCGGTCCTGGACCGTC
>JAOPZJ010000115.1 GCA_025964155.1 Solirubrobacterales bacterium
CGGCGTGTCCGGCACAATGCGGGTCAAACGCTTCGGGGAGAGACCTCCCCCAGCGGCCATCCGAAAGGCAGGAGAAGCGGTTCGAAAGACGACTTCTTCTCCGGTGGCGGCGCACCCTGAGGGCAGAAGATCGGGGTGTGGCTCAGGGTGGTGGGACCTCGACGCCGACGGTGACTTCGACGACGGCACGCAGCCGACCGCCCCGCCACGAGCGGATAAGGGTGGATGCGTCACGGGCCTCGGCCTACTACGCGCCCCATGATCCTGGTGCAGACGCCCTGTCCCCACCTCGTGATGATCCGCCCGGTCACCCCGCACACGACCGCCGGGTGCGAGGACTGCCTGCTCACCGGGGGCAGGTGGCTGCACCTGCGCCTCTGCCTCACCTGCGGCTACGTCGGCTGCTCTGACTCCTCGCCGGGCCGCCACGCCCGCGCCCACGCCCTCGCGGACGGTCACCCGATCGTCCGCTCGCTGGAGCCGGGTGAGGACTGGCGCTGGTGCTACGTCGACGGGGCCTTCGTCTGACTCTGTCACCCACCCGTCCGCCCACCCCGGCAGAGGGGGCCAGGGTTTTCCGATCCGCCTCGTGAACCGTTGACGCGCCGGCACGGGCGTGTCTACGTTGGCTGACCGCGCCGCCTTGGGGAAGGTGGTCTGCGGTCTCAGACATCACTTCGGGAGGGGTCACATGAGGACAACGCGTCCTGCGCGAACATTCGCGCTCGGCCTGCTGGCGGTATTCGCCGCCAGCACTGCAGGACCGGCCCAGGCGGCCGTGGCACCATCGAGCCTTGGCACCGACTTCTGGCTCGGCTTCGAGGCGAACGTCGACACGAGCAACGTCAACACGCTCTTCATCGCCGGTCCGCAGGCCTCGTCCGGCACCGTGACGATTCCGGGCCTGGGCTTCACGAAGGCCTACACGACGACCCCGGGTGCGGTGACGTCGGTCGTGCTTCCGGCCGACAGCACCGTCCAGACCGCCGACGGCGTCGAGGCGAAGGCGATCCATGTCACGGCGAGCGTGCCGGTGACCGTCTACGGCCTGAACCGCCGCAACGCCTCGACCGACGCGTTCCTCGGTCTCCCGGTCAGCGTGCTCGGCACCGACCACCTCGTGCTGGGGTACAAGAACACGACCGACTACTTCAAGGGCACCCAGTTCGCGGTCGTCGCGAGCGAGGACGACACGACGGCCACGGTGACCCCGGCGACCGCGACGGCCGCCCACGCGGAAGGCGTGCCGTTCACGGTGCACCTGAACCGCGGCGACGTCTACCAGTTGCGCGCCGAGACCCAGATGAACCTCGACCTGACCGGCTCCAGCGTGACCTCCGACAAGCCGGTCGCCGTCTTTGCCGGCAACCAGATCGCCAACGTGCCGGACAACAACTACTACGCCGGCGACCATCTCGTCGAGCAGATGCCCAAGACCGATGCCTGGGGCAAGTCGTTCGTCACCGTGCCGCTGGCCAGCCGCACGAAGGGCGACACCTTCCGGGTGCTCGCCGCCCAGGACGGGACGACCATCACGGTCAACGGCGTGAACGCCGGGACCGTCGACCGCGGCGAGTACGTGCAGCAGGTCATCACCGGGCGGTCGGAGATCATCGCCGACAAGCCGGTGCTGGTGGCGCAGTACTCCAACAGCACGAACTTCGACGGGCCCACCGCATCCCCGTCGGACCCGTTCGAGATGCTGATCCCGCCAAACGAGCAGTTCCTCAACGACTACACGGTGAGCACGCCGGCCTCCGGCTTCGGCACCAACTTCATCAACGTCGTCGCTCCCACCTCGGCGGTGGGCGAGGTGACGCTCGACGGCGCCGTCATCCCGGCGGCGAAGTTCTCGCCGATCGGCAGCTCCGGTTTCTCGGGCGCGCAGCTGGCGGTGTCGCTCGGCAGTCATCGCATGCACAGCCGTCAGCCGTTCGGCATCTCCGTCTACGGCTTCGACACGTTCGATTCCTACGGCTACCCCGGCGGCCTGTCATTGGCGCCGATCTCCGACGTCGCCGCCGTGCAGATCACCGCGGACTCGACGACGCCGTCGGTCGGCAGCCAGGACTGCTTCACCGCGGCCGTCACCGATCAGGGGGAGCAGCCCGTGGCCGGCGTCCGCGTGGACTTCGACGCGGCCGGGTCCAACAACGCCTCCGGGTTCGCGGTCGCCGATGACCAAGGGCAGGCGCGGTTCTGCTACACCGGCGATCACGCCGGCCCGGACGACGTGACCGCGGCCATCGGAACGGTCGACGACACCACCACGGTGACGTGGGCCGAGGGCAACGGGGCGCCGCACGCGGCGTTCACCGACACGCCGCAGGCTCCCGTCTCCGGCGACCCGGTCGCGTTCGACGGTACCCCGTCGAGCGACGATCACGGCATCGAGTCCTACGTCTGGGACTTCGGTGACGGCACCACCGGCACCGGCTCCATGCCCGAGCACACCTACACCAAGCCAGGCACCTATGCCGTCAAGCTGACGGTGACCGACGCCGCCGGCCTGACCGACACGGTCACGCACGAGGTGACGGTCGCCAACCAGCCGCCGACGGCGCGCTTCGGCGCTACCCCGGACGCCCCGCACGCCGGCACGCTGGTGGCATTCGACGGGTCGGCGTCCTCGGACCCCGACGGCGAGATCACCAAGTACGAATGGGACTTCGGTGACGGCACCACCGGCACCGGCCCCAAGCCCGAGCACACCTACACCAAGCCCGGCACCTACGAGGTCACCGAGACCGTCACCGACGACACCGGCACCACCGGCACCGTCACGCACACCGTCACGGTCGCCAACCAGCCGCCGACGGCGGCGTTCACCGGCACCCCGGCATCGCCGCGCAGCGGCGACCCGATCGCCCTG
The DNA here is from genome assembly GCA_025964155.1 of Solirubrobacterales bacterium. Lineage (GTDB taxonomy): Bacteria > Actinomycetota > Thermoleophilia > Solirubrobacterales > Solirubrobacteraceae > Paraconexibacter. The sequence continues at coordinate 2,873 of JAOPZJ010000115.1, forward strand.
GACGGCACGTCGTCCTCGGATCCCGACGGCACGATCGCGACGTACGCCTGGGACTACGGTGACGGCACCACCGGGACCGGCGCCAGCCCGCAGCACACGTACGACACGGCGGGGACGTACACGGTCACGCTGACGGTCACCGACGATCTCGGCGCCACCGGCACGGTGAGTCACACCGTCACCGTGGCGGTACGGCGCTCCGGCAGCTTCGTCTGCCGAGCAACCGCGCTGCGCCTGCCGCTCATCGGCGAGGTGTCGGTGGCCAACGCCCCGCTTGACCCGTGCCGCAAGGCGTCGAAGTCGCTGGTCGACATCAAGCTCGGCATGCTCCTGACGCTGCCGCTGGGCGCCTCGGTGCTCAGTGCCGAGACCGCACAGTCGCCCGAGGACCTGAAGGGGACCGTCGCCAAGGCGGGTGACGGGGCGACCGCGCAGGCAAACGTGGCAACCGCCACGGTGCTGGCAGGGACGACGATCGTCTCGGCCCGCGGCGTCGAGGCCAACGCGTCGGCAACGTGCACCAAGGATGGCGGCGTGGCGCTCGAGGGTCAGTCCGAGATCGCGTCGCTCACGGTCAACGGCCAGACCTACAAGACGGCGGATCTGGGCATCAAGAGCCTCGACATCCCGCTGCTCGTCGGCACGCTGCACATCAACAAGACGATCAAGTCCGGCGGCAAGGTGACCCAGCGCGTGGTCTGGCTCGAGAGCCCGCTGACCGGCGACATCGTCATCGGCGAGGCCGTGGCCGGCACCGCCGGGGAGCCGTGCCGCTGAGCTCCTGACCCAGATTCACCGCCGTATCCGGAGGGGCGCCCAGGCTTGGGCGCCCCTTCGCCGTGAGGACTGGGACTGGGACTGGTGCTGAGGGCTAACCCGACGAGGCCTTCGCGCGACTCGGCCCGCCCACCAGGGGCAATGCGGGCGGCGAGTCGTCGCCGGTCGCGGCGATGTGCTCGTGCACCATGCGCACCGCCATCGCGCCCTCGCCCACGCCGGAGGCCACGCGCTTGATCGCCCCGTGGCGCACGTCGCCGGCGGCGAACACGCCCGGCAGGCTCGTCTCGAGCATCATCGGGTCGTGGCCGTCGCGCGTCGCCCCGACGTCGCGGCCGGTCAGCACGTACCCGTCGTCGTCCAGCGTGACGGCTCCGCCAAGCCAACCGGTATGCGGCTCGGCGCCGATGAACACGAACAGGTAGCGCACCTCCAGGCGCCGGCGCTCGCCCGTCCGGTTGTCCTCCACGACGATGGCGTCGAGCTGCTCGTGCCCCTCGAGCTCCCTCACCTCGGTGTGCTCGTGGATCTCCACGTTGGGGATCGCGGCGAGTTGATCGACGAGGTACTTCGACATGTCCCGGCCCAGTTCGTCGCGCACGAGCAGGTGCACCTTGGCCGCGCTGCGCGCGAGGAACACCGCCGCCTGGCCGGCCGAGTTGCCGCCGCCCACGATCGCGACCGGATCGCTCACACACAGCTGCGCCTCCGTCCGCGTCGCCGCGTAGTAGACGCAGCTCGGCTCGAACAGCTCGAGGTCGGGCACGGCAAGCTTGCGGTAGTGCACCCCGGTCGCGATCACGATCGCCGACGCCGACAGCTCCGTGCCGTCCTCGAGCATGACCACGTAGCGGCCGTCGCGGTGCTCGAGGCCCGTCCCCTCGGCGGGGACCGTGATCTTCGCGCCGAACTTCTCCGCCTGGATGCGCGCCCGCTCGGCCAGCTCGCCTCCCGACAGCCCCGAAGGGAAGCCGAGGTAGTTCTCGATGCGTGACGACGTGCCGGCCTGCCCGCCGGCGGCGACGGCCTCCAGGCAGATGGTCTCCAATCCCTCGGAGGCGCCATAGACGGACGCTGCCAGCCCCGCCGGCCCGGCGCCGACGACGAGCAGGCCGCAGTCCCGGTCCGCGAACTCGCGTTTGTGCACGCCGATGACCTCCGCCAACTCGGCGGGGCTCGGGTTCTCGAGCACCTGGTCGGCCCACAGGACGATCGGGTCGGGGCGCTCATGGGGGATCCAGCGATGCGGCAGCCGGTTGCGCGCCGCGAACTCGCGCAGGCGGCGGACTTCGGCCGAGCGGCCGGAGCCGATGATGCGAAAGCCGGCCCCGAACCCGATGAGCATGTCGCGCCGCAGCAGGTACGCGCGAAGCACGAGCTCCCCCAGGGCCTCGTCGCGCGCGACGAGCGCGCGGATGACGTTGACCGGTACGACGAGCACCTCGCCGTCCTGCACGGCCACCGCCGTGAAGAACGCCGCCTGGCCGTTCAGCAGGCCGAGCTCACCCAGAAAGCGCCCGGGTCCGTGGATCGCGAACGTGCGCTCGTCGTCGTGGCCGTAGCCGGCGACGATCGCGATCAGGCCCTCGAGCACGACGTAGAAGTCGTAGTGGTCGTCGCCTTCTCTGAAGAGCACGTCGCCCTCGGCGACGTGCCGCCGCTCGCCGCGGGCTTCGAGCTGCGTGAGCTGCGCCGGACCCAGTCGTGGGTAGGCGCCGCGAAGGTCGGGGGTCTCCTCCAGCATGAAGCAGGACGTAGGACCGCTGCCGCACGCCACAAGGGGCGAACGGCCTCCCGTGGGTGAGAAAAATGCCCTGTGCGCCCGCTTGGTGTCGGGCGTGTCCGACGTACTAGCAGCAGCATGAGCACCAGGCAGCCATTCACCTCACGTGCCGACACGCGCCCAACCGGCCCCCGCCGCGCGATCGCCTCCTTCGACACGTACGCGGAAGCCGAGGCGGCCGTCGACTCGCTCTCGGACCGCCAGTTCCCGGTCGAGCACACGCAGATCGTGGCCCGTGACCTCAAGATGGTCGAGCAAGTCACGGGCCGGATGCGGCCGCTGGACGCGTTCTTGCGCGGCGCCCTCTCGGGTGCGATCGCGGGGGCGCTGATCGGCTGGCTGTTCGGCCTCTTCGACTGGACCGACCCGATCGTCGCCTCGGCCTGGCTGGCGTTCCACGGCCTGTGGATCGGCGCGCTGGTCGGCGGCACCGCCGCCCTCATCGCCTATCTGCTGCTCCGTGGCCGGCGGGACTTCTCCTCCGTCAGCGTGCTGTCGGCTGACCGCTACGACCTGCTCGTCGACGAGCAGTTCGCCGACGAGGCCGCCAGGCTCCTGGCCTCCACGGAGTCCACGGGCTCCACGGGCTCCACGGGCTCCTCCACCCCATCCACGGGTGAGAGCCGGCCGACGAGTTGATCCGCTGACCGCCTTTTGGCTGCGGCGCCCGGCTAGAGGAGCACCATGACCACATTGCCCACGCCTTGTACGCACCTCGTGATGATCCGCCCGGTCGCCCCGCACACGACCGGCGGGTGCGAGGACTGCCTGCGCATCGGTGGCACGTGGCTGCACCTGCGCCTCTGCCTGACCTGCGGCCACGTCGGCTGTTGTGATTCCTCGCCCTACCGCCACGCCCGCGCCCACGCGTTCTCCGGCGGCCATCCGGTCGTCCGCTCGTTCGAGCCGGGCGAGGACTGGCGCTGGTGCTACGCCGAGGAGGCCTTCGTCTGAGGCCGGGAAAGGCTTGCCCGGCTGCGCCGTTGGCCTACTTCGCGGTTCGTGAGCCTCACCACCGCCGTCGAGGTCGACCTCAGCGCCGCCGGCGTCTCCCACGTCGAGGCGGACATGATCCGCGATCGTGTCGCCCTACTGGAGCGCTACATCGGTCGCCGCCGGATGTCCCCGCGGCTGAGCCTGCGCCGCGGGCACATCCGCGGCTCGCAGCCGTGGGTCGCCGATGCGGTCGCGACCGCCGAGAGCCGCACGGTGAGCGCACACGCCACCGGCCGCGATCCCGTCGAGGCGGTCGACCGCGTTGTCGAGCGCCTCATCCTGCAGCTGCGCCGTGTCGTGGACGCCGACGAGAACGGCTTGCCGCGAGCGGACGTCAACGTCCTCAGCCGGGCGTTCCAGGAGCTGAAGCTCGTGCCCCCGCACCGCCCCGAGGCCGACCTCAAGCCGCCGTCGGAGCGCAACATCGTCCGCCGGCGTACGTACGCCGACCTCCCGCTCCCCACGCTCAGCGCGATCGCCGACATGCTCGACGCCGACCTCGAGTTCCTCCTCTTCGTCCACGCGCGCACAAGCGAGGACGTCGTCGTGCATTGGCGCGACGACGGCGCGCTCGGACTCCTCTTCCCCCCGGGCAGCGTGCTGGCCGACGAGAACGACATCGTCGTGCCCGAGCCCAGCCGTTACGACGCGCCGCTCCGCCTCCTGGCCGCACGCGAGGAGATGGACATCGTCAACCATCGCTTCCTCTACTTCGTCGACGCCGCGGACGGTCGCGGAAAGGTTCTCTACCTGCGCCATGACGGCGACTACGGACTCGTGGAACCCGCGTGACCTGAGCCCGGCCGCGCGGCCAGCGGTCAGTTCGTGTGCGCGAAGAGAACCGGACAGGGGGCGTGGACCATGACGTAGCGCGAGGTGCTGCCGAGGATGATCTCGCTCAGCCGTCCGTACTCGTGTGTCCCCATGGCCACCGCGTCGGCATCGACGTCCCGCGCCACGCGGACGATCGTCTCGCCCGCGGGGGGATCGCCCTCATCGGCGACGACGACGCCTTCTGCCTCACGGAAGCCCGCCGCGCTGGCGAGTCCCGCGCCCTTCTGCGCGAGCCGCTGCATCCGTTCCGTCATCTCGCGGTCCTTCTCCACGGCCTTACCCCAGTCGATGCGAACCGGCGGAAGGCCGACGCTGCTGGTCGGCAGCTCGATCAGGTCGAAGAGGATTCCCGGCTTCCAGACGACGACCACGAGCGCCTGGTCGACCGAGAGCAGACGTCCCGCTGCGGCCAGTGCCATCTCCGCGGCGGTCGAGCCGTCGTAGGCGATGACGACGGCACCGGAGCGGGAGGGATCAATCATCTCTCCGCGCTTTAGGTCGCAGCCGATCGAATCCAACCCCGGCACTGGCGGATCGGGGAGGGTGGCCTATTGCACGCCGCATGGACAACGACACCTTCATCACCGTCGTGATGCAGCAGGCCAACATGGGACGCGAGAAGGCCGAGCGCGCGACACGCGCGGTCCTCCAGACGCTGGGTGAGCGCATTGCGAAGGGCGAAGCGGCCGACCTGGCTGCGGAGCTGCCGCCCGAGCTCGCGCCCTTCATCGCGACCACCACCGACGCCGAGCGCTTCGACCGCGAGGAGTTCGTGCGTCGGGTGGCGCGACGCCTCGACTCCGACCACGAGACCGCCGAGCGCTACGCCGGCGCCGTCTTCGAGGCACTCGCCCGCGCGGTCAGCGAGAACGAGTGGGAGGACCTCGTCGCCGAGCTTCCGAAGGACTTCGCGCCACTACTCGCCCGCGGGCCGTGGGTGCAGCTCATGAGCGCAGAGACGTTCGCCGAGCGCGTGCTGGAACGTGCACCGGTCGACGAGGAAGAAGCCAAGAAGGCCATCTTCGCGGTGCTCGAGACCCTTGCCGAACGGATCGCGGGCGGCGAAGTCGACGACTTGAAGGCCCGTCTACCTGGGGCGCTCCACCCACCGCTGGACCGTGGCAAGGAGCACTTCGGCGGCAAGGCGCGGCGGATGAGCTTTGCGGAGTTCCAGCAGCGCGTCGCCGAGCGCATGGGGGCCGACGACGACGAGGTCGTCCTCGCCTGCATCAGAGCGGTCTTCAGGACGCTGCGCGAGGCCGTCGGTGACGACGAGTGGTTCGACGTCACGGTGCAGTTGCCGCGCGATTTCCCGGTAGCGCGGTAGCTCAGAGCAGCCGCAGGATGAGCCGAGTCCCGGTCAGTGTCCGCCCAGCGGGCACGAGGCGGGACTCGGCCGCCGGTCGGTCACCATTGGCGGGTCGTGGCTGGGGCCGGTCGGGGGACGGGCTCGACGGTGGGGTACTCGAAGTGATGGTCCTCGAGGCCGCCGTGCCCGGCGCCCTGGCCGGGGAGGCCGCGCTCACTGCCGTCGGACTCGGTGGCGTCGCGAGGGGAAGGGTCTTCTTGATGCTTCATCAACCCAGTGTGCGGCCGCGCTCGTGTGGGGCCCGTTAACATCCACAGGGCGCACATTCAGATCGCGTGAAGAAGCGCAGCTGCTCCGTGAGATGTGTGCCACGTGGGACACACGCTCATCGCCTCCTCGTTCCCGATCCGCCCCCGGCGGGCGAACCGGTCGCTGCCGCCGCCGGGCGCGCAGGTCGCTCAGGGCCGCGGTTTCGGGCCGTTCCGCTCGGCGCCGACGCGCTCGAGGCGCACGACGACCGACTTGGAGGTCGGGGTGTTCGACTCAAGCGCGACGCTGTGGAGGGGGACGAGCGCGTTGGTCTCGGGGTAATAGGCGGCCGCGCAGCCGCGTGGGGTGTCGTACGCGACGGCGCGGAAGCGCTCGGCGCGGCGCTCGGTGCCGTCGGCGTCCGGTTCACCGATCACGTCGACGGTGTCGCCGTCGCGCAGGCCGAGCGCCTCCAGGTCGTCCGGGTTGACAAGGACGACGCGCCGGCCGGCCTTGATCCCGCGGTAGCGGTCGTTCAGGCCGTAGATCGTCGTGTTGTACTGGTCGTGTGAGCGCAGGGTCTGCAGCAGCAGGTGGCCTGCGGGGACCTGGAGGACCTGCAGCGGGTTGACGGTCAGCTGCGCGCGGCCGTTCGGGGTGGCGAAGCTGCGGCTGTCCCGCGGCGGATGCGGCAGGACGAAGCCCGCGTCGCGGCGGGCGTTGAAGTCGTCGAAGCCGTCGATCGCCGCGGCGATGAGGTCGCGGATGCGGTCGTAGTCCGCCGCGAGCTCCGACCAGCGGACGTTGCCGCGGTCGCCGACGGTGCGCTCGGCCAGGCCGCAGACGATCGCGACCTCGCTGCGCAGCTGCTCGGAGGCCGGCTCCAGCCGCCCGCGTGAGGCGTGCACGACGCTCATCGAGTCCTCGACGGTGACGACCTGCTCACCGGCCGCCTGCACGTCGCGCTCGGTCCGGCCGAGCGTCGGCAGGAGCAGCGCGGCGGTCCCGGTCGTCACGTGCGAGCGGTTGGGCTTCGTCGCCACGTGCACGGTGAGGCGGCAGGACTGCAGTGCCGCGGCGGTCGCGGCGGTGTCCGGCGCGGCGGAGAGGAAGTTGCCGCCCATGCCGATGAAGACCTTCACGCGGCCGTCACGCATGGCCGTGATCGACTCGACCACGTCGAGGCCGTGCTCACGCGGGAGCGCGTAGCCGAGCGCGCCCTCCAGCCGCTCGAGGAAACCTTCCTGCGGCTTCTCGTAGATGCCCATCGTCCGGTCACCCTGGACGTTGGAGTGCCCGCGCACCGGGCACAGCCCTGCGCCGGGCTTGCCGATCATGCCGCGCAGCAGCAGCAGGTTGACGACCTCGCGGATCGTCGCGACCGAGTTGCGGTGCTGCGTCAGGCCCATCGCCCAGCAGACGACCGTGCGCTGGGAGGCGACGAGGAGGCGTGTGAGCTCGTCGATCTGCTCCGGCGGCAGGCCGGTGGCGGCGAGGACGGCGGCCTCGTCCAGCCGCGCGTGGTGTGCGCGGAGCGCATCGACGCCGTCGCAGTGCTCGCGGAGGAACGCGTGGTCGAGCGCGTCGGCGTCCAGGAGCCGGCGGTTGACCGCGGAGAACAGCGCGAGGTCCCCGTTGACCCGGATCTGCAGGTGCAGGTCCGCGAGCTGCACGCCGCGCCCGACCATGCCGCGGATCTTCTGGGGGTTGTCAAAGCGCGCGAGCCCCGCCTCCCGCAGCGGGTTGACGGCCACGACCGTCGCCCCCCGGCGCTTCGCAGCCTCCAGCGAGCTGAGCATCCGCGGGTGGTTCGTCCCCGGGTTCTGCCCCACGACGATCAGCAGGTCCGCCGCTTCGATGTCCTGGAGCGACACGCTGCCCTTGCCGATCCCGATCGACTGCTCCAACGCAACGCCTGAGGACTCGTGGCACATGTTCGAGCAGTCCGGCAGGTTGTTCGTCCCCAGCGCCCGCACGAACGCCTGGTAGACGAACGCCGCCTCGTTGGACGTGCGCCCAGAGGTGTAGAACGCCGCCTCGTCCGGCGAGTCCAGCGCCTGCAGCTCCGACGCGATCAGGTCGTAGGCGTCCTCCCACGTGACCGGCGCGTAGTGCGTCGCCCCGGGCGCGAGGTACATCGGATGCGTCAGCCGGCCGCGCTTGCCGAGCCAGAAGTCCGACTGCGCCGCCAGCTCGGCCACCGAGTACTGCGCGAAGAGGTCCGGGGTCGCGCGCAGCAGCGTCGCCTCCTCCGCGACGGCCTTCGCCCCGTTCTCGCAGAACTCCGCGTGGTGGCGCTTGGCCGGGTCCGGCCACGCGCAGCCCATGCAATCAAAGCCCGCGTCCTGGTTGACCATCCTCAGCGTCTTGACCGTCCGCCGCACGCCCATCTCGCGCACGCCGTGACGCAGCGCCGAAAGCACCGCCGGCAACCCCGCCGCGTGGGTAGCCGGCGAGCCGACCCTCAAGTCGGATTCCGCCGGTTCGACGGGTGGGCGGCGCGGCATCACGGATGCAGTTTCTCATCATCAGACCGAGTGCCTACCCTGGGCGCCGTGCTTGGCCTCACCGTCCGTCCCGTCCCGCTCGAGCACACACGGTCGCTGCGCCGGGACGTTCTTCGCCCGCATCTGCGGGTCCAGGAGCTCGCCGCCCACGAGCCGCCGGGCGCGGTCGCGTTCGGCGCCTTCGACGGCGAGGAGCTCGTCGGCGTTGGCCTCGTGGGTGCCGACGGCAGCCCGGGTGCCTGGCGCATCCGCGGGATGGCCACGGCGCCTCACGCCCGAGGTCGCGGGGCCGGCACCGCGGTGCTCGATGCGCTCGTGCGCCACGCGGTGCAGCAGGGCGCGACGCGCGTCTGGTGCAACGCGCGGACGCCCGCGCTCTCGCTCTACCGGCGCGCGGGGTTCAGCGCGAGGTCCGACGAGTTCGAGCTGCCCGCGATCGGCCCGCACGTCGTGATGGAGCTGGCCTTGGGCCGTCACCACGAGCCGACGCGGCAGGTCGCCGTCACCCGCGTCCCGCCCGCGGGTGACCGGGCAGACGGCAATCTTACGGTCAAGGACCGGTCGCTGAACTACGGGATGACACCCGATCGCTGACCCTCGGAGCGAGATTCAGCCGGCCCGGGCCGCAAGCCGCGTGGTAAGCGCATCCCAGGCCGCGCCGCAGCGCGCGGCGACGGCCTCGAGCAGCACGCGTGAGTGCGGGATCGTGCGTAGCAGCGCCGCGATGCCTATCCCGATCAGGGCGCCCGCGAGGACGTCCGCTGGGTAGTGGGTGCCGGTGTAGACGCGTGCGAAGGAGAGGATCGCGGCGAGCGCGAGGAGCACCGAGCCGGTCGTGCGGTCGTACAGCCACACGGCGAACGCCAGTGCAAAGGCCCCGGTCGCATGGTCGCTGGGAAACGAGAGGTCGTGCGAGCGTGCGATCAGCAGATGCGCGTGGTCGGGGTGCGCGACGTACGGACGTGCGCGGGCGACGAGGTGTGAGATGGGCTGATTGATGAGCAGGGCGATCGCGGCGGAGGCCGTCGCCAGGACCGCGCCGCTGCGGCGCTCCCGCCGCCGATCCGCGAACGGCACGAGGAAGGTCAGCGCGACGAGCGCGACAAGGATGACCGGGAAGTCGTGGGCCACGAACGTGAACAGGCCGTCGAAGAACGCGTTGCCGGTGAGGCCGTTGATGGTCTTGTAGAGCGAATAATCCATCTGCGGTACGGGATTGAGGTGGTCGGGACGACGCCTGTCTCGTTCCCACCTGAGCGCGGTGGTCACGAGCGAGGCCCCGTGTCCTGGTGTCATTACCGGGTCGGTGGCGAGGCCCCCTTGGCGTGTTCGCGTGCTGGGGTGACCCGGATGACGTCCCACGCCAGTCCGCTGCGCTCCCGGTTTACCCCGTACACGGTAGGCGCGCACGCTGAGGCGAAAGTGGGAGGCCAAGCAGGCGCCACGTGAGCATCAGCCAGGTGCCGACGAGCGCCCAGCTGGCGGCGACGTCGGTGGGGTAGTGCACGCCGAGGTAGACGCGGGAGAACCCGATGAGTCCGACGAGAACCGCGGTGGCACCCGCAGCGCCGTAGGCCACCCAGCGCGGGGAGGGCGGGCGCTCGGAGAGCCCGATCATCAGCACCGCCCCGTACAGCGCGAGTGAGCTGCCGGCATGGCCGGAGGGCCAGCTGAACCCGTTCGCGTGGGTTAGGTGCGGCCCCCCGGGACGGGCTCGGGCGACGGCGTGTCTGAGGACCTGGCCGAGCAGCACGCTGCCGGCGCCGGCGAGCATCAGGAACAGGGCATCGCGACGCCGGTGGGCGACCAGGATCGCCGCGAGCGCGACCGCGAAGACCGCGTCCAGCACAAGCGGCGACCCGAGCGTGGTGAGGATGCGCATGATCCCGAGCAGCGGCTGCCCTTCGGCACCACGCACGTGCTGGGCGGTCGACCAATCCCAGCGCCAAGAGGCGTCGGTGACGATCCGGCCGATGAGGTAGCCCACCGCAAGCAGGGCCGCCCATCCGGCGGCCAGCGCCTCCGCCGTGGCGCGTGGGGTGCGGTCGATCACAAGGAGTCTCCGCCGGCCGGGGGTTTGCGCCGCCGGCGGTACAACAAGAAGGCCGCGCACGCTGCGGCGAAGAGGCCCAGTCCCGCGTATCCGAGATCCTTGATCAGACGCTCGGCGGCGGGACCGAGAAGGTAGGCGGCCAGACCCACGCTGGTGGCCCAGGCGATCGCGCCGAGTGCGTTGAAGAGCAGAAACACCGGCCATGGCATGCGGTTGATGCCGGCCAGCCACGCGGCCGCGATCCGGAGGCCGGCGATCCACCGGCCGAGGAAGACCGCCTTGGGGCCGTGGCGCTGGAAGAATGGCTCGCCCTCGCGGAGCACACGACGTCGATGATCGTCCAGGACTCCGGGGCGTTCGAGCAGCCGGCGGCCGCCGGTTCGCCCGATCGCGTAGCCGATGTTGTCCCCGACGATCCCGGCCGCGGCCGCGATCGCGATGACCAGCTCGATGTTCAACTGCCCCCGCTTCGCGAGGATGCCCGCCGCGATCAGTGCGGTCTCCCCCGGAACGGGAACGCCGAAGGACTCCACGCCCACGAAGGCCGCGAGTGCGGGGTAGGCGAGGTGAGCTGGGAGCTTCAGGAGTGCCAACATGCTCTACCCGGTGTTGATGCGTTCCGTGTCGAGCGCGTACCAGTCCACGTAGCGCCGGACCCCTGCGGCGAACGGTGTGGTGGCGCACCACTGCAGCTCCTCGGCAGCACGGCGGCCCGCGATTCGCACGCCGCTGAAGTCGCCGTTGCGGCCTTCGGTGTGCACGATCTCCACGTCGCCGATCGCCGCGCTCACTGCGTCGGCGATCTGGCGCACGCTGGTGTCTTCCTCACCGACAAGGTTGTAGGTGCGGCCGCCGGCCTCGGGGCGCAGCGCGGCAACAGCGCCATCGGCGAGATCCTCGACGTAGACGAAGCGACGCGTCTGGGAGCCGTCGCCGGCGATCGTCAGCGGCTCCTTGGCCACCGCCTTACGGACGAAGGTCGGCAGCACCGCGGCGGGGCGGGCGCGCGGCCCGTAGGGGATCCCGAAGCGCAG
>JAOPZJ010000158.1 GCA_025964155.1 Solirubrobacterales bacterium
TCGTCCCCGGCTCGCTGGACTTCACGGCCGAGCAGACCTACCTGCAGCCGCCGGCGCATCAGACGGACATCGTCCATGTCATCAAGGGCGTCATCGAGGCCGAGACCGGGGCGATCGAGCACTACAACCGCGTCATCGAGGAGACCGATGGCGTGGACCCGGTCACGAACGACATGGTCATCGCCATCCTCCGCGACGAGGAGGGCCACCGCCGGCTCTTCGAGGGGTACCTGCGCGAGTACGAGGCCGAGGGCCGCGCCTAGTGCCGCGATGGTGGGCGGCGGATCGCCCGCTGCCCACCATCACGGCCTGCCCCTCCCCCCGCGTCATGGAGACCAGCCCTCAGCCCGCGGAGGTCGCCGCCCCGCGGCCATCGCGTGCCCGCATCGCCTGGATGGCCTTCAAGCAGTTCCTGAACCACGGCATGACGGACAACGCCGCCTCGCTGACGTACTTCGCGATGCTGTCGCTGTTCCCGGCGCTGCTCATGACGGTGTCGCTGCTGTCGCTGCTCGGCAGCGCGCAGCTGCCCTCCGACGCCGCCCAGTACCTCGCCGACCACGGCGCGGCCCCGAACACGGTCAACTCGGTGCGGGACGTCCTGGACAACATGGTCAAGACCTCGTCCGGGAGGTCGGCCGCGACCTTCGTGGTGGCGACCGCGCTGGCCCTCAACGGCGCCTCCGGCGCGTACGGCGCCGCCGGACGTGCGCTGAACAAGGTGCACGGCGTCGAGGAGGACCGCTCGTTCGTCCGGCGTAAGGTCAGCGACCTGCTGGCGACGCTCGTCGTGTTGCTGCTCCTCGTCGCGGTGCTCGTCGCGCTGTTCCTCGGCGGTGGAATCGCCGATGACCTGTTCGGCACCATCGGGCTGGGCTCCACGGGTGCGGCGATCTGGTCGATCGCGCGCTGGCCCTTCGCGTTCCTCGCAGCCCTGCTCGCCTACGCGCTCGTCTATGCGTACGCCCCGGACGTCGAACCGCGCAAGTTGCGGTGGCTCTCCCCCGGTGCCGTGGTCGCCGTGATCATCTGGCTCGTCGGCTCGACGGGCTTTGGCGTCTTCCTCCGGGCCACGCCGTCCTACGGGGCCGCGTACGGTGTGTTCAGCACCGCGATCCTCCTGCTGCTCTGGCTGTACCTCACGACGAACGCCTTCCTGTACGGGGCCGAGCTCAATGCGACCATCCGCCGCGTCGACCTGACGGCCGACAATGGGCCGCCGTTCCCCTCCCCGCCGCCGCCGGATCCGCCGGTCGCTCACCCGGGTGGGACGGCCACGACAGGCTGAACGCCCGGATCGACCCGGCTGACGCGAGCAGATGGCGACGCTCGGATGGGCCGCGGGCCGGCGTGTCAGGCGGGACCTTCGGGCGCGACGCCGGCCGCCGGGCGCAGCGTCATCTCCTCCGGCCACGAGCACATCCCCCCGCGACCGGGGCACGTCAGGCACAGGTCGCGGTGCGGACGCTCGGCGACCGGGAAGCGGCCGGCCAGCAACCCGGCGGCCTGCGCGACGAGCTCGGCGGTCAGCGTCGAGGCGTCCGCGGCGCCGTGGGTGCGCAGGACGGGCTCGTCGGGGCGCTGGAGGAAGACGTAGGCGACCTGGACCGCGGGGGCGCCCGCCCGGAGCGCCGCGAGCGCGTAGATGCGGCGCTGGGTGGCGTAGGCGTGCTCGACGACGGCATCCAGGTCGGCGCCGGCCACCTGGTTGGTCTTGTAGTCCACGACGAGCCACGTGCCGTCCGGCAGGACGGCGACGAGATCGATGAAGCCGTTGACGAGCGGGCTGGAAGGGTCGCTGTCGTCCAGGGCGAAGGCGAAGGGCTCCTCGCGCCGGACACCCGCGGATGCCGCGACCTGCGTCGCGACGTCCGTGCCCCCGAATGCGAGCACGAGGCCCAGGAGGTCGGCGACGTCGTCGTCGCTCACCTCCGTGCCGGCGTCGAGCGCGGCCTCGCGCACGTCCTCCGCCGTCGTCGTGGACGGATCCGCGACCTCCAGCAGCGCGTGCGCGATCGTGCCCCGGACCCGCGGGTCCAGCCCGGTGACCGCGACGCCGGGCACATCGGGGTCCGCGTCCTCGGGCGGCGGGTCCTGATCAGGCAACCCCAGCACGCGCTTGAGGTAGAAGCGGTAGCCGCAGGCCGCGTGGTCCCCGAGCGAGGAGTAGCTGACGGTGGTGGGCGGCGGCGCACCGGAGACCGCGGCGCCCTCGACGCGCTGCCTGGGGCGACGGCGCCCGCGGCCGCCTCCATGGGCCGGGAGCGCGGACGGTGCGACGACGGTCAGCGAGAGCTGCTCGCCGGCGTCCTCGGCAGGCAGAGCCGGCGTTGGAACGACCGCCCCGCCACCGAGGGGACAGGTGCCGACGTCCGCTGGAGCGACGGCCGCCACGGGTGGGCGGGGCTCGATCATCGAGTGTGTCGTCGCCGAAGGCGACGTCGGCACCCCGGACCGGGCCTCGGACCCGGCGTCCGGCACCGCCACCACCCGCACATGCACGAGCAGCCGCTCCGTCCCGACCCAGCGGTCCACGACGAACGCTCTTTCCGCCGCGCTCAACCGGTGCGCGAGCGTCGGATCGATGCAGGTGCCGACCCAGCCCAGCGGCACTCCGCCGGGGCGCTCGGGCGGCAGGTCCTTGCCCAGCGTCACGCCGCCGCTGATGACTAGCCGCGACTGCGCCCGGGTGAACGCGACGTGCATGATGCGGCGCTCCTCCTGAAGCTGGGCCTGCTGGGCGCGCGCCTTGAGCTCGGCGTAGTCCAGCGCGTCGGCGTTCGGCGCGTGCAGGCGCGCCAGGCGCAGCCCGACCAGCTCACCGTCGACGAGAATGCTCCCCACCCCGTTCTGGCCCTGACGGCCCAGGCCCGCCACGACGACGACGCCGAACTCCAGGCCCTTGGCCGCGTGAATGGTCATGAGCTGCACGGCGTCCAGGTCCCCGAGCTCGACCGGCGCCTCCGGCTCTCGGGCCTGTGCCTGCACCTCCGCGGCGACGTGGTCGATGAAGGCCCGCACGTCACGCCCGTGACCCTGCTCGAAGTCCGCGGCCAGGCGCTCGAGCTTGTGGATGTTCGCCAGGCGCCGGCGTCCGCCCGCCAGCCCCAGGACGTGCAGGTCATAGCCGGTGCGCTGCACCACGCGGGTGATGAGCGCGTCCAGCGCCAGCAGCGGCGCCTGGGCACGCTCGGCGGCGAACCACTCGCCGAACGCGGTGACGGCCTCGCGGTCGGCGGCCGACAACCCGACCCCCTCCAGTCCGTGGGTCAGCACCGCCCACAGTCCCCGCCCGCGGGAGCGCCCCGCTTGCGCCACGAGGGCCAGCCCGTCGCTGCTGAGGCCCACGAACGGCGACGCCAGCACCGCCAGCAGCGCCGGCTCGTCCATGGGATTGGCGAGCGCCGCCATGTACGACGTGAGGTCCTGCACCTGCTGGCGCAGCCAGTAGCCGCGGCCGCCACTGGCGAGGGTCGCCATGCCTTCGAGCTCGAGCGCCCGCTCGAAGACGTGCAGCTCCGATGCGGCCCGCAGGAGGATCGCGACCTCCCCGGCCCCGCATTCGCCGCCGTCCACGAGCGCCCTGACCCGCGCGGCCACCGCCCGCGCCTCGGCCAGCAGCGTCACCGTGCGAGCCGGCGGCATGCCCGCCTGCAGCGCCTCACGGGCAGCGGGCGCCAGCCGATCCTCGTCGTCGTGGGCGTCGTCGACGAGCAGCAGCTCAACCCGCGGCGGCCCGTCCGCGTCGCCCGCAGGCCGGCCGGCGACGAGCGGGACGTAGTCCTCGTGCAGGCCCCCGAACGCGGCGTTGATCGTGCTCAGCAGCGGCGGCTGCGAACGCCAGTTCGTCGCCAGCGTGGGGGCGGCGCCGAGCGCCTGGTGGTCGCGGCGCCGGGCGCGGAAGACGCCGACGTCCGCGTGCCGGAAGCCGTAGATCGACTGCAGCGCGTCGCCGACGAGGAACACGTTCCCGGAATCCAGGTGCCCGAGGAGCTGCAGCTGCAGCGGGTTCGTGTCCTGGAACTCGTCGACCATGACGCGGGCAAAGCGCTCGCGGTAGGCGCCGGCGACGGCGGGCGCATCCGCGAGCAGGTCGTTCGTCAGCAGCTCCAGGTCGTCGTAGTCGACCGCGGACCGCGCGCGCTTGGCGGTGGCGTACGCCGCCGCGTAGAGGCCCAGCAGGTGGTTGAGCTGCCCGTGGACGACGACGGCCTCCTCGTCGACGTGCGCCTGCAGCACGGCGGCGGCTGCGGCACGCAGCTCGTGGACGGCGTCCGTCTTCAGCTCCTTCGCACGCTTGTCGAGCTTCAGGCCGATGAGCACCTGGGTCAGGCCTTCAAGGCGGCCGTCGTCCAGCGCCGCGCCCAGGCGATCCATGACGCCCTGCGCCGCGTCGACGCTCACGAGGCCCGTGCGCCAGCCCGCGCGCTCGGCGTCGACCGCCGTCCATGCCGCCCGCAGCCGGCCCACCGCCGCCGCGGGTGTCGGGCGCTCGCCCGGGGTGGGCAGCACCGGCACCCTGTGTCCGGTGCCGCGCAGCTCGTCGTGCACGCCGGCGATCGCGTCGTGCAGGCGGTCCACGCCCCAGGTCGCGACGAGCTCGAGCTCGGATTCGGCCCCAGATCGGGCCCCGGGCGGGCCACCTCCGTCGGCGGCGGCGGGCGTGAGGAACTGCCCGAGGGCAATGGTGAAGGCCTCGGCGCGAGCCTGCCGCGCGATCGCCTCGTCGAGGACGACGAACGCCGGGTCCAGGCCTGCGGTGACGGCGTGCGCCCGCAGCACGCGCGCGCAAAAACCGTGGATGGTGGAGATCCACGCGCCGTCCATGTCGCGCGCGGCGTCGCGGGCCCCGAGCTCCATGAAGCGCCGACGGACCCGGGCCCGCAGCTCCCCGGCGGCCTTCTCGGTAAAGGTGATCGCGAGCAGCTTCCCGGGGACGATGCCGTCCTGGAGCACCGCGCGGACGAATCGCTCGGCGAGCACCGCGGTCTTCCCGGATCCGGCGTTGGCCGACAGGAGCATCGGCCCCTCGCGGCGCAGCACCGCCTCGGCCTGCTCGTCGGTGAAGGCAAGCCCGCCACCGCCGAGCGGCCGGCCGTCGGCGTCATACAGGCCGGGCAGCGTCGCGTGCGTGCTCATGACTCGCACCGGCAGATCGACGGGTAGCTGCAGCCGCCGTCGCGCCAGCCGCAGGTGGCCGGGCGCGCCTGCAGGCGGCCGGCCCGGAGCTCGCCGATGGCCTGCAGCGCGGTCTCGCGGGCGGTCGCCAGCGCCGCGTCGAACTCCGCGTCGTCGTCCGCGCGGTCGGCCTTGACGCAGTCCAGGTCCGGGTCGGCGTCGGCGCGCAGCAGCCCGCGCGGGCGCGGATCTTCGCCGCTGAGCGGCTGGTAGAGGCCGCCGTCCACCTGGGCACCGAGCAGCTGCGGCAGGGCCAGGAGGTACAGCGGCAGCTGGAGGCGGCCGTCGGCCTCCCACTTGGCGCGCGCGGTCGCGGTCGCGCCCTTGTAGTCGTAGACGATCGCCCGCGTGCCGTCGGCGGACAGGTCCACCCGGTCCACGCGCCCCTGTAGCGACAGCTCGTCGGTGAGGGCGACGGCGGGCAGCTCGTCGCCGCGCCCGCCGAAGCGCAGCTCGAACGCCGAGGGCGCGTACGCCGAGCCCGCGTGGGCGGCGTACTCCAGGTAGCGCAGGATGTCCGCCTGCAGCCGGTGCAGCGCCGCGGCGAGCCGGTGCGGGTCCGGGGAGATCCGGTGCGCGTCGGCGTGCTCCCGCAGTGCGGCGATCGCCAGCGCGCGCGCCCGTGGCAGATGTTCGGGGCGCAGCGGGCCGCGGGCGGCGTCGTCGTCGTCGCGCAGCGCGCCGAGGGCGGCCTCCAGCACCTTGTGCGCCAGCTCGCCGCGTACCATCGGCTCGGGATCGGGCAGGAGGACCTCGGGGGACAGCAGGCGCTCGACGAACCACCGCACCGGGCAGGCCACCCAGGTCTCCAGCGCCGACGCCGACCACGTCGTGCGGTCCGCCAGCGCCTGGAGGACCACGGGGTCGCGCAGCACGTCGATGCCCTCGCCGCGGCCGTTCGCCGTCCCGCCGTCGCGCTCGGCGATCGCCATGGCCGCGGCGTGGGCGGTGGGGGCGGGCGGGGCGAGGCCGTCGTCCTGCGGGAAGCCCGCCGCACCCAGCGCACGGCGCTGGACCCGGGCGGCCGCGTCGAGTTGAAAGAGGTCCAGCACGTCGTCGACAAGCAGCGAGCGCACGGCCGGCCGGCCGTCGTCGGTGGCGTCGTGCCAGCTGAGCGCCAGGAGCTGCGTCGGGCGCGAGACCGCCGCGTAGAAGAGGTAGCGCTCGGCGCCGAGCGTGTCCTCACGCAGCGCCAAACGCAGGCCTCCGGCCGCGTTGACGGCGCGGCGCTCGGCGTCCGGAAGGAATGCCTCGGGGCGGCCGGGCGCCGGGAACGTGCCCTCCTGCAGACCGCACACGAAGAGCGCCCGCACGCGACGCGCCCGCACCGCCAGCGGATCGGCGACGGTCACCGCACCGGCCGCGTCCGAGGCGTCGGCGGACCCGGCGTCGGCCTCGACCTCCAGCGCCGCAAGCAGCGCCAGCAGCGCCGCCGGCTCCGGGACGAGCTGGGGATCGGCGTCCGCCAGCGCCCCGAGCTCCGCCAGGGCCGCGCGCAGCTGGCCGGCGACCCGCGCCTCGTGACGCTGGGCGGCGGAAAGGACCGCAGCGTGGCCGCGATGGGGTCCGGTGAAGAGGCGCATGGCGTCGGCGGCCAGCCGCTCGCATAGCGTCCGCGGCCCGCGGCGCTGCGCGTCGCGCAGGCGGTCGAGCTCGTGCAGCTTCCACGGGCCCTCCTCCCACAGCGCGCGCGCCTGGCGCGCGCTCGTCATCCCCGCCCGGCGCACGTCGGCCTCGAGCTTGTCCACGCGAGCCGTGTCCCGGACGAGGCCGGGGGTGCGCAGCCAGACGAGCAGGTCGTCGGCGCTGCCGTCCAGCAGGGCACAGCGCGCCATCGCCAGCAGCCCGCGGCCCAGGGCCGTGTGCCCGAGCGGCAGCGTGCGCCGTAGCGTGAACGGGATGTCGTAGCCGGCCAGGACCCGCGCGATGAGCGCCGCCTGGCTCTCGGGCCGGCGCAGGACGATGGCGATCTCGGCCGCCGGGGTCCCAGAGGCGATGAGGCGCGCCACGTGTGCGGCCACGAGCTCGAGCTCGGCGCGCTCACCGCCGCCCTGAAGCAGGAGCACGGCGTCCTCGGTGCTCGCAAGGCGCTCGTGGTCGGTCTCCAGCAGCGATCGCTCGAGGTGGTGCAGCACCGTGCGCGCTGCGGGCGCGTAGTGCTCGCTGCCCGCGTCCAGGACGATCTCGTGTGCGCCGAGGGCCATGAGGTCCTGGTAGGTGCCGGCTCGTCCGGCGAATGCGGCACGGCCGGCCTCGAACGGCAGCGACACCATGACGTCCGCCGCGCAGTGCCGCGCGAGCGTCTCGATCGCGTCGACCTGCAGGACCTCCAGGTCGTCGAAGCCGTAGAGGAAGACGGGCCGCCCGGGCCATCGCGACGGATCCGTCCGCAGCGCGTCGTGGACCGCGACGACGTGCATCGGCTCGTCGACGCGCGCCACCGTCTGGAGCGACCGGTGGTAGGCGCCGTAGAGCGCCGCGAGGTCCTCGGCGTACGCGGTGCGCGCCTCGTCCACGGCGCTCCACGCACGCATCGCCGCATACCAGCGCTGCGGGGTGATGCGCTGCTCGCCCAGCTCGTCGAAGAGCGCCAGCAGCGTGCCCGTGAAGCCAGGGGTCTGCGCGCTGGCACCGAGGACCTGCAGGCTCGTGCGCTGGACGGCGAGCGCCGCGACGCGCTCCCTGGACAGGCCGCCGATCGGCCGGCCGCGCACGCCGGCGCCGCGCGCCATCGCACGGGCCAGGCCCGACCATGTCTGCACGTCGGCGCCGAAGACGAGCCCGCGCGCCGCCAGCTCCCGCCGGTAGACGAGCGCATCCGCCCGCGTCGGGACGACGAGCATCGGATCGCGCTCGGCGGCCGCCTGCAGGGCGTCCAGCACGACACGCGCCTTCTCGGCGTTCGCCGGACCGGTGACCAGCGTCAGGGGCACAGTCACCTATGGTCGCAACGTGTGCGGTCGCCCTGACAGCGACCGTGCGCTACCGGTAGCCGGTTTGCTTGAGGAACTTCAGGAGGTCGGTCTGGAAGCCCGGCGCCGTGAGGCCGCGCTTGCGTGCCCGGGCCAGCTCGGCCTTGCCGACCGACCCCTTGCCCAGGAGGTACTGATCGGCCACGTAGGCGGCGATCGCGCCCTGGATCTCGTGGGTCGGGTCCGGCTTGGCCTTGCGGATGGCCTTCAGCAGCGGTGCGGCGTCGGCGCGGATCACCGTCGGAAAGCGGCGGGTGACATCCGTCAGCGTGGACCTGCCGGCCGCGTCACGGGCGTACCGGATGATCTTCGGCGGGAACGCCGATGCGGCGTAGGACGAGAAGGCGTACGCGAAGCTGTCGTCGTCGCCGGACAGCTCCAGGCGCCCGTCACCGTCCAGGTCCTCGACCTCGTAGCCACCGTTGCCCCAGTACTGGCTGGGCGAGCGCCCGTACGTGGCCGTCGCGGGCCGGTAGGTGAAGAAGCGCGTCGTGATGCAGCAGTGGGCGCCGCCGCTGTAGGTGTCGAAGAGCACCTCCGGCTCGCCGTCGGCGTCCAGGTCGGCGACGTGCAGGATCGTGTAAGGGTCCGCCGAGTTGCCCGCGGCGTCCTCCACGAGCAGGCAGGACTTGCACGTGTCGGCCACCGAGACGTCGGTGACGACGGTCCCCGCGCGCGAGACCTTCAGCCGCGGCTCGCTGACGGCGAACTCGCCGCCCTTCCAGCTCAGCGTGGCGCTGACGCTCCCGGCCGTCTTCGTGACCGATCCTGCGGAGACCTCCGCGTGGGCGGCCGGCGCACCCGCGAGCACGCCCGCGGCGACCGCTAAGACCAGCCTGGTCGCACGATGCTTGTTCACGCTGCCTCCGTTCCCGAATCGGACTGTTCCTTGGCAACCGCGGCGATCGCCGCGCCGGCCACGCCTGCGGCCGATGCGGCGGGCGTCGGCGGCGTCGTGTCCTCTTCGCCCTCGGGGGCCTTGGCTCCTTCCTTGGCCCACGCCTCGTCGAACTCGACGCGCCACTTGCCATCCTCGCTCTGCTGCAGCGCGAGCTTGGCCCGGAACGAGCGGCCGCTGCGGCCCTTGAACCCGGTGACCTGCTTGGCGGTCACGCCGGTGGCGATGAGCTCGCGTGCGACCGCCGGCGGCAGCTGCTTGCCCGCCTTGCCCTTCCAGATGACGAAGCCGCAGCCCGGGTCCTCGCGCGCCCAGCACGAATAGCCCTTGCGGTTCTCGACGATGTCGTGGCCGCAGACCGGGCACGGGCCGAGGTTGGCGCGCGGGATGCGCACGTCCTTGAGGGTCGTGTCCAGGACGCCGACGGTCTCCCCCGCGAACTTGGCGATGTCCTCCATGAACTTCTTGCGCGTCTCGGTGCCGTCCTCGATCGCGGCCAGGCGATGCTCCCAGTCGCCGGTCAGCGACGGTGACGTCAGCGGGTGGTCGTTGAGCAGCCGGATGACGTTCAGGCCCTTCTCCGTGGCGACCAGCGCGCGGGCGTCACGCTCGACGTAGCCGACGTCGATGAGGCGCTCGATGATCGCCGCGCGCGTGGCCGGCGTGCCGATGCCGGTCTCGGTCATCGCCTCGCGCAACTCCTCGTCGTCGACGAGCTTGCCGGCGGACTCCATCGCGCCGAGCAGCGACGCGTCGGTGTAGCGCCGCGGGGGCTTCGTCTCCTTCTCGGCGGCCTCGATCTCCTGCGTCTCGACGGCCTCACCCTGCACGAGCTTCGGCAGCGACTGATCGCGCCCCTCGTCCTCCTCGGCCGCGGTCTTGTCGGCCTCTGGGATCTCGCCGTACACCCCGCGCCACCCGGGCACGATGAGGACCTTGCCGCTCGTGCGGAAGAGGTGCTCGTGAACGGTCGTCTCCACCTTCGTGTTCTCGAAGACCGCCTCCGGATGGAAGATCGCGAGGAAGCGCCGCGTGACCATGTCGTAGATGCGCCGGTCGTCCGAGCTCATCTTGTCGAGCTTGTGCTCGGAGTTCGTCGGGATGATCGCGTGGTGGTCGCCGACCTTCTCGTTGTTGACCACGCGCTCGAGCGGCAGGAGGTCCAGTGAGGAGACGTAGGCGGCGGCGGCGGCGTACTCCTGGTGGTGCCCGACGTGCCCGACGATGTCCTTCAGCTCGGGGACCATGTCGGTCGTCAGGTACTTCGAGTTTGTTCTCGGGTACGTGAGCGCCTTGTGCTCCTCGTAGCAACGCTGCGCCGCAGCGAGCGTGCGCCGGGCGCTGAAGCCGAACCGGGTGTTGGCGTCCCGCTGCAGCGACGTGAGGTCGTACAGCAGCGGCGGGATCGTCTTCTGCTCGGTCTTCGTGAGCTTCGTGATCGTCCCGTGGCCGCCGCGCACGGCGTCGACGACGGCCTGCGCCTCCTCGGCCGTGGCGATCCGCGGCTTGTCGCTCTTCTTCGCGAGGTCCTGGTAGCGGCCCTCGTAGCGGCGACCGTCCTCCGTCGCGAACTGCGCGTCGACGAGCCAGTACTTCTCGGGGACGAAGGCGCGGATCTCCTCGTCGCGACGGGCGATGATCGCGAGCGTCGGGGTCTGCACGCGGCCCAGCGACACGGCACCGTCGAAGGACGAGCGCAGGCGGATCGTGGCGGCGCGCGTGGCGTTCATGCCGACGATCCAGTCGGACTCCGAGCGTGAGCGGGCGGCTTCCTCGAGCTTCGCGGTCTCGGCGCCGTCGCGCAGGTTGGCGAGCGCCTCCTTCATGGCGTCGTTCGTCATCGACGACAGCCACAGGCGCTTGACGGGCTTCTTCGCCTTGGCGTACTCGTAGAGGTAGGCGAAGATCAGCTCGCCCTCGCGGCCGGCGTCGCAGGCGTTGACGATGCGGTCCACGTCATCGTTGCGAAGCAGCTGCTTCACGACCGCCATCTGCTTCTGCGACCGCTCGTCCCGGACCACGAGCTTGAAGGTCTTGGGGACGATCGGCAGGTCCGCCATCCGCCATTTCTTGAACTTCTCGTCGTATTCGTCGGGATCGGCGAGCTGGACGAGGTGCCCGACGGCCCACGTGACGATGTGCTCAGGCCCCTCGAGCCAGCGCTCCGTCTTGTCCTGCGTCCCCGTGTGCTTCTGGAACGGGCCTGGCAGCACGCGTGCGAGATCCTTCCCGACGGATGGCTTCTCGGCGATGACAAGGGTCTTGGGCATTCGGGGGCGGAGCGTAGCGCCGCCGTCCGTCGTCCGTGCGCCGGCGTCAGCGGACGTGCCGCCCGCCTTCGGCGCTCCGGGGGCATTCACGGCCCCGGGATGCCGTCCGGAGTCCCTCAGGGCGCGCAGGAGCCGGTGCCGACCGACCCCCGCGCGCGGCGGGCCCGGGTCAGGGCCGTGGCGACCACGGCGTTGGGGACGCCGTAGCCCGTGCGCCGGGTCCCGCCCCGGGCCGTGGCGAAGACGGTGGCGATGACCCGGCCGCGCGTGTCGACCACGGGTCCACCGGAGTTGCCCGAGCGCACCAGCCCCCGGAACGCGACGATCGACCGCTGCACGTTGCCCTGCCCGTAGGCGTCCTGGCTGATGACCTTGCGCGTCGGCCCCAGGCGGGCGGACCGCACGTCGTAGGGCCCGTTCTTCGGGAAGCCGAGGATCGCCCCGAGACGGCCGACGGGCGGATCCTGGGCCAGCGGCAGCGCGTCGGCGTGCAGCCCGCCGACCTGCAGGACCGCGATGTCGTTCCGGGGGTCGAAGACCACGGCACGGGCGGGCAGACGGGTGCCGCTGCCGCCGACCTGGACACCGGTGTCGTCCTCGCCCGCGATGACGTGCGCGTTCGTGACGACCAGTCCAGGAGCCGCCACCCAGCCGGAGCCCTCGATGCCGAGCCCGCAGGCGGTGCCGGTGACGCGGACGACGCTGTCGGCGGCGGCGCGGATCTCGGGATCGCGACCGACGCCGGCGGGCGGCAGGGCCACCTGGGCGTCCGGGCCGTCGAGGGTCGGGAAGGGGTCAAATCGCGCCAGCGCGTTGAGCAGGCTCCCCGACGGCGGCAGGACGTCGTTCAGGCGCTTGAGCACCGCTGAACGCTGGATGTCGGCGCGGTACTGGCGGGCACCGGGAGTCTGCAGCGCGACGGCGCCGGCGACCCAGCAGATGGCCAGGGCCAGGCCGACGCTCAGCACCGCGCCGAGGGCGCCGTCGAGCGTCTCCATGCCGGGTACGTGGGACAGCCGCCGCCGCACACCGATCCCTAGGAGCTCGAGGGTCGCCGAGAGCGCCGCGCCGACGAGGAGCGCGCCGGCGAGGCCGAACAAGGGCGCATACGGCGAGGAGGATCCGTCGGTCACCACCGCCGCAGCCAGGCGCGTCCCCGCCAGCGCGCCGGCGGCGAACCCCGCGAGCGAAAGCGCGCCGACGATGAGTCCCTGGCGCCAGCCGAACGCAGCCATGCCGCCGCAGAAGACGAGGATGAGAAGGTCGATCGTGGTCATGCGACGCGGCGCCGCCCACCCCGATGGCGGATGGCGACTTGCCAGGGTACGCCCAACCGCACCCGTGGTGGACGCGTCAGGGTACGCTCACGCGTGGATTGTCCGGAAAACCGCAGGGAGGCACACGGCCCAAGACGTCCGCGACACGGCCCTCCGGCCGCGCGGGCGCGTCCAATCGCGGACCGGGGACCGGGCCTGGGGTCGGGAACGTCGTGCGGCGCCGGCGGATCGCCGGCGGCACCGTCCTGGCCGCCATGGCGGCCGGCGGCTGTCTGGTGCTCTTCGGCGGCGGGCGTTCCGGCGAGATCGTCGTCGCGGAGCAGTACTCGCGCGCCTTCGCCCGCCAGGACGCCGGCGCGCTCTACCCGCTGCTCAGCGAGGAGGCGCGCCGGCGCATCACCCGCGAGCGCTTTGTCGCGCTGCACCGCGAGGCGCTGTCCACGGCGACCGCGACGCGGATCGTCGCGGGCCCGGTCCGACGCGTGGACGACACCCACGTCGACATCCCGCTCACCGTCCACACCCGCATCTTCGGCACCGTCCGCGGGACCCTGTCCGTCGCGTTCGCCGGCGGCGGCGACCGGCCCGGCGTGGACTGGCGGGCCAACCTCGTCTTCCCCGGGATCCCCGCGGGTGCCGCACTCACGCGGACCGTCCAGCTGCCGCCCCGCGGCACGCTCCTGACACGCGACGAGCAGGTGCTCGCGGAGGGGGACGCCCGGACCCCGGCGCCGGACGTCGCCGACGTCGCCCGCGACACCGTCGGCCAGCTCGGGCCGATCCCCACGGAGCGCCTGGAGGAGCTCACCGCGCTCGGGGTGCCCCCCGACGCCACGGTCGGCCTCTCCGGCCTGGAGCGTGCCCTGGACGATCGGCTGCGGGGAAGGCCGGGCGGCACGCTGATGGCCGGCGACACCGTGCTGGCGCAACGCACGCCGCGCCAGGCCGGGGCCGTGCGCACGACCATCGCGCCCACCGTCGAGCGCGCCGCGGTTGCCGCTCTCGCCGGCCGTCTCGGGGGCGTCGTCGCCCTGAACCCCCGCACCGGAGAGCTCCTC
Organism: Solirubrobacterales bacterium; assembly: GCA_025964155.1. Taxonomy (GTDB): domain Bacteria; phylum Actinomycetota; class Thermoleophilia; order Solirubrobacterales; family Solirubrobacteraceae; genus Paraconexibacter. Next base: position 13,654 of record JAOPZJ010000158.1, read on the forward strand.
GCGTTCGCCGGGATCGCCTTCAGCGGCCTGCAGCCGCCCGGCTCGACGTTCAAGATGGTGACGCTCGCCGGGTCGCTGGAGGCCGGGATCACCGACGAGAAGCAGACGTTCCCGGTCCGGACGGCTGCCACCTTGGAGGGCGTCGAGCTGCAGAACGCCAATGGCGAGTCGTGCGGTGGCAGCCTCGCCAACAGCTTTGCGCAGTCGTGCAACTCGGTGTTCGCGCCGCTCGGCGTGCAGCTCGGGGCGCGGAAGCTCGTCGCGACCGCCGAGAAGTTCGGCTTCAACACCGCGCCGGACATCCCCGGGGCCGCGACCTCGACCCTCCCTGCCGCCGGCGAGATCGGGGACGCCCTCGCCCTCGGCTCGACCGCGATCGGGCAGGGCCGCGTCCAGGCGACCGCACTGCAGATGGCCACCGTCGCCGCCACCATCGGCCTCGGCGGGCGCAAGCCCCGCCTCACCGTGGCGATCGACGAGCGGGTGGACAACACGAAGCTCGAGCCGGTCGTGGATCCCTCCGCGGCACGCACCGCCGGACGGCTCATGCTCGACGTCGTCGCCTACGGCACCGGGCGCGCCGCCGCCATCACGGGCGTCAAGGTCGCCGGCAAGACGGGGACCGCGGAGCTCGAGTCCACCCAGAACTGCGAGCCGACCGCGGAGGACCCGGAGAGCTGCAAGAACGCCTCGGTCACGACCGACACCGACGCCTGGTTCGCGGCCTTCGCACCCGGCAACCGCACGACCCCGAAGGTCGCCGTCGGCGTGCTGCTCGTCCGGGCGGGAGCGGGCGGCGATGCCGCCGCCCCCGTGGCCCGTCAGGTCCTCGTCGCCGCGCTTTAGCCGGCGCGGCAAGCGACGGACAGCGCAGGCTGTAGGACGCCGCCGGCACCCCGACACTCCTCCTCGTGCGGACCCCGACCCGCGGGCGGGCGCGGCACCGGGCCGCTCAGACGTCGATCTCGACGGAGCCCGTGTCCCCGTCCGGGGCGACGATCTTCATGTCGAGCGGGCGGTTGTCGAGCGTCGAGTTCGTCAGCTTGAACAGGAGCAGCTTGCCCTGGGTCGGACCGTAGGACGAGATCTCGTTCGAGTGCGGGAAGACGTCGCCGGGCCCGAGGGTCGTCGGCTTGTAGTCCACGATGTTCTGGGCCTCGATGCGCGCGAACTTGGTTCCGACGGTGTCCTCCAGCGTGAAGTCCTGCGCCGTGTTCAGCGAGCCGTTGGTCCCGTTCTTCGCGCGGATGAAGATGCCGAACCAGACCTCGTCGGGCTTCAGCTGCATGTCCGCGGCGGACAGACCCGTGAGGTAGTCACGGTCCTCGATGTCGGTGGGATTCAGCTGGCGGCTGATCTGGACCTGGTACTCGACCTTGCCGATGGTCACGTACGTGCCCTCGGACACGGCGACCTTCTGGGGGCCGTCGTCGCCGCAGGCCGTCAGGCCGGTCGTGGCCGCGGCGGCGAGGATGGGCAGGAGCAGGCGACGGAGCTTCATGATCGCGCGGGAGATTACCGAGAACGTGTTCCGGAATGAGGGCGGCCGGTGCGGGTGCCCTCCAGGAGACGTTCTCAGCGGAGCGGAGTGCCGGTTGCCGGCTTGCGGGCGCCGCCGGCGATGCTGGCGCGCTGACCGCGGTCGTAGTCGTCCTCGAGGATCGTCCGCAGCCGTCGCGTGGCCTTGGCCAGGCGACGGCGGTAGAACGCACGGCGGTCGTGCAGACGGTCCGACGGGTACTTCGGCTCGGTCTCGAAGGTCACGGTCACGCGCGTCGAGCCGCCGGGGCCCGGCTCGAGCTCGTAGACGGTGAGCGTCCGCACGCGGTTGTACTTGCCGCCGCGCCCGGCGAGCACGAGCCGCCGGGGTGGTTCGCAGTCCATGACGGTCTGGTCGACCCAGGGGAAGCGGTTCCCGCGCTGGTGGACCCTGTAGCGGATCCCGGCGCCCAGGCCGTAGGAATCCTCGCGGGTCAGGTGCCACTCCGAGGCGAAGTGGTCCAGGAACTCGGGATGGTTCGCGACGTCGGCGAGGTACGCGAAGACCTCGACGGCGGGCTTGGTGACCAGGACGGACTGGGTGACGGGATCCATCGCGGGCGCAGTCTACCCGCGGGCCCCCGGGACCACGGTTCTGCGCCGACCGGGGACCGTGCGTCAGGTGGTCGTGCCTCAGGCGACCAGCCGGGGGCGCAGTCGGACGCTGTGCCCGCGTTCGCTATGGCGCACCACATCGGTGCTGAGCGGCTCGGCGGCGCGGGCGGGGCGGCAGAGCGCGCAGACGGTCTCGCCGCGCGGATACCGGTGGACGTGTTCCCCGATGAGCGGCGTACGGCCACAATCGGCGCAGGCGTGGCGGCAGGCGGTGAGCTCGCCGACGCACTGTCGCAGCAACTGTCGCTCGAGGTCGCGTTCGTTGATGCCGAGCAGCGGTCGGAGCATGACTGCGGAGTTCGCGCTCAGACCCTGTCCTCCTCCCGCGGCCCGGCGACGCAATAGCGTTTGCGAGCAGTGCTGTGGGGGTACCCCCCCGCAGCATCGAGGTGAGCGCCGCATCCCCGGTCGTCAGCTTTAGTCCTGACTTACGGCCGGGGGCGATCCTCACTATCACTTGCGGTCGGCTGCACGGTCCCCAGATCGTGCGAGAGGAGACATACATGGAGTCACTCGGGTCAGGCACGATGGCGGGCACGGGGTCCTTTCGGTGCGAGAGCTGCGGGTACGTCGTCACGCTGGCCGCAACCGAGAGACTCGGGGTCTGCCCAAGCTGTGGCGAGAACGACTTCGCGCGTGCCTCGCTCTTCGCCGCCGGCCGTTTCCAGCGACGGTCCGATGCGGGCGTCGACGAACGTGACGCATTCCTGGTCAAGGCCCGCGAGCTGCTGGATCCGAGCGCCGGGCCGCATGTCGCCTTCCTCGACGGCGACGAGCTCGTGGTCGTCCCGCTGACGCGGGAGACGACGCGCATCGGGCGAACCCTCTCCGCCGAGATCCGCTTCGACGACCCGACCGTCTCCCGCCGCCACGCCTTGCTCGTGCAACGCGAGGATGGCCTGCATGTCCTGGACGACCGCTCACTGAACGGCGTCTTCGTCGACGGCGAGCGCGTCACGGCACGCCTCCTGCACGACGGCGACGAGATCGTCATCGGGCGTCACCGCCTCCTCGTGCTCCTGTCCGTTGCGCAGACTGCCGGCGCCGGCGCCGACGCCGGCGTCGGCCGAGCCTCCGGCGCCTGAGCGGCCCGTCGCCCCTGCCTCGTCCCCCGCGCACCGGTGTGTGCGCGAGGAGACATCTGCGGGGGCCGGCGGACGCCGTGCGTCCGGTGGACGGGATCGAATTCCGTGATACTGCGGCCCGTGGCTGACAAGATCGCGATCCTCTCTCAGAAGGGCGGCACCGGAAAGACGACGACGGTGCGTACGCTCACCGACGTCCTGCGCCTGACCGGGTTGAAGGTCCTCGCGATCGACCTGGATCCGCAGGGCAACCTGTCGGATTACTTCGACGTGGACCCCGAGGCCGACCCGACGATCAGCGACGTGCTGACCGGCCGGGCGACCGCGTCGGCCGCCGTGCACAACGACATCATCCCGGCCAACCTCACGCTCGCCGAGGCCGAGCTCGCCCTCGCCGGCAAGATGGGCCGTGAGCTGACGCTGCGCAAGGCGATCCGGGAGGTCGAAGGTCCGTACGACATCGTCCTCATCGACTGCCCGCCCGCGCTCGGGCTGCTCACGGTCAACGCGCTCGTCGCCGCCGACTACGCGCTCGTGAGCTCGGAGGCGCAGTACTTCGCGCTGCAGGGCGTGGAGCAGGCGCTGGAGGTCATCGACCTGGCGCGCGACGGGCTGAACCCGGACCTCACATGGCTCGGTGTCTTCTTCAACATCGCCGACATGCGGACCGTGCACTCGCGCGAGGCGTTCACGTCGCTGCGCGAGCACGTCGGCGACAAGCTCTTCGACACGACGATCCGCTCCTCGATCGCGTACGCCGGCTCGGCGGAGCGTGCGGTGTCGATCCTCGACTTCCGGCCCGACCTGGCCGGCGACTACCTGCTGCTCGGCGACGAGGTGCTCAAGCGCCTCGGCCGCGAAGAGGCCCGTCAGGAACTCAAGCGGCACCTGCCCCTCGCGGGCTGAGGCGCGCAGGCGTCCCCTGACGAAGACCGCGCTCTACGCGGCCTTCGTCAGTGCACCGCCGTGACGCTCGCGCCCACCGTCTCCAGCGGCGCGCGGAACACGTCGGCCCAGCCGTCGGCCTCCTGGCGCAGCGCGTCCACGAGCGTCGCGGTCTGCTCGTAGTGGCTCCAGAAGAGGACGGTCGGCCCGGCCCCCGAGATGGTCGCGCCCAGCGCGCCGAGGCCCGGCGCGCGCTCGAGGAGCTCCATCGAGCGCGGGTACAGGTGCCGCCGGCGGGGCTGGTGCAGGCGATCCTGGAGCCCGCGGGCGATGAGGTCGTAGTCGGAGGTGGCCAGTCCGAGGACGAGCAGCGAGGCGTGCGCGGTGTTGAAGACCGCATCCTGCATGGGGACCTGCGCTGGGAGCGCCGCGCGGGCCTGCTTTGTCCGCACCGCCTCGTGCGGGACGACGATCACGGTCTCCAGCCCCGTCGGCACGTCCAGGCGCGTGGAGACCCCGTCAGCGCAGATCGCCACGCCGCCGTGCAGCGCGGCCGCGACGTTGTCCGGGTGGCCCTCCAGTTCGCTGCCGAGCGCCTCCAGGTCGGCGTCCAGCTCGAACATGTGGTCGGCGGCCATCAGGCCCGCGAGGTAGGCGGCCGCGCTCGTCCCCAGGCCCCCGCTCAACGGGATGCCGGAGGTGATGCGGAACTCGAACGCATCCGCCGGGTGCAGCCGCTCGAACGCGCGCACGCAGAGGTTGCGCCGGTCCCGGGCGATCGGCAGGTCGGTGACGACCGCGAACGTCCCGGTCTCCACGACCTCGAGCTCCATGTGCAGGGCCAGCGCGGCGGCGAGCACGTCGAACCCCGGCCCGAGGTTTGCGGAGCTTGCGGGGACACGAACGGTTCGTCGGCGCTGCATCGCCGGGACGCTATCGGTCAGGCCCTAGTCTGGGCTCATGCGAGCCATCTGGAACGACACCGTCATTGCCGAGTCCGACGAGACCGTGGTCGTCGAGGGCAACCACTACTTTCCGGAAAGCGCGCTCAAGCGCGAGCACTTCAGCGACACCCCGACCACCTCTCTCTGCCCGTGGAAGGGCATCGCGAACTACTACACGGTGACCGTCGATGGTCAGGAGAACGAGGACGCGGCCTGGTACTACGCCGAGCCGAAGGACGCTGCGAAGCAGATCAAGGACCGCGTGGCCTTCTGGAAGGGCGTGGCGGTGGTCGAGTGAGAGCCTGACGGGCCGGTCCGGGGGTGGACATCCCCCGCCGCTCGCCTTCGCTCGTCCCTCGCTCCGGCGGACGCCGCTGACGGGGGGTGTCCTCCCCCTCCCCTGCCTCAGCGACGAGGGAGGGTGCGCGGCGGACCTCGCTAGCCGAGCACGGCTTCCTCGACCGCGCCGATCGTCGGCTCGCACGGGAGCACGCTCCCGGACTGCTCCAGGGCGGTCTGCGGGTCCTTGTGGCCGTGGCCGGTTAGCACGCAGGCGATGCGTTCGGCGCCCTGGGCGCCGAACTTCAGCAGGCCGGCGACGGATGCCGCGCTCGCGGGCTCGCAGAAGACGCCCTCGCGGGCGGCGAGCAGGCGGTAGGCGTCGAGGATCTCCTCGTCTGTGACCGCGGCGATCCGGCCCGAGGACTGGGTCATCGCCGTCATCGCCTCCTCCCAGCGTGCGGGGTTGCCGATGCGGATCGCGCTCGCGACGGTCTCGGGCTTCTCGACGCGGACGCCGGAGACGAGCGGCGCGGCGCCGGCGGCCTGGAAGCCGAACAGCCGCGGGGCATTTCCGGCCTCCACAAAGCCGGCCCAGTACGCGGTGATGTTGCCGGCGTTGCCGACCGGGATGCAGAGCGCGTCAATCCCGCCGAGCTCCTCGACGATTTCGAAGGCGGCGGTCTTCTGCCCGGCGATCCGGTAGGGGTTGACGGAGTTGACAAGCGCGATCGGATGCTTGTCGGTGAGCTCGCGGACGAGCTCCAGCGCCTGGTCGAAGTTGCCGCGCAGCGCGATGACGCGCGCACCGTGCATGAGCGCCTGGGCGAGCTTGCCGGTGGCGATCTTGCCGTCTGGGACGATCACCGCACCCCGCAGCCCGGCGCGTGCCGCGTAGGCCGCCGCGCTGGCCGCCGTGTTCCCGGTGGAGGCGCAGATGACGGCCTCCGAGCCCTCCTTTACCGCCTGGGTCACGGCGCAGCACATGCCGCGGTCCTTGAACGAGCCGGTCGGGTTGGCGCCCTCGATCTTCAGGAAGACCTCGGCCCCCACGCGCTCGGAGATCCAGGCGGCGTGCACGAGCGGCGTGGATCCCTCCTGGAGCGTGACGATCGGGTCATCAGCCTCGAACGGCAGGCGGTCGAGGAAGCGATGGATGAGCCCGACGCGAGCGCTCACTGAAATTGCTCCTCGATCACGCGGATGACGCGCGGTCGGCCGCGCACGGAGTCCAGCCCCGCGATGAGCTCGACCGCGGCGAGCATGCGGGACTCCAGCAGCGGGTGCACGACCATGACGAGGCGGGCGTTCTCGCCCAGCCCCTTCTGCACGACCGACTTCACCGAGGCACCCTGGATGCCCAGGACCTGTGCCACCTGGGCCAGCACGCCGGGGCGGTCGGCGACTTCCAGGTGCAGGTAGAACGCGCGCTTGACGTCCTGCACGATCGGCAGCGACTGCGTCGTCTCGGGCGTGGACGCCGGCGGGATCATCGCGCTGATGACGTCGCCCAGGACCGCGCTGGCGGTCTGCGGGCCGCCGGCGCCGGGGCCGGACATCGTGATCTCGGTGATCGCCGCGGACTCGACGGTCACCGCGTTGAACGGGCCGTTGACGGAGGCCAGGGGATGACCGCTGTAGAGGAACGCCGGATGGACGCTGACGCTGATGCCGCCGTCGACGCGCTCCGCCGTGCCGATGAGCTTCAGACCCAGCCCGAGGTCACGGGCGTACGCCATGTCGTCGGCGGTGAGGTGCTCGATGCCCTCGTAGAGCACGTCGTCGATGTGGACGGGCGTGTCGAACGCCAGGCGCGCGAGGATGGCCATCTTCGCCGCGGCGTCCTTGCCGTTGACGTCGTCGCTGGGGTCCGCCTCCGCATAGCCGAGGTGCTGCGCCTCCTCCAGCGCCTCGGCGTAGGTGGCGCCCGTCTCGGCCATGCGGGTGAGGATGAAGTTCGTCGTCCCGTTGACGATGCCGGTGATGCGGTCCACGTGCGCGCCGGCCAGCGACTCCTGCAGCACCCGGATCACCGGGACGACGCCCGCCACGGCGGCCTCGAAGCGCAGCTGGACCCCGTGCCGGCGGGCGGCGGCCCACAGCTCCTCCCCGTGGTGGGCGAGCAGCTGCTTGTTCGCGGTGACGACGTGCTTGCCGGCGGCCATCGCCTGCAGGACGTAGGTGCGGGCTGGCTCCAGGCCCCCGATGAGCTCGGCCACGAGGTCACAGCCCGCGAGCACCTCCTCGAAGCTCGTGCCGTTGGAGCGCGTGTGGATGCCGGTGATCTCCGGGCGCATGCCGGTGATGGCGGCGATGTGGTCGGCGCGCTCGGGGACGAGCGTGGCCAGGGCGCCGCCGACGGTGCCGTGGCCGAGCAGGCCGACGCGGAAGGCCTTGGCGGCGGCGGGTGGGCTAGACGTCACGGGCGAACAGATCCTCTCGGGTCTCGCGCCGGACGGCGACGCGGGCATCGCCGTCCTTGACGAAGATGACCGGCGGCCGGGGGCTGCCGTTGTCGGTGTTGGCCATGGCGTGACCGTATGCGCCGGTGACCGGTGTGACGAGGACGTCGCCGACCTTGGGATCGATCAGCCGGGCGTCGCGCACGAGGACGTCGCCGGACTCACAGTGCTTGCCGGTGACGTGGCAGACGACCTCGGTGTCGGCGCCGGCGGCGCCGTCGGGGTCCGCCATGCGATCCACGACGTCCACCTCGTAGCGGGCGTCGTAGAGCATCGGGCGCAGGTTGTCGGACATCCCGCCGTCCACGGCCACCCACGTCGCGACGTTCCGCTTGACGGACTGCACGGTGTAGAGCGTGAGCGTGGAGTGCGCGGTCAGGGCGCGGCCGGGCTCGTCGATGACCTTCTTGCCCGGCCCGAAGAGCTCCTGCACGAACGCGACCTTTGCCGTCGCATACTCCGCGATGCTCGGCGGGGCGGGCTGATCGGCCGTGTACTGCACGCCGAGCCCGCCACCGAGGTTGTACGCACCGAAGTCACCGAGCTCGCAGACGGCGCGCAGCGCCGCCCCGAACGGCGCCAGGTCCAGGATCTGCGACCCGATGTGGAAGTGGATGCCCTCCAGGTCGATGCGTCGATCGGCCTGCAGGCGCGCGATGGCACTGCGGGCGTCCTCCAGGTTGAAGCCGAACTTCGTGTTCGGCCCACCGGTCGAGATCGACGGGTGCGTATCCGGGCTGACGCCGGGCGCCACGCGGATGAGGACGCGCTGGCGCTGATCGCGCGCGGCGACGAGAGCCGTGAGGCGATCGATCTCGTCGTGGTTGTCCACGACGATCTCCCCGACGCGGCTCTCCAGCGCATAGGCGAGCTCTTCCTCGGTCTTCGCGTTGCCGTGCAGGTGGATGTTCCGCGGGTCAAAGCCGCCCCGCAGGGCGCTGGCCAGCTCGCCGGCGCTGGCCACGTCACAGCCGATGCCCTCGTCCGCGAGGACGCGGTACACGGCGGTGCACGGGAATGCCTTGGAGGCGAAGACGACCTCGGCGGTCGGGCTCGCGGCCCGGAATGCCTCGACGAACGCCCGGGCGCGGCTGCGCAGGTCATCCTCGACGACGATGTACGCGGGGGTGCCGAACTCGCGCGCCAGCTCGGCGGTGTCGCACCCACCCACCTCCAGCCGCCCCGCCTCGTTGACGCGGGTGCCGAGCGGATAGACGGGAGCCAGGCGCGGGTGAAGGTGGACGACGGCCATGCGGTCGCGGATCATGCCACGCCATGCGCATCGTCCACGGCCAGCCACCCACCGCCACCGGGACGCATCACGGCCTGGCGTGGGCGTCCTTCGCGCCACCGGCCGCCGCGCGCGGCGGCGTCCTCGTCCTCCACGGGGCCGACTCGGTCAAGGAGAACCAGTTCGACTTCGCCCGGGCGGCCGCCGCGGCGGGGATGCTGGCGGTTGGCTTCGACGCCCGCGGCCACGGCGCCTCGCCCGGTCAGCTCGACGGCGGCGCGCTCGACGACGTCGCCGCGATGGCGGACTTCGCCCGCGGCCTGCTGGGCGACCCGCAGGCTCCGCTGGGCCTGCGCGGGTCCAGCATGGGCGGCTACTTCGCGCTGAGCTGCGCCGCGCTCGTGCGGGCCGACGCGGTCGTGGCGATCTGCCCGGCCGGGGCCGAGCACCTGCGGGCCGGGCTCCGGGCTCCAGACCGCTTCGCCTTCGCGCGTGACCAACCGGTGCTGGAGGCGCTGCTGGACCGCCACGACGTGCACGACGCCGTCCGCGACCTGGACTGCGAGCTCCTGTTGCTGCACGCCCGGGGCGACCTGCAGATCCCGGTGGAGCACTCGCAGGAGCTCGCCGCCCTCGCACGCCGATGCCGCTACGTGGAGGTGCCGGGCGGCCACCATCGGTCGATCCAGCACGACGGCGAACTGCTCGGCGTCAGCGTGCGCTTCCTGGCCCGCACGCTGAGGGCAGCGGCCGCGGACCGCTAGACGCTGTGGGCATCTAGCCGCCGAGGCGGCGCACGGCGCCGGCGAGTGTCTCGGTCGTCTGGGTCACCGCGGTCCCGAGGTCCACGCCCGCCCTGCCCACGGTCTGTCCGAGCTGCGGCGAGAGGCCCGCGACGACCCCACCGATGCCGCCGATGGTCCGGTCCAGCGTTCCGGCGAGGTTCCGGCCGACGGACGCGGTGGCGTCCGCGACCGTGCCGGCCAGCGACGGGCTGGTGGCCGGCGGGCGGATCGGCGCGACTCCGACCGAAGCGCCGGCGACGGGCGGCGGGT
>JAOPZJ010000160.1 GCA_025964155.1 Solirubrobacterales bacterium
CTCGTGAACGACGCGCATGCCGCGCCCGCCGCCGCCGGCGGCCGCCTTGACCATCAGCGGCAGCACGTCGTTCTGCGCGACGAAGTCCTCGATGTCGGCGTCCGTGAGCCCGGGGCGGTTCAGTCCAGGGAGCACCGGGACGCCGGCCGCCTGCGCGGCCTGCTTGGCGCGGACCTTGTCGCCGAGGGCCTCCATCGCCTCGGGTGAGGGGCCGATGAACGTCAGCCCGGCCTCGGTGCAGGCCCGCGCGAAGGCGGCATTCTCCGAGAGGAAGCCGTAGCCGGGGTGGATCGCGTCCGCGCCCGCGTCCCTGGCGGCCGCGAGGACGCGGGCGACGGAGAGGTAGGACTCCCCGGCGGGGGCCGGACCGAGCCGCATCGCCTCGTCGGCCAGACGGACGTGCGGGGAACGGGCGTCGGCATCGGAGTACACCGCGATCGCGCGGATCCCGAGGCGCTGGACGGTGCGGATGACGCGGACCGCGATCTCGCCGCGGTTGGCGACGAGGACCGCCTGGAGGCTCACGTCGCTCCCCCGGATTCCGGCGAGCCTTTCGCGAAGTCCGGACGGCGACGCCCGAGGAACGCGGCGAGCCCTTCACGGAACTCGCCGCCGCGCGTGCCGTCGGCGAGCGTGCGGATCTCGTCCTCGAGCTGGCGCTCCAGGAGTCCGTCCGCCGCCGAGCGCATCAGCCGCTTCGTGGCGGCGATCGCCTCGATCGGACCGGCGGCAAGCCTGGCCGCGGCGCCCGCGAGCTCGTCCGCGGCGACGACGCGCGTGACGAGTCCGAGGTCGCGGGCGGTCGCGGCGTCCAACCGGGCGTTGCTGAGGTAGAGGTCGAGTGCGCGGCGGTAGCCGAGGTCGCGCACGACGAAGTAGGAGCCGCCGGCGTCGGGGGAGAGCCCGAGCGCGCTGTAGGCGAACGACAGCGACGCGCCCTCGGTGGCGAGGACGACGTCGTGCGCCGCCATGAGCCCGAGCCCGCCGCCGGCGACCGCGCCGGTCACGCCCGCGATGGTCAGCAGCGGGGAGCGGTGGATCCGCGGGATGAGGACGTTGACGTCCACGCCCACGTCCCGGATCCAGTCGTGCGTGCCCTCGCCGAGCGAGGACATCGCGGCGACGTCGCCCCCGGCGCACCAGGCCGGACCGTCGGCCACCGTCAGCAGGACGCGGACGTCGTCGCGCGCCTCGGCTTCGTCCAGGCACGCGAGCAGCGCCTCGGTCATTGGCTTGTTGATCGCGTTCATGCCCTGCGGGTTCGCGAGCGCGATCACCGCGACCCCGGCCACGACCTCCAGGCGCGCGGGCGCCTCCACGTCGACGGAGCTCATCGGCCCAGCAGCTCCCGGGCGATGATGATCCGGCGGACCTCGTTGGTGCCCGCCCCGATCTGCAGCAGCTTGCCCGCGCGGTAGAGGCGGTTGACCTCCATCTCCCAGATGTAGCCGGCGCCGCCGTGGATCTGGACGGCGCGGTCGACGCAGCGCATGAGGACGAGGCCGGCCTGCAAAACGACTGCCGCCGCCCGTTTGCTCACGTGCTCGCGCGAGGCCCCGTGGGCGATCCCGTTGACCTCGGCGCCGACCTGGTAGCAGAAGGCCCGCAGGGACTCGGTCTCCGCGTAGATGTCGGCGACCATGCCCTGGACGAACTGGAACTGCCCGATCGCCTGGCCGAACTGCTGGCGCGACTTGGCGTAGTCGACGCTCAGCTCGAGCGCGCGCTCGCACATCCCGATCATCATGAACGCCAGGCCGATGCGCTCGAGGTCCAGGCCGCTCATGACGACGCGCACGCCCTTGTCGACCTCGCCGACGACGTTCGCGACCGGCACGCGGCAGTCCTCGAAGACGATCTCCGCCGTCTGGCTGCCGCGCATGCCCATCTTGATCATCTTCTGCGCGACGGCGAAGCCGGGGGCGTCGGTGTCGACCGCGAACGCGGTGATGCCGTGCGCGCCCTTGTCCGGGGAGGTCTTGGCGTACACGAGCACGACGTCGGCGATCGGGCCGTTCGTGATGTAGAGCTTCGTGCCGTTGAGCACGTAGTCGTCGCCGTCCCGGCGCGCGGTCGTGCGCATGCTGCCCAGCGCGTCGGACCCGGCGCCCGGTTCGGTGAGGCCGAGCGCACCGACGATCGTGCCGTCGCACATGCCCGGGACGTACCGCTCGCACAGCTCGGGCGAGGCGTTGTGGAGGATGTTGTTCAGGCAGAGGTTCTCGTGCGCGAGGATGCCCAGGCCGACCGACGGGTTCCATTTCGACACCGCCTGCAGCACGAGCGCCGACGTGAAGAAGTCCAGGCCTGCCCCGCCGAACTCCTGCGGCACGGTGCACCCGAGGTAGCCGGCCTCGCCAAGCACCGGAAAAGCGTCCTCCGGCCACCACTCGTCGTCGTCCATGCGGGCCTGCAGCGGCCAGAAGCGGTCCTTGGCGAAGCGCTCGACCTGCTCGAGGATGAGCTGGTGGTCCTCGCCCAGGGCGAACCAGGGGCTTGCGCCGGTGACGTCGGTGGTCATGCGCCGACCCTATGCGCCGATCGGCCCGCACCACACCACCCGGGGAGGGAGAACGGCTGTGCGAAAGGGGCACATGGCCTCCCCTGGAACAGTGCCTCCGCGACGAGCTGCTGCACGCGCGGCACCCGCGGAACGCCTGCAGAACGCCCGGGTTTTCGGGGGTCTCATGGCGCCGGGGCGCTCGCTTGTACTCCAAAGGTTGAGGGGTACCACCCGCAGGGGGTATGGCGTCCGTGCTGCCGGGCGACCTAGGCTCGCTCTACCGGATCGGGATGCGTCTGCACCCCGTCGGAATGGGACGAGCGAGTTGGTGCCTGCAGGGGCACGGGAGACACATGGCGCAGCAAGATGTCGTAAGACAGCCAGGGCTGGTGGGCGGCGGGGGGACACCGCCGTCGGTGCGCCCCGTGCCGAAGCCCACCCTCGGCTCCGGGCCGTTCGGCTGGCTCGAGCAGATCGCCGGCATGGTCATGCTCACCGGGCAGACCATCGCGTCGGTGTTCACGCCGCCCTACACGTGGTTCCCCGAGTTCATCGAGCAGTCGTGGCTCGTCGTGAAACGCGCGTTCATCCCGCTCCTCTTCTGCACCGCCGTCTTCTCCTGGGGCGCGCCCGGCATCACCGGTGGCTCGATCATCGCGACGCTCGCGACCACCGACCGACTCGGCTCCTTCGCCGTCATGGCGTCCATCCGCGAGCTCGCGACCTGGATCAACGGCATGGTGATCGCCGGCGTCGCCGGCACGGCCATCTGCTCGGACCTCGGGGCGCGCAAGATCCGCGACGAGCTCGACGCGCTGGCGGTGCTCGGCACCGATCTGATCAAGTCGCTCATCGTCCCGCGGTTCCTCGCGCTCGGCCTGATGACCGTCGTGTTCAACTACTGGAACACGCTCGTTTCGATCGTCGGGCAGATGGTCGCGAACATGACCGTCTGGCAGGAGACCGCCGCCGGGTTCGTCGCGACGTTCTCGTCGAACTTCACGATCGCCGAGCTCGTCTTCAACGGGCTGAAGGTGCTGACGTTCGGCTTCATCATCGCGATCGTCTGCTGTTACAAGGGCATGAACGCGAAGGGTGGATCGGCCGGAGTCGGCCGCGCGGTCAACCAGGCCGTCGTCATCTCGTTCTGCGCCATCTACGTCTACAACTATCTCCTGAACTCGCTGCTGCTCGGCGCGTTCCCGGAGACGGCGACCCTTCGATAGGAGGCGGCGACCAATGGAAGCCTCAACCCACACCGCTCCGTACCGCCGGCCGTCAGCCGCCGGCGGCGAGTCGGTCAACCGTCTCGTCACGGGGTTCTCCGAGCCCGTGAGGAACCTCCTCACCGAGGCCGGCGAGATGGCCCAGTTCGCCGGGCGTGCCTTCGTCGAGATCCCGGGCTCGCTCCGCTACTTCTCCGAGATGCTGCGGCAGATGGGCATGCTGATCACCGGCTCCGCCCTGGTCCTGCTGGCCATGCAGTTCACCTTCGGCCTGACCTGCGGCAACGAGTCCGTCTACATCCTGCGCGGCTACGGCGCCAGCTCGTACGCCGGTGTGTTCAGCGCGCTGTGCCCGATCCGCGAGGCGACACCGTTCATGTTCGCGTACATGGTCGGGGCGAAGATCGGCTGCGGCTACGTCGCCGAGATCGGCTCGATGCGGATCAACGACGAGATCGACGCCATGGAGTCGCTGGGCATCAATCCGATGCGGTACCTCGTCGGGACGCGCCTGCTCGCGAACATCCTCATCTCAGCTCCGATCTTCATCATCGGCCTGGCGGTGTTCTACCTCGGCGAGGTCTTCGTGATCCTCTTCCAGATCGGGGAGATCTCCACCGGGACGTGGCAGTCGGTCCACTGGGCCTTCACGGACCTCACGTCGATCATGTTCAGCTACGCCAAGACGCTGGTGATGTGGATCTGCATCGTCATCGCGGCCATGTACTACGGCTACAGAGCCAAGGGCGGGCCGGTCGGCGTCGGTGCGGCAACCGCCAAATCCATGGTCGTGGCGCTCGTCCTGACGATGGTGCTCAACGAGGGCTTCACGTTCTTCTTCTGGGGCGTCAACCCCAAGATCCCCGTCGGCGGCTAGGAGCTACTGATCATGACGAAGGATCGCCGCAGCCCCGCAGGCTGGCTGCTGGACCACCCGTGGTCGATCGTCCTGGCAGCCATCTTCGTGTGGTTCTGCCTCTGGGTCATCGGCTCACGCCAGACCGAGCACCAGGTCAAGGCCTCGTTCGCGAGCGCCTTCAATCTCGTGCCCGGCCTCGCCATCTCGGTCGACGGGATCGAGGTCGGCAAGATCGGGGACGTCAGGTACTCCGATGGCAAGGCGCTCGTGACCATCGGCATCAACGACAAGAAGTACTGGCCGCTGCACGAGGGCACGAAGGTCATCAGCCGCTGGGGCACGACGATCGGCTCGGGCACCCGGCGCCTGGACATCGAGCCGGGGCCGGCGATCAATCCCGAGATCAAGCAGGACGGGATCATCCCGACGGCCGACACGCAGCCGGCCGTCGACGTCGACCTCGTCCTCAACGCCCTCAACAAGGACGTCCGCACGAACCTCAGTGGCTGGGTGGGGGCGATGGCGGGCTCCTTCAAGGGCAAGGAGCGGGACATCGGCGGACTGCTCGCCCACTCGGACGACGGCGTGGGCGCTGCAACCGACGTGCTCGGCGATCTGGCGACCGACACCTTCGCGCTGCGAGCGCTGATCCGCAACGGCCGGCGCACGACCAGCACGCTGGCCAGCCGCGACGGCGCGGTCCGTGACCTCGTGACGGTCGCCGCGCGGACGTTCGAGACCTTCGCGTCGAACACCGCGGGGACCGGGGCCTCCATCGACGAGCTGCCGGCGACCCTCCAGCAGGCTCGCAGCAGCCTGCGCCGGGTGGACGGGAGCATCGACAACCTCGACGGCCTGGTGGCGTCGCTGGCCCCGGGGGCGAAGGCCCTGCGGCCGCTGGCGGCCGCTGCACGCCCGGCGTTCGCCGATCTGCGTCAGATCGTGCCGTCCGCCGTCTCCACGCTGCGTGCCGGCACCAGCTCAGCACCGCAGATCACCGGCCTCCTGGCTGCCGCCACGCCGTTCATGGACCGCGGCGACACCGTGTTCGGCGACCTCGCGCCGATGATGGCCTGCGTGCGCCCGTATGCGCCCGAGCTCGGCGGGGCGCTCGTCGGCCTTGCCAGCTCGCACCAGACGTACGACCTGAAGAACGGCCCGTACGTCGGCGGCCTTGACGCGCAGCTCGACCCGACCTCCCCGCCCCAGTACGGCGGCCGCACGGTCAAGGTCAACGGCCAGGACAAGATCGTCCAGTACGGCCTGCGCGCCATGCCGCAGGTGAGCACGAGCTCCGTCAACCTGCCCCTGGACTCCAAGGGGGTCGTCGACCTCGGCTTGAAGAAGTACGCGTTCCCACGACCGCCCGGCTACAGCGCCGGCAAGCCGATGTTCAACGCGGCGTGCGGGATCACCCCGGACGCGCTGGACGCCTCGAAGGATCCTGAGGCCAGCGCCAACAACAAGGGCACGGGTCGATGAGCAAACAGGCACGGAAGATCCTCGTCGCCATGGGCGCCGTGGCGGTGGCGGTCGCGGTCGTCGTCTTCACCGGCGGCGATGACGGCTACACGGTCAAGGCAGAGCTGGCGAACGCCGGCGGCCTCAGGAAGAACTCGTCGGTGAAGATCGCGGGCGTCCCGGCCGGCAAGATCAAGGAGCTCGAGATCACCGGCAAGGACACGGCCGTCGCGACCCTCCAGATCGACGACGGCGCCGCCCCGATCGGCACGGGCGCGAAGCTCAACGTCCGCCCGACCGACCTCCTCGGCGAGCGCTACGCGGAGATCAAGGGCGGTGACCGCAGCCGGCCCCTGCCCTCGGGGTCGATGCTCCCCCAAAAGGACACGGCGACGCCCGTCGAGCTCGACGACATCCTCAACATGCTGGACGTCAACACGCGCCAACGGCTGGGCATCCTCGTCAACGAGACCGGTGTGGCGCTGACCGGGCGGGGCGCGGACTTCAACAAGCTGCTGGCCCAGCTCCCGCCGTCGCTTAAGGACACCGACAAGCTGCTGCGCCAGGTCGCGGCCGAGAACGCCGCGATGAAGGCGGGCATCCGCCGGGCCGACCACCTGAGCGGTCTCGTGAACGCCCGCCGCGGCGATCTCGGCGATCTCATCAGCCAGGCCAGCGACGCCCTCGACGTCGTGGCGAAGAAGCGCGTGCAGCTCGGCGGCACCATCCAGAACGCTCCCGGCGCGCTCGCGGAGCTGCGCCGGACGCTGACGAACCTCGACGCGGCGTCCACGCAACTGCGCCCGGCCGCGGCCGATCTGCAGGCGACGGCAGCGCCGCTGAAGGCGACGCTCGAGGCGCTCCCGGCCTTTGCCAATGAGGCACGGCCGGCCCTCGACAAGGCGAAGGCCGTGAGCCCGGACCTGACGCGCCTGGCCCGCCAGGCCAGGCCGACGGTACGGGCGCTCGAGCCGACCGCCCGCCGCGCCGACCAGAGCCTGAAGGAGTCCACGCCGATCCTCAAGCACCTGGACCGCCGCGGCTGGGACGACCTGTTGTTCTTCGTGAACAACATGAACCTCGGCGTACGCGGCCGCGACGGCATCGGTCACTTCATCGGGGCGAAGCTGAACATCGCCACGGAGTACATCGACAACGCGGTCGAGAACTTCACGAACGTCGACCTCAGCCCGAAGCAGGCCCCGGCGAAGAAGCGCAAGCCGACCGACGTCGCGCCGGTGAAGCCGCTGCTCGACAAGGTGACCAAGCAGGCCACGGGTCCGGTGGAGAAGATCAAGGACGCCACGAAGAACCTCCTGCCGTCGGTCACCGGGCAGGTCGGCAAGGCCGTGGACGACGCGCTCGGAGGGATCCCCGGGCTGCTCGACGCCATCACGGGCAAAAAGCAGGAGACCAAGCCGCCTGAAGGATCCGACGCGCTCCGTCTCTTCGACTACCTCATGGGGCAGTAGCTGATGCGTGGCAAGATGCGACAGTCCGGACCTCCGACCACCGGCAGGCGGCGCGGCCGCGCGGTCGGCAACCAGCGCGGTCGGGCCTTCATGGCCTCGATCGGCGTCCTCGGGCTGGTGCTCGCGGCGATCACCTTCTACGTCGGCTACCAGGCGGCGGAGTCGGTGCCCGGGCGTGGGTACTACGACCTCCGGGCGCAGTTCGACGACGCGAACAACCTCGCCAACCACTACGAGGTCCGCCTCAGCGGCGTCCGCGCCGGGCAGATCCTCAACCCGCACGTCGAGAACGGCAAGGCCGTCGTCGACCTCAAGCTCGACGACCGGTTCAAGCCCCTGCCCGCGGACTCGCAGCTCCAGGTCCGGCTGCGCAGCGCCGTCGGCGTGCGCTACCTGGAGATCATCCCGGGCAAGTCGAACAAGATGCTGGCCGACGGCGACATGATCCCCAGCGCGCAGGTCCGCGACTCGGTCGCGCTCGACGAGGTCCTTGGCACGTTCGACACCAAGACCCGGGCGCAGACCTCGCGGCTCCTGCGCGAACTCGGGACCGGCGTGGCCGGCCGCGGCACCGACCTCAACGACACGATCCGCGACACGCCGGGACTCCTCAGGGGACTGCGCGGGGTCTCGAACGCGATCACGGCTCGTCCCGGCGACCAGCTGAGCGCCTTCATCCGCAACGGCGCCAAGACCGCGGGGGCCTTCGACGATGCGAGCAAGGACATCGTCGCGGGACTCAAGCCCGAGACGCAGGCACTCAAGGTCTTCACCGACGCCGGTGACGGTGTCCAGGGGACGCTCTCGGAGGGCAACCAGACCCTCGCGTCGGTGCGGTCCACGCTGCCGCACGTCAACCGGCTCGTGAGCGAGGTCGGCGACCTCGCGCGGCGCGGTCGCCCGGCCCTCCGAGTCGCTCCGGACGCGCTGCGCCGCACGACGCGGCTGCTCGACGACGCCCAGCAGCCCCTGGACGACCTCAAGGCCACGCTCGACCTCGCGGACGACGCGGTGGACCCGGTGCTCGGTCTCCTGGGGAAGGTCAAGCCGGTGCTGCCGAGTATCGACACGACCCTGTCGGCGCTGTACCCGCAGCTGACGAATCTCGGGCCCCGAGCCTGCGAGATCTCGAACGCCGCGATCGGCTGGGGGCACTACCTCGGCATCGGCAACAGCGAGACGAACTTCATCCGCTTCCAGCTCCTCGCGGTCCGGCCGGAGCAGACCGCCGGCCAGGCCGGCAAGGGCTCGGCGGCGCTGAACGACCTCTACGACAAGTTCGTCAACTCCGACCCGTACTACGGCCCCTGCACGAACGGTGGCACCGAGGGCGCGACCGGCAAGCAGCGCCCGGTGACGGCGCGGGTCGTCAACGCCGGGATCAAGCCGTTCAACCGGACGGACAACCTGCCGTACGAGACGGATCCGAACATCGTGGCCAGCCCGTCACAGATCATCCAGGGAGGGAAGTAGCCATGGCTCCAGTGCCGACGGGCCTGCGGAACCGGCTCGACTACAGGCCGGGCAAGCACCGCCCCAAGACGGTTCGCACGGGGGCGATCGCGGTCGCGCTGACGTCGATCTTCCTGTACACGCTCTACACCCGCCCGAGCGTCCCGTTCCTCTCCGGTGGTGGCACCGAACTGACGGCCGAGTTCTCGGCCGGGACCAACGTCCGCCCTGGGTACACCCCGGTGCGCGTCCACGGCGTCGAGGTCGGTCAGGTCACGAAGATCGCCCGTGCCCCCTCCGGTAAGGGGGCGATCGTCACGATGAAGCTTGACAAGGGCGAGGACGTCAAGCTCAAGCAGGACGTGCGCCTCGCGCTTCGCTGGCGCACGCTCCTGGGCCGCAACATCTACGTCGACATCGACCCGGGCTCGCCGAGCGCGCCGGCGTGGGCGGGCGGCACGGTGCCGCGCACCCGCACCGAGGATCAGGTCGAGCTCGACAGCGCGCTGGAGCCCTTGGACGCCAAGGGCCGCCAGGCGCTGCAGACGATGATCACGGAGTTCGACAAGGGCTTCGCCGACCCCGCCGCGGTGCGTGCGGCCATCGGCAGCGCCCGCAGTGCTCCCAAGGGCGCCGCGAGCACAAGCCAGGCGACGTCCGGGCAGGCCACCGGGGCCCAGGGGACGCTGGAGGCGGCGGCCGCGGGCCTGCCGGGCCTGCGCGGCGAGAACGCCGGCGACCTGCCGAAGCTCGTCGCCAACGCCAGCCGCTTCCTCGGGGAGCTGAGCCGCGACGAGGTCGCGCTCGGCGGACTCGTCACCAAGGGTGCCGGCGCGCTCGGCGTCACCGCCGCCCGCCGCGCCGACCTGTCGGCCACCCTCAGGACCACGCCGGGGACCCTGCGCGACACCCGCACGACGCTGAAGCGGCTGGAGGTGACGCTCGACGAGGTCGATCCGCTCGCTGACAAGCTGCGCCCGGGCCTTGACCGGCTCGCCGGCACCGCGGCCTCCACCCAGCGGACGCTGACCGTCCTGCGGCCGCTGCTCAGCGACCTGCGGCCGACGCTCTCGAGCCTGCGCCCGGCGTTGACGGATCTGCGGACGGCCTCGAAGGCCGGCATCCCGGCGTTCACGCCGCTGAACCACACGATGCAGCTCGTCGAGGACAAGGTCCTGCCGTTCCTGAAGGCCAAGGACCCCGCGACGAAGCGCCCGAACTACCAGAACATCGGGCCCGTCGCGTCGCACGCCGGCTCCGCGACCTCATGGGGGGACCGGTACGGCGCGGTCGCGAACTTCGAGGCCACCGCCGGCGAGGACGTCCTGGACCTGCCGGGGTGCAAGCTCGAGCTCTTCAACCCGGACGTGAAGACGGCGGACAAGATCAAGTGCGATCTGTTCTCGCTCGCGGCCGCCAGCGCCCTCACCGGCAAGGATCCGCAGGCCTTCACGTTGAAGAACGCGGCCGTCCCACTGGCGACCCTGCGCAAGTACATCGAGGGCAACTCCCTCCTGAAGTTCCCGAAGCCGCTGCCGGCGCTTCCCAAGTTCCTGACCACGCCACTGAAGGGGCGCTAGATGGCTCTCGACAACAAGGGATCCGCCGCCGAGAAGGCGGGCATGGACAGGCTCAAGCTCGAGGCCAAGCGTGCCTCCGGGCCCTTCGTCCTGTTCACGCTCCTCATGGTGGCAGGCCTCTTCACCTCGGCCCAGATCATCCGCAACCTTGCGGGGGACAAGCCCTGGGTGAGCTACGAGCCCTACCGGGTCGCCTTCAGCGACACCAAGGGCGTCGTGCCGAGCCGGGCCGAGCTGCGCCTGGCGGGCGTCAAGGCCGGCAGCATCAAGAAGTCCGAGCTCGTCAACGGCCAAGCCGTCCTGACGCTCAACCTCGAGAAGAAGTACGCGCCGATGTACCGCGACGCAAAGGTCCGCATCCGGCCGATCACGCCGCTGGAGGACATGTACGTCGACATCCTCTCCCGCGGCACCCCGGCGGCCGGGAAGCTGGGCAAGGGCGACATCCTGCCCGCACAGCGCACGATCTCGCCGGTGCAGATCGGCAGCGTCCTGGACGAGTTCGACAAGCCGACGCGGACGAACCTCGCGAGCCTGCTGAACCAGCTCGGCCGCGGCCTCGACGACGGCGGCGCGAACCTGCGCTGGGCGTTCGAGGAGATGGACCCCTTCTTCCGCAGCGCGACGACCGTGCTCGGCGCGCTCGGCGAGCGGCGTCAGAACCTCAAGCGCTTCGTGACGAACTTCGGCGGCATCGCCGAAGAGCTGGCGAAGAAGGACCGCCAGCTCGCCGCGTTCGTCGCGCACGGGGAGGAGGTGCTCGGCACGCTGTCCGACAACGACGGGCCGTTCGCCGCCACGCTCGCCGAGCTGCCCGGAACGCTGAGCACGATGCAGCGCTCGTTCGCGAACCTGCGGGCGACCGAGACCGTCCTGGACCCGGCCCTGCGTTCGCTGCGCCCGGTGGCCGACAAGCTCCCGTCGGGACTCGACAGCCTCGACACGTTCGCCAAGGACGCCACGCCGGCGTTGCAGACGCTCCGCACCCCCGTCCGCGAGCTGCGCCCGCTGGCGCGCACGTTGCGCCCGACGGCCGACTCGCTCGTCGGCGTGTTCAACAAGCTCGACGTCCAGGCGCCGCAGCTCGACAAGGGCGTCGACATGGCGATCCCGTGCCTGGACGAGACCGGTCAGCTGCTGAGCCGGGTGATGTCGGCCACGAAGCTCGGCGACGTGGCGGTGCCGTCCGGCGCCTACTCGGCGGCGAACTTCCGCGCCGATCTGCACATCGACTTCGCGTCGCTCGGCGAATTCACCGCCGATCCGTCGTGGAAGCGCTTCGTGCCGTGCCACTACGAAGACAAGGTCACCGGCGGAGACAGGATCAAGCCATGAAGATCGACAACCTCTGGGGCAAGGTCGCCGTCCTCACCGCGGTGACGCTCGGCGCCCTGCTCATCCTCATCTACTACTACGGCACCGCCGGTGGCCGCCTGCCCACGGCGGAGAACCGCTACACGGTCCACGCGCTCGTCGAGCCGCAGCAGGTCCTCAAGCACGCGGACGTCCGCGCTGCCGGGGTGACGGTCGGTGAGGTCACCGACATCATCGCGCGAGGGGCCAAGGCCGAGGTCGTGATGGACCTCGAGAAGGAGGTCGCGCCCGTCTACAACGACGCGACCGTCCTCGTTCGCCAGAAGACCCTCGTCGGCGAGAACTACATCGAGCTCGTCCGTGGCGCACCGCGGGCGGGGACCGTCGCGGACGGCGGGACCCTGCCGGGCAAGGCGAACCTGGAGGCGGTGCCGATCGACCGCGTCCTGAACTCACTCGACGCCGAGACGCGCAAGAACGTCTCGGCGAACCTCCGGGCTCTCGGCGGCGGCTTCAGCGGCCACGGTGAGGACGTCAACCGGCTGGCCGACGCGCTGGCCCCGCTCGCCTCGGAGGGCAGCCAGGTGACCGACATCCTCGACGCCCAGAGCAAGCAGGTCGCCGACATCATCCAGCAGGGCAACACGGTGTTCGCGGCCCTGTCTGACCGTCGCGCGGACCTGACCTCGCTCCTGCGCTCGGCGAGGACGACGGCCGAGGTCGTCGCCGACCGTGACGAGCAGCTCAAGCAGGCCTTTGCCGAGTTCCCGTCGACGCTGAAGCAGGCGCGGGGCAGCGTCACCAAGCTGTCGGGCTTCTCCGGACGGGCGGTGCCGGTCGTCCGCGAC
>JAOPZJ010000173.1 GCA_025964155.1 Solirubrobacterales bacterium
CCTCGTGCTCGGGGTAGGGCGAGGGGCGTTCGTCGAAGATGCACGGCGCGTGCCCGGCAGCCAGCAGCCGGTCCACCACGTGCGAGCCGATGAAGTGTCGGATTGCCGGACCTGGACGGGTGTTGACCCGCTCCGCGAGCCGCGCCCAACTGTTCTGGGCCAAGACCATCACCGCCCTCACGTTCGCCGTCGGCGTCCTCGTGATCCTCGCCGCGAGCACGATCATCAGCAGCGTGCTGATCGTCGGGCACCAGGACCTCACCGGCCTCACCGGGCAGGTCATCCCGTCCGGGACCGCCGCCCGCCTGGTCATCGAGAGCTGGGCCACCGCCCTGGCGCCGCTGCTCGGCTTCACCTGCCTGGCCATCCTGCTCTCGGTCCGCACCAGGAGTCCCGCCTTCGGCATCGCCGCCCCCGTGGTCATCGGCATGGTCATGCAGCTCGCCGGCAGCCTCGGCGGCGTCGACGCGATCCGCCCGCTCCTGCTCACGACGCCGTTTGAGTCCTGGCACGGCCTGCTGGCCCAGCACAGCTTCTACACCCCGCTGGAATGGGGCCTCGTGGCCTCGGCCGCCTGGTGCCTGATCACCCTGACCATCGCCTTCGTCTCCCTCAGGCGCCGCGACATCACCGGAGGCTAGAGCCATGAACCTCTCCCCCATCCGACACGCACTCCCGGCACTCCCGCGCCTCACCGTCGTGGCCGCCTCCGCTGTTGCCGTCGTCGGGCTCAGCGCCTGCGGCGGGACCGGTATCACCAAGGCCCGCCTTGAGCGGAACCTTCCGGAGGTCTTCGCCAACCAGTACGTCCAGCAGGCCAAGATCCTCGGCCACAAGGGCATCGCCGTCCAGTCCCTACATCCCCGCGCCACCTGTGACAAGGGTGGCCCGAAGGTCGCCGACAACGGCCCTGGGGCTGACTGGATCTGCCAGATGAGCTGGAAGGACCCGAACGTGCCCCTCCCCGACGGCTTCGGCAAGTTCGAGCTGAACGTCCACAGCAACGACTGCTACACCGCCGGTGGCCCGTCCAAGCTCGTCGGCCTGATCACCATCACCGACACCCACGGCAACGACGTCCCCAACCCCGTCTTCGAGTTCGACAGCTGCTTCGACCCCAAGAGCTCCAACGCCCCCACCGGTGTCAGCTTCCCGCAGCCGTCGACGACGGGGACGACCGCGGCACCGGCTCCGACGCCGGCCGGGCTCAGGCTGCCGACCGGAACCGTGACGCTCGACCGTCAAGGCCGCATCGCGACGATGCTCATGTGCTCCGGCGGCAACAGCGGCTGCGCCGGCACGCTCAGCGCCACTCGTGGCGCCCGCCTGCTCGGCACGACGACCTACGCCGTGGCCGCGGGCACCAACGCGACCGTCCACGTCCGGCTCGCGGGTGGGCGTCCCGTCAGCGCAGGTGGGATCACGCTCGCCGCCAAGGCGGTCATCGGCAACGCCCCGCCGTCGCCCGCACGGGTCACCCTCAAGGGGTGACCTGTGCGCCGGAGTCTCCGGTGCTCAGACGGCTCGCGCGGAGCCGGGCACCGGGGCGAGCTGTGTCAGAGGACCTCGCGGTCACGGACGACCACGCGATCGGCGGCAACGTCTCGGCGGCCCGCCCACACGCTCGTGAGGAGCAGGGACATGACAAGTCCGATGGCGCCGACGATCATCAGGATGACCCCCGCCGTGTGGACGCTGAAGCCCGTCGTCGAGACGTGTACCGCAAACCGCAGGATCGCGCCGACGGCAATGAGGAAGATCGAGGTTCCGAGCTGCATGAGAGATCCTTTCTGGATGCACAGAGTTCAGTTCGCTTGGGTCTTCCCGCTTCGGCGGCTCGTCAATCCAAGTGGTGAACCACGCGGGTCAACCTCACGGCGGTGAAGCCGCCCGCCAAGAGCGATGGAGTACGTCGCGCCGCTGAGCTCTCCCCCGTCGGCGCCACCGCAACACCTGCATTGTGTGTTTCGATACGAACGACGCCGGGGTAGTGTCGATGCAAGCGCCTCACCGAGGCGAGAGCAATCAGGAGGGTCAAGCCATGGCCGACGGCGTCTACCGAGTCACCGAAGTGATCGGCGTCAGCAGCGAATCGTGGGAGGCCGCTGCCCGAAGTGCGGTCGAGACCGCAGCGAAATCCGTCCGGGACCTGCGCGTCGCCGAGGTCATCAGGCAGGACCTGACGATCGAGAACGGCGGCGTGACGAGCTACCGCGTGCGGCTCGGCATCTCGTTCAAGTACGACACCGGCGATTGATCTGGCGCGCCGGCGGCGTGCAGCCGCCGTGCGCAACCTCGTCTCGGGCGATCGGCCTCCCGCGCTACCGGACGATGCGGAACGCGACGGTGGCAGGGCTGACCGGCCGACGTACGTCTGGCCTGGCTCGTTGCTAGTGCCCGGTGGACGAGAAGTGCATGTAGTCCTTCGTGTTGCCGGTCCAGGAGCCGCCCCAGCCCCAGCCGATCGCGCGGAAGGCCTTGACCACGCGTCGGGTGACCATTCCGCGCCGGTGCCGGGAACGGTCGCGGTACGGCCTGGACGCCGGATCTCGACTCTGGCCGCAGCCGACGTAGGGGTTCTCGACCGGGTTGAGGTCGACGGCGAGCCCGTATGCGTGCATCGACCACGAGCCCGTCCCGGTCCCACCCGCGCAGGGCGACGGAACCGCCTGCCGGCACTCGAACGAGCCGCTCTGATCACCGTCGCGTGGGCGGCCGCTGCGCGGTCCGTAGACGTCGACGAGACGCAGGTGGTGGATCGGGAAGTGCAAGCGATAGAGCTGGCGGAACACGCGCGCAAGCGGACGCGCGGCGTTCCTGTTGACGACGAGGTGCCCCGTGTGTGCTCGCCCGTCGAAGCCCCAGTGCGACACCGTGAGCAGCCGCAGGTCCGACAGCGCGACCGGACAGCCCTCGTGCCAGAAGTCGCCCGCCTTCAGCTCCGCGCGCACCGGCGCGGACAACGGCGTGGCCGAAGACTGAAACGACGCGAGCGCGAACAGCACGGCTGGGAGTGCGAGGACACCGAGCACCGCCCCTTGAGTCTACGTCGGCGAGGTCCGTGGCGCGACCGTCACGCGAAGACCCGGCGGCCGATGTTGGTGCTGGCGAGGTCGATCAGCTCGTCCCCGCGACCGGAGAGGATTGTCCGTGTCGCGTAGAGCGTGAAGCCCTTGATCTGCTCGTAGCTGATTGTCGGGGGCATCGAAAGCTCCTGGCGGGCGACGAGCACCTCGACCACCGCCGGCCCGTCGTGGTCGAGCGCTGTTCGGAGCGCCGCCTCGAGGTCGTCCGGGCGTTCGACGCGCTGGCCGTGTATGCCGAGGGCCTGGGCGACGGCGGCAAAGTCGGGGTTCTCGAGCTCGGTGCCGTAGTTGATGACGCCGGCGGCCTTCATCTCCAGCTCGACGAAGCTGAGCGCGCCGTTGGTGAAGACGACGATCTTGACCGGCAGCTTCTGCTGGCGCAAGGTGATCAGGTCGCCGAGCAGCATGGCTATTCCACCATCCCCGGAGAGCGTGATCACTTGCCGGCCTGGATGGGAGGCTTGCACACCGATCGCCTGCGGGACGGCGTTGGCCATCGTGCCGTGGTTGAACGAGCCGACGAGGCGGCGCTGTCCGTTCATGTGCAGGTACCGCGCGGCCCAGATGACCGGTGTGCCGACGTCGGGGAGGAACACGGCGTCGTCGCTCGCGAGCTGGTCGATCGTCTTTGCGACGAACTGTGGATGCATGGGGGTGCGATTGCGGTCGTTGACCGCAAGGTCGTCAAGCCGCTTGCGGGCCTTGTCGTAGTGCGTGCGCATCTCGTCCAGATGGCTGGTGTCGGTCTTGGGTGTCAGCCGCGGCAGGAGCGCCTCGATCGTGTCTTTGACCGTGCCGACGAGCGGGACGTCGACGCGGGTGCGCCGCCCGATCTGCTCGCCGCGGATATCGACCTGCAGCACCGCGGCGTCCTTCGGGTAGAACTGGCGATAGGGGAAGTCGGTGCCCAGCATCAGCAGCGCCTCGCACTGCTCCATCGCCTGGTAGCCGGAGCTGAACCCGAGCAGCCCGGTCATGCCGACGTCGTAGGGATTGTCGTATTCGACGTGTTCCTTCCCGCGCAGCGCGTGCACGACAGGCGCCTGCAGCGCAGCTGCGATGCTGATCACCGCGTCGTGGGCGCCTGCGCACCCGGCGCCGGCGAGGATCGTCACGCGTCCGGCCCGGTTCAGCGCGTCGGCGGCGGCATCGAGCTGGGAGTCGCCCGGGCGGGCGACCGAGCTGCTGGGGCGGATCACCGCCGATCTCAGGCCGTCCGCCGATTGGAGAAGCACGTCACCTGGCACCACCAGCACGGCGACGCCGCGCCGCTCGACGGCGCTACGCATGGCGATGTCGAGGACGTGCGGGAACTGTGCGGGGCTGCCGGCCAGCTCGCAGTAGACGCTGCACTCACGGAACAGCTCCTGCGGGTGGGTCTCCTGGAAGTAGTTGCCGCCGATCTCAGCGGTCGGGATGTGGGCGGCGATCGCAAGCACCGGCACTCGGCTGCGGTTCGCGTCGAACAACCCGTTGATCAGATGCAGGTTGCCCGGACCGCAGCTCCCCGCGCAGACCGCCAGCTCATCGGTGACCGCCGCCTCGCCGGCTGCGGCGAACGCGGCCACCTCCTCGTGCCGGACATGCTGCCAGGACAGGGTTCCGTCGCGCCGCAGCGCGTCGGTGAAGCCGTTCAGCGAGTCGCCCGGCAGCCCGTACACCCGGCTCACGCCGGCATGCTTCAGCGTCTCGACGATGAGATCGGAGATCGTGCGTGCCATCGGGGTACGCCCAGTCGTTGCGTCAGGTGCGCACGAACCATAGGTGGACGAGGTGCGGGGGTCGAGCGTACGGTGGGTGCTCCAACAGCCTGGAGGAACGCTCGTGAGCAGCCGCATCAACCATGTCAGCGTCAGCGCGCGCGATCTCGCGACGTCGGTGGACTTCTACGTCGATCTCCTGGGCGCGGAGCCGATCCCCACGCCCAACTTCGGCCTGCCCGTCCAGTGGCTTGCGCTCGGTCGCACGCAGCTGCACATTTTCGAGGCGGATCTGCAGCCGACGAGCCACCATCATCTCGCCATCACCGTGGACGACCTCGAGCCGGTCTACCGCGCGGCCGAGCGGCACGACGCCTTTGACCGGGAGGCATTTGGCAATCACCTCGTTGAGCTGCCCGGCGACGTGGTGCAGCTGTACCTGCGCGATCCCGGCGGCAACCTGGTCGAGATCGATCACGACGGCGTCGATCGCCTGCCCGGCGACATTCGCGCGCAACTGAAGGGCTTGTGGGAGCTCCACCCCCAGAGCGACGAGCAGATGCGCGGGCGGCTGTTCGTGCCGGAGTGAGAGCCGGTCGTCGCGCGAACCAATAGCGCGGCGGCGACCGGGCGCTCTGCCGCGCCCAGTCCCCACGGACGAACATCGCCCGGTTCGAACGTTCGTGATATAGTTAACCTTGTGGTGAACGATCCGTTCAGGGCCCTCTCGCATCCGATCCGCCGTGGCATCGTCGAGCGCCTCGCCGCAGGTCCGGCGACGGTCGGTGAGGCCACCAGCGGCTTCGGGGTGTCGAAGCCCGCGATCTCCAAACACCTGAAGGTGCTGGAGGAGACCGGCGTGGTGAAGCGCGTGGTCGTGGGCCGGACGCATCGGCTCTCGCTGGAGCCGGACGTGATGAGCCTCGCGGCCGACTGGATGGATCGCCAGCGCGCCCTCTGGGAGCGCATGTTCGATGTCGTCGACGAATACCTCAAGGAGGACAAACCCCAATGAACACCCCACCGATCGTGTCGCCGCAGGAGTGGGACGCCGCGCGCGAAAACCTGCTGGTGAAGGAGAAGGAGCTGACCCGCGCCCGCGATGCGCTGGCGGCTGAGCGCCGCCGGATGCCGAGGATGGCCGTGGAGAAGGACTACCGCTTCGAGGGCCCGGATGGCCCGGCGAGCCTGCTTGACCTGTTCGAGGGGCGCCGTCAGCTGATCGTCTACCGCTACTTCTTCGAGCCCGGCGTGGCCGGCTGGCCCGACAGCGGCTGCCGCGGCTGCTCCATGATGGCCGATCAGGTCGCTCACGTCGCCCATCTGAACTCCCGCGACACCACGCTTGCGTACGTGTCGCGCGCTCCGCAGGCGGACATCGAGCGCTGGAAGGCGCGGATGGGCTGGGAGATCCCGTGGTACACGCTGACGGACGACTTCGACGCCGACTTCGGCGTGGACGAGTGGCACGGCACCAACGCCTTCTACCGCGACGAGGACGGGATCTTCCGCACGTACTTCGTCGACAAGCGCGGCGACGAGGCGCTGGGCAGCGCCTGGGCCTACCTCGACATCACCGCGCTCGGCCGCCAGGAGGAGTGGGAGGACTCGCCCGAGGGCTACCCGCAGACCCCGACCTACGCGTGGTGGAACCTCCACGACGAGTACGACGAGGCAACCATCTTCAAGGCGGCGCTCTCGGACGCCGCCGCCTCACAGCGCGGCACGAGGAGCAGGCCCTCGTGATCGCTCACGTGGGCGGCGTGCCGGTGGAGGAGATCCTGCCGATGCTGGCCGGGACGAGCACCGGCTTGCTGGTCGCGCGCGCATGGGTCATGCTGCGCCTGCGACGCCGACGGGAGCCCGGGAAGTGACTGACACCAAGACGCTGCGCATCGAGCGCACCTTTCAGGCGCCCGCCGAGGCGGTCTTCGACGCGTGGACCAGCGAGGAGGTGATGCGGCGCTGGTGGCAAGCCGAGCGCCACTGGGAGACGAGCGAGGCCGAAGTCGACCTGCGCGTGGGCGGTGCCGTGCGCGTCGTCATGCGCGACCCACACCAGGACGTCGAGTACGGCGGCGGCGGCCTGTACACCGAGATCGAGCCGCCGACCCGCCTGGCGTTCACCTGGATCTGGGACGGCGACACAAGGCGGACGCTGATCGAGCTCGACTTCGAGGAGACCGACGGCGTCACCAAGGTCCGCTTCACCCACAGCGGCCTCTGGGACGAGGAGGCTGTGCGCTCGCACGAGGGCGGATGGGGCATGATCTTCGACAACCTCACGCGCACTCTGGAGGCGGCTCACCCAGAGAGATAGCCCGCGAACTCCTGCTTCGCGCGCGACGAGCGCGCGTCTCGGTCGCGCTTAGCCCCGGCAAGGAATCGATGCACTGGGCTCGTCCGCCCTGACGAAGCCCGCGACGACCTTCTCATCCAGGACCGCGCTGCAGGTCACCCTCAGCGTGTGGAACGTGCGGTCAGGCCTGGTAGCGCAGCCCGTCGAGGGCGACGCGAAGGATGTGGTCGACCTGCTCGGGGTCGGCCGAGGGGATCTTCACGATCCCGACGACGAGCTGGATGAGCTCGCCGATGGTGACGTCGCGGCGGACGGCGCCCGCCTCCTGTGCCCGGGTGAGCAGCGGCCGCCCGGCGCCCCACAGGGACTCCCGGGAGGTCGCGAACAGCTCGGCGTCCTGGTCGAGGTAGTTCTGGAGCTCGCCGGCGAGGGCGCGCTTGGTCCCGATGTAGGCGACGAGGCGGCCGATCCAGCCGTTGAGCGCGTCCCAGGGCTCGGCGTCGGCGAACTCCGCGGCCGAGCGGCAGACCTGCTCCACCTCGCCGAGGTAGAGGGCCTCCAGGAGTGCCTGGCGGTTGGGGAAGTTGCGATAGAGGGTGCCGATCCCGACGCCCGCGCGGCGCGCGATCTCTTCGAGCGCGGTGGCCTCTCCGCCTTCGGCGAACGCCTCCCGGGCGGCCGTGAGGACCTTCTCGTAGTTGCGCAGGGCGTCCGCGCGCTTGGGGCGCTTCAGCAGCTCGGTGGGGACAGCGTCGGTGGAGCTCATGGGGAAGGCCTTGACAAAACGGAGGGTACCTCCGTATAGTTCTCCGAAGAAGCGGAGGCAGCCTCCATATCTATCGGAGGCGTCCTCCAGTTTAGCTCATCCCGTTCCAATCTCAAGTCGTCTGGAGTACCTGTGACTTCCACCCCTTCACCCACCCCCGCACGCCCGTGGGCGATGTTGTTCGTCGTCTGCCTGGCGCAGCTCATGATCGTGCTCGACGCCACGATCGTGAACGTCGCGCTGCCGACCATCCAGGACGACCTCGGCTTCTCGCAGAGCAACCTGACCTGGGTCGTCAACGCCTTCCTCGTCAGCTTCGGCAGCCTCCTGCTGCTGGCAGGCCGGCTCGGCGACCTCGCAGGCCGCCGGAACATCTTCCTCGGCGGCGTCACCGTCTTCACGGCCGCGTCCGTGCTCTGCGGGCTCGCGCCCACCGGCGGTGTCCTGATCGCCGCCCGCTTCCTGCAGGGCATCGGCGCCGCCGCCCAGGCATCGGTGATCCTCGCGATCATCGTCACGAACTTCGCCGCCGGGGCCGAGCAGGCCCGCGCCATGAGCGCATACGTCTTCGTGTCCGTGGCCGGCGGCTCGCTCGGCCTGCTCGCCGGCGGCCTGCTCACCGAGGCCCTCAGCTGGCACTGGGTCTTCTTCATCAACGTGCCGATCGGACTGGCGACCATCGTCCTCGGCCGGCGCTTCGTCCCCGCCGACCACGGCCTCGGCTTCGGCCACCACGTCGACTGGATCGGTGCCGCGCTTGTCACCTCGGCGCTGATGATCGGCATCTACGCGATCGTGCAGGCGAGCACCCACGGCTGGACGTCCGCCCCGGTCCTCGGCTTCGGCGCCGTCGCGGCCGCGCTGATGACCGCCTTCGTAGCCCTCGAGCGGCGGATCGCGGCCCCGATCATGCCGCTGCGGATCGTCGCCGTGCCGGGCCTTGTGCGAGCGAACCTCGTGCGCGCGCTGCTCGTCACCGGCATGTACAGCACATTCTTCCTCGGGACGCTGTACCTCGAGCGCGTGCGCGGCCTCAGCGCAATTCAGACCGGCGCGGCGTTCCTGCCGTGGACGCTGACCGTCGCCGTCCTCTCGCGCGGCGTCACGACCCGCACGGTCGCCCGCTTCGGTCCCCAGCGCGTCCTCGTCGCCGGCATGGCGAGCGCGAGCGCCGGTCTGCTGCTGTTCAGCACCGCCGGAGAGCAGACCGCGTTCTTCCCGACGATCTTCTTCGCCTGCTTCGCCATCGGGCTCGGCATCGGCAGCGCCTTCCAGCCGCTGCTGTCGCTCGCGATGGCCGGCGTGCCGCGCGAGGACGCCGGCCTCGGCTCCGGCCTGGCGAACGTGAGCCAGCAGCTCGCCGGCGCCTTCGGCGTCGCCGTCCTCAGCACCATCGCCGACGACCACACCAAAGGCCTCATCCAGGCCGGGCACGCCACGACGCCCGCGCTCGTCGCCGGCTACCACGTGGCCTTCCTCGTCGCCGCCGGCGTCACCGCCGGCGGCGCCCTCCTGGCCGCCGTACTCCTCCGGCCGCAGCCCGCGCTGCGCAGCGGCCTCGCCCCCTCCCTGGAGACCTCATGACCCCCATCGCCCGTACCGCCCCGACCACCACCGCCCGCCGCCGCGCCGCCGCCCACCGGGCGGCGGAGGGGACCGTCACCGCCTACCTCCGCGACATCTCCGCAGCCGGCCGCCGCGGGCCGGCGTCCATGCGACCGCGCATCAGGGGCACCGCTCCGCCGCCACCTTCGGCGCTTCGAGGACGAGCATCGTGACCCCCGCGACCCGCCAGACGCGCGGCGCGGGCCGCGAAGACGACCACCAGCGACACCGTGTCTCCTCGCCGCGAAGCGGAGGTGCAGCCCATGCCCGGACCGGCACCCAGGCGGGCTGTCGTCAGGCGTAGGCCACCCAGCCGCGGAAGGTGAGCCCGGCGTAGAACAGGCTCACATCGCCGAACCCGGCCTCGCGCATAAGGGCTTCGTCGTCCTCCGGACTCAGCACGGGGAGCCGCTCGCGGATCGCGCCGATTGTCTTCGCCATCCGGTCGGCCGGGAAGCCCGAGCCGACCCCGTAGGCCGCGTAGCGCGCGAGCCAGGTGTCGCGCTCGGGTGGTTGCGGCGGAAAGCTGTGATGGGCGACCACAAGCGGCCCACCCGGTTTCAGGCGGCCACGCAAGTGCTGCAGCGTGTCGAGCCGCTCCGCGGCCGGGATGAAGTGCAAGGTAAGAAGACACACG
This sequence comes from Solirubrobacterales bacterium, assembly GCA_025964155.1. Taxonomy (GTDB): domain Bacteria; phylum Actinomycetota; class Thermoleophilia; order Solirubrobacterales; family Solirubrobacteraceae; genus Paraconexibacter. The sequence continues at coordinate 10,094 of JAOPZJ010000173.1, forward strand.
GCCGCGTCGAACGGCCCGGCCGGTGCGCTGTGGACGTAGCCCTCATGCAGTCGGATCCGGGCAGCGAACGGCTCCGTCGTGGCCTCGGCCAGGCGCAGCATCTCCGCGGACGGGTCGACTCCGTCGAACTCCCAGCCTGAGTGCCCAGCCGCGAGATGCTCGAGCTCCAGCCCGCCGCCCGCGCCGAGGACCAGCACGCGTCCGTCATCCGGCGTGCGCTCCGCGAGAAGCAGATCGGTCATCCGGTGGAGATCCGCGAACCCGGGCACCTGCCGAGGCGGCCCGTCCCGGTATCGCGAAACCGCGTCCGAATCGGTGAACGAGCTCACCGGGCGTTCGCCGCCGGCATCGGCTGAACCAGAGGACACGGGACCACATAGTGCCGAGCGTCGAACGGACAAACAACACCCCTCTGCCGACGGCGCAGCCGCTCCCATCTGCTCAAGCTTCTGCTTCCGCGGGAAGGAGGAGGCGGGGGGAACGCTGCAACATCCGGCTGGGCGTGTATCTCGCTCCGTTCCTGCGACATCTGGACCGTCCCTGACGGCGGACCGGCAGCGGGATCATTGAAGCGGTCCCGACGTCGCACCTCGCGCCGAGCCGGGCGGCGTGCCTGGCTCGGCGGCTGACGTTCGCCTCAGGCCGTCGCGTGCTGACGCGCGGCGTCGGTGACGACGACCGAGTGAAGGGGGAAGCGCTCCGGATCGTATGTGATGCCCACCCCTTCCATCAGCGGACGAAGATGCGGGACGAACGCGTCGAAATCCTCGGCGCTAGCCCAGACCCCGCCGACTTGCAGGGCGCCGTCGTCCCCGGTGAGGACGTGCGCGCGGACGCCCTTGGCGGGGAACAGGCCCTGCTCCGTCAAGCGGGAGGTCACCTGCTCGTACTGCGCCAGCGTCATCGACGGCGGACGGAACCGGACGACAAGGCCCGTGTCGTCGGCGGGCATCGGGTCCTCGGTGACGATCATTCGTTGCACGGGCAGCACCTCCGGCTCGGGCATCGCGATGCCGGCGGCGCTGATGGCGGGCATGAGGCGCTCGCCGAACGCCCGGAACGCCGCCATCGAGGACCAGATCTCGGTGACGCGCCGTGAGCCCTCATCGCCGAAGCAGATGTGCATCTCCAGCCCCTCCGGCGGGAAGCCGACCGAGCGGGCAACGCTGGCCTTCACCTCCTCGTACTGGGCGGTGGTCATGGACGGCGGGGCGAACCGCACAAGGAAGCTCATGGCTCCTCCACTGGGTCGTTGACCCGTCAACGGTAACCGTCGTTCGGCCGGCACGAAGGGGAGCTTCGGGCGTGAAACGGGGCAGCGGCTGCCCGTCAACGCCCGGCGCGCTGGTCTTCAGCCGGGACGCGGCGCAACGGCGTGCCAACCGTGTCCCACGGGAAGCGGCGGCGACGGCGCGCTTGCAGAGAATGCGTGCGGGCCTAGTCACAGCAGCGTGAACGCGTGCCCACCGTACTGCGGAGGCGGCGACCGATGAGCGCCGCGAGCGTCTCCCACACGATCCGCACCAACATCCCGGCTCGGCTCGACCGGCTGCCGTGGTCGCGCTTCCACTGGCGGATCGTGATCGGCCTCGGGACCGTGTGGATCCTCGACGGCCTCGAGGTGACGATCGTCGGCGCGATCGCGCCGCGGCTGACCGAGTCGGGCAGCGGCGTCGGCATGAGCAGCGCGGACGTCGGCATCGCGGCCGCCCTCTACGTCGCCGGCGCCTGCCTCGGCGCCCTGCTCTTCGGGCAGCTCACCGACCGCCACGGCCGCAAGAAGCTGTTCATGTTGACGATGGCGCTGTACATCGCCGCCACCGTGGCCACCGCCTTCGCGTTCGCCCCCTGGTACTTCTTCCTCTGCCGGTTCTTCACCGGCATGGGCATCGGCGGCGAGTACGCCGCGATCAACTCCGCCATCGACGAGCTCATACCCGCCCGCAACCGCGGGCAGGTCGATCTCGCCATCAACGGGAGCTTCTGGGTGGGCGCCGCCGTCGGCGGCCTCGTGTCCCTGCTGCTGCTCGACCAGTCGATCCTCGCCACCGACGTCGGCTGGCGTATCGCCTTCGGCACCGGCGCCCTCCTGGGGCTGGGCATCCTGCTCGTCCGCCGCCACGTTCCCGAGAGCCCGCGCTGGCTCTTCATCCACGGCCGCGAGCAGGAGGCCGAGCGCATCGTCGAGCAGATCGAGGCCGAGGTGCGCGCCGAGGCGGGGGTCGACCTCCCCGAGCCCGACCAGTACATCGCCGTGCGCCAGCGCGAGGCGATCCCGTTCCGCGAGATCGCGCGCGTCGCGGCCGCTCGCTACCCGACCCGCGCGCTGCTCGGGTTGTCGCTCTTCATCGGCCAGGCGTTTCTCTACAACGCGGTGACGTTCGACCTTGGGACGATCCTGAACAGGTTCTTCGATGTCACCTCGAGCAGCGTCCCGTACTTCATGGTGCTCTTCGCGCTGAGCAACTTCATGGGGCCGCTGCTGCTCGGGCGGCTGTTCGACACCGTCGGGCGCGTCCCGATGATCGCCGGGACGTACCTGGGCTCGGCGGCGAGCGTGGTGGTGCTTGCGCTGCTGCTGCGCAACGGCAACCTCACGACGTGGTCGTTCATGGCGCTCGTCCTGGTGACGTTCTTCCTCGCCTCGGCCGGCGCGAGCTCCGCGTACCTGACGGTCAGCGAGATCTTCCCGATGGAGACGCGCGCGCTGGCGATCGCGCTGTTCTACGCGGTCGGGACCGCGATCGGCGGCATCAGCGGCCCGCTGCTGTTCGGCCAGTTCATCCACAGCGGCAACCCGGAGCAGGTGGCGACGGGCTTCCTCATCGGCGCGGGGGCGATGATGCTCGGCGGTCTCGCCGAGCTGCGCTGGGGCGTGCCCGCCGAGCAGCGGTCGCTGGAGGCGATCGCCACACCGCTGACCGCGGAGGAGGTCGACGCCGGTCCGCCGGAGATCCCCGAGGCCGACCGCGCCCGCGAGGACGAGCTGCGGCGCCACGTCGCCGACCGGCGCGCGCGCGAGCATGCCCGCCGGTTCCGGCCCGGGACCGGCAGCGGGAGCAGGTACTACTCGCCCGGCATGCTGGGCACCGCCGGGACGGCGAGCCGCTACGACGCCGCCTCGGACCGCGACCTCGACCGTGAGATCGAGCTCCTGGTGCGCATCCTCGACGAAGGGGAGCTCACCCGCGACGAGCTCGAGCAGCGCCTGGGTGCGCACCTGTGGGGCCCCGGCCGCTTCCGTCATGCGCTGCGCGCCGCGATCCGGGAGGGCCGCGTCGCTCAGGGGACGGGCAACGCCTACCGGTCCAGAGCGGCCGCGTCGACCGCCCGGGGTCGCGGACGCCGTGAGGGCTGACCAGCGGACATGACCATCGGCACGAGCCTGTTCCTCATCGCCCTCGGGGCGATCCTCAAGTTCGCCGTGACTGCCAGGGTCTCGGGCGTCGACATCCACACCGTCGGCGTGATCCTCATGATCGTCGGCGGCGTCGGACTCTGCATCGGTCTGTGGCTGCTGCTGCGAGCCAGGCCGACAGACGTCCCGCGTCCGCCCACGCCTCTGCCGTGAGGGATGGGACGGCGGCGCCGCGGCACGACCGCCCCTGATCGGTCAACCCAGATGGGTCTCTAGACGCCCGTGTGGCGGCGGGCGCCGCGGCTCTCCTGGACGTCGCGACGGCGCTCGGCCGCCGCCTTGGACGACGGCACGACAAGCACCGGCACGCTTGCGTGGTCCACCAGCGCACCGGGCAGGTCTCCGGGCAAGAGTGACTTCACACCGGCACGGCTTGTACCGCAGGCGATGAGCTGGGCGTCGTAATCGTCCGCCACCATCGCGATCGCCTCCCACGTCCGTCCACGCACCTCGACCGCCAGCGGCTTGGCATCGAGGCCGGCGGCCGACGCCTCGCGCGCGCCGGCACGAGCGACCTGCAGGGCGGCCTCCTCGCTCCTGTTGTTCACGTCCGCGGTATCGGACGGCGGCGGCTTCCCCGCCGGGGACAGCGCCTCTTCGGCTACCGGCTTCCAGATGCTGACCACCAACGCGGGCGCGCCCCGCAGCAACGCGGCGACGGCCTTGATCGCCTCGGTCGACGCGTCGGACCGGTCATAGCAGAGGATCACGGGTCCGCTCCGCGGGTCGCGCGTGCCTGGGGTAGTCACACCCCTTCCCGTAGGTCCGCGCTACACATCGTCAAGAGCGCAGCGACGGCCGCGCCTCCCGCGGGGCTGGACGTGACCGGAATGCCCCTGGAAGGGAGGTCCGCGCGACCTACCACCACTGGCGTACCGGCCACACGTCAGGAGGATCACGTGCCCGACCGTGCCATCAGCGTTCTCGACGGGAACACCTTCGTGGTCTCGGACAGCCGCGGCGACGTCCGCCCGGAGTCGCGCGTGCCGCCGCACGGGTTCTTCTCGGAGGACACGCGGTTCGTGTCGCGCTGGGAGCTCACCGTGTCCGGCCAGCCCACCGACATGTTGTCGACGACGGACCTCCACTATTTCGTCGCTCAGTTCTTCCTGATCCCGCCGTCCGAGGCGTTCCATGCCGCGTCGCCCCTGACCGTCCTGCGCCAGCGCGTGGTCAAGGACGTGTGGATCGAGGAACTCCTGCTGAGCAACCACCTCGAGGAGCCGATGCGCATCGACGTCGAGCTGGCAGTCGCCGCCGACTTCGCCGATCTCTTCGAGATCAAGGACGCCCACATACGCGAGCGCACGGTCTCCGCGACGACGCGCGAGAACGAGCTCGCGCTGCGCTATCGCAACGGAGGCTTTCTGCGCGAGACCCGGATCACCGTCAGCGAGCAGGCGACGATCGAGCATGACGCGGTGCGCCTGCAGCTCCTCCTCGCCCCGCGCGAAGAACGGACGGTCACGTTCGTCATCACGCCGCATGGCGAGCAGCCCGACCGCGCGCCGGTGCCGCGTCGTCCGGCCGGCACGTTCGAAGAGATCCGCCTTCGCCGGGGCAGCGACCTCGGCGCGTGGATGGCCCTGGCCCCGGTCCTGGAGACGAGCGGCGACACGTTGAAGCACGTCTACCACCAGAGCCTCGAGGACCTCGCCGCGCTGCGCTTCTACCCGCACATCGCCGATCAGGACGTGAGCCTTCCGGCAGCCGGCCTGCCGTGGTTCATGACGCTGTTCGGACGCGACAGCATTATCACCAGCTACCAGGTCCTGCCGTTCCAGCCCGAGCTCGCCCGGACGACGCTCCGGACGCTGGCCGGCCGGCAGGGCATCACGCTGGACGACTTCCGCGATCAGGAGCCCGGCAAGATCCTGCACGAGATCCGCTTCGGGGAGCTCACGGCCACCGGCGAGCGCCCGCACTCACCGTACTACGGCGCGGCCGACGCAACCCCGCTGTACCTGGTGCTGCTCGACGAGTACGAGCGCTGGAGCGGCGATCGGGACCTCGTCCGCGAGCTCGAGCCCAACGCGCGGGCGGCGCTGGAATGGATCGACCGCTACGGCGACCTGGACCGCGACGGCTTCGTCGAGTACCGCACCCGCAACCCCCGCACCGGGCTCGTCAACCAGTGTTGGAAGGACTCGTGGAACTCGATTTTGTTCTCCGACGGCCGGCTGGCCGAGGGGCCGATCGCGACGTGCGAGATCCAGGGCTACGTCTATGACGCCAAGCGCCGCGCGGCGCGGCTCGCGCGCGAGGTGTGGAACGACGAGGGCCTCGCGGAGCGGCTGGAGGCCGAGGCCGACGAGCTCCGGCGGCGCTTCCACGAAGCCTTCTGGATCCCGGACCGCGCGTTCTACGCGCTCGCGCTCGACGGCGACAAGCACCAGGTCGACAGCCTCACGTCGAACATCGGCCACCTGCTGTGGAGCGGAATCGTCGGAGAGGAGTACGTCGAGGCGGTGGTTGGGCACCTGATGGGCGACGCGCTGTACTCGGGCTGGGGCGTGCGGACCATGGCCATGGGCGAGGCGGGCTACAACCCCATCGAGTACCACAACGGCACGGTCTGGCCCCACGACAACTCGCTCATCGCCGCCGGGCTGCGCCGCTACGGCCACGACGACGAGGCCGCGCGGATCGCCTCCGCCATCGTCGGCGCGTCCGCGTACTTCCAGTACCGCCTCCCGGAGGTCTTCGCCGGCTGTCCGGCCTCGATGACGCACGCGCCGGTCGAGTACCCGACGGCGTCGAGCCCCCAGGCCTGGGCCGCCGGAGCGCCGCTCCTGGCCCTCACGACCGTGCTCGGGCTGCGTCCCACGCCCGACGGGCCCGCCTCCGACCCCCACCTCCCCGAGGACTTCGGCACCGTCACCCTCCACGGCCTCCGCGGCTGCTGGGGTCGGGCGGACGTGGCGATGGACAGCACGCGCGACGGCACGCGCGACGCTGCGCTGCCGGTCGGCTGAGAACCTAACCCGCGGCGCCCGACTTGGCCGCCGGTGCCCTGCGACGGGCCGGCGTGGTCGGGACCGAGCGCTCCCGGTCGTCCAGGAGCCGGCGGATGGCCTCGAAGTAGTCCAGCAGCGTGCGGGCGTTGAGGAAGCGGGCGCGTACGCGCTCGCGCGCGTTGCGGCCGATGCGCTCGGCCCGCGGAGCGTCGTCGAGCAGCCCCGTCATCGCGGCGCCGAAGGCGGCCAGGTCGCGCGGGTCGTCGAGCAGCACGCCGCTGTCGCCGTCGACGATCTGCTCCTGGATGCCACCGATCCGCGGCGCGATGACCGGACGCGCCTTCCACATCGCCTCCGCGACCGTCAGCCCGAAGCCCTCGGCCAGGCTCTTCTGAGTGATCACGCGGGCGTGGCGCTGCAGCGCGTTGACCATGATGGCGTTCTCGTCGAGATCCTCCATCGGCAGCGACGCGAGATGCACGCGGGCGCGGGCCTCCTCGGGCAGCGCCTCGCGCGCGGCCACCGTCTCGCGGAGCATGCGCAGGCCCTCGGGGTCGTCGGCAACCGCCTCGACGTCGGGCCCGGCGTACACCAGGTGCGCGCACGTGTCGGCCGGCACATGCTCGGCGAACCCGCGGACCACGCCGATCGGATCCTTCAGCGCGTCCCAGCGCGACACCTGCACCACGACCGCAGCGTCGGGCGGAAGCGGGGCGTCCTCGACGAGCCGGGCGCGCCGCTCGACGCGACCCGGCGTGCCGTCCGCACGCTCGAATGTGACGGATCCCGGCTCGGCGCTTCCGGCCACCAGCCCGGCGATCGCCAGCGTCGCCCTGACCGTGTCGTCGTCGAGATCGACGTTCTTGGGCGAGAAGGCGTCGATCGACGGCGGGATCACGACGACGCGCTCGCGGTCGAGGCCGTCCCAGGCGAACGCCGCCCGGGAGAAGACGTACAAGTCGGCCGGCGCGACGTAGGGGCGCAGGAACTCCCAGGTCGCACGGACGACGGCGTTGGGCTCGTCGACGCCTACGTGGCAGCGCCAGATCACCGCCGCACCCGCGGCCTTCATCGCCGCGGCCATGCCGGCCGGTTGGGGGTCGTGGAGGATCACCACGTCCCCGGGCCGAATCTCTCCCGGGAAGGCCGCCAGGTTGGCGGCGAGCACGCTCTCGTAGACGCGACGCGCCTCATCGTCCAGCGCTCCGCCGTCGCCCTGGGTGCCGTGCAGGTGGTTGTGGATGCGCTTCGTGATCGTGAAGAACTCCGGCGTGCCGTCGATGACGACCCACCGCGCGTCGACCCCGGCACCGCGGGCGTAGGCCACCAGCGGTCGCAGCAGTTCCACCACGCCGCCGCCCTTCGCCGTGGAGTTCACGTTCCAGACCACCCGGCCGTCCAGGAGCGCACGGGCCTGCTCGGTCGCCCGCTCCAGCGCCTCCATCCGGTCGGGCGCAAGCACCTCCCGGAAGCGCTCGTTGCTGCGGGGCGGCATGACGACGTCGTGCGGTGCGATGGTCCTCGGCACGGCCGAAGCGGAGCTCATGACCGCGCTCCGGTCACCTGTCGTGCCGCCGCGCGGTAGGCCTGCTCGTAGCCGACGGCGATCCGGTCAGGGGCGAAGCGCTCGGCGGAGCGGCGGACCTGCAGCGGATCCAGGCGCCCGGCGTCATCGACCCTGGCCGCCATCTCCTCCTCGTCCGCGACGAGGTAGCCCGACACCCCGTCCTCGACGATCTCCGGAGCCGCGCCCTCCGGGAACGCCAGCACCGGGGTCCCCGCCGCCATCGCCTCGACCATGACCATGCCGAAGGGTTCGGGCCAGCGGATCGGCATCAGGAAGGCGAAGGCGTCGGCGAACAGCCGCTGCTTGCGGGCGCCGCCCACCTCACCGATGAAGCGGATCGTCTCGCCGTCGATGTGCGGCTGGACCTCCTTGGCGAAGAACCGCTCCTGGCCGGGTTGCACCACCCCCGCGAGCACCAGCCGCCGTCCTGTGGCCTTGGCCACGCGTATCGCGCGATGCGCTCCCTTCTCGGGGGCCATGCGCCCGAGCCAAAGCAGGTAGTCCTGCTTCTCGTAGCCGACCGGCCAGTTGTCGACGTCGATGGGGTTGTGCACGACGGCATCGACGATGTCGGGGTCGGGCGCCATGCGCGACTGGGCCTCGCTGATGCAGACCACCGCGCCGTTGTGGCCGTTGGCCGCGTAGTACGGCTTGGTGTCGTCGTCGAACGGCCCGTGCACGGTGTGCACGACTGAGGTGGCGACCCGGTCGGCCATCGCGAGCGCGACGTAGCCGCTGTTGTCGTGGATGACGTCGAACGGGTGGCCGTCCCGGGCCGCCTCGTCGATGGCGCGGAACGCACGGCCGTCGTGGTCGCCTTCGAACAGCGCACGCTCGATGCTCTCCGGATGCGGCTGGTCCAGGAGCGGACGGACCTTCGCACGCGAGCTCGAGCCGGGCGCGCAGAACAGCTCGACGTCGTGTCCGTGATCGACCAATGCGTTGGTCACCAGCGCGACCACGAACTCGATGCCGCCATAGCCCGGCGGCGGCACCGGGATCCACGGGGGCGCCAGCATGGCGATGTGGAGCCTGGCCCCACGCGTGGGCTCGAGCACCTCGCGCTCGGGCGCCGAGGGGGGATTCGTGTACTGGAGGACGTTGTCCTCGCGGCGATACCGCTCCTGGGAAGACATGCGGGCGACCTTTCAAGTCGCGCCCCCGGACAGAGGGCGCCGTCGCCCTTCGCAATAGGCGTCCAAGCCAGGTTGACAAGGCCTTTGGGCTCGCGGCCCGCGACCTATGCCATCGCGTAGACCGATGGACGTCGTCGCGGATTCCCAGAAGCGAACCACCCGCCCACCGCGGCGCTTGTTGCGCTGGGCGCTCGCCGCAGCGCTCGGCGGGTTCGTCTTCGGCTACGAGCTCGCGGTGATCTCCGGCGCGCTGCTGTTCCTGCGGGACGACTTTGCGCTGGGCGCCTTCCAGCAGGGCGCGCTCGTCAGCATCCTGCCGCTCGGCGCGATGGCGGGCGGCCTGCTGGCGGGGCGCGCGGCCGACGCGCTCGGGCGCCGGGGGACGCTGATCCTGATCGCGGGACTCTTCATCGCCGGCACGGCGGTCGCGACGGTCGCGCCCGGCTACGGCGTCCTGCTCGCCGCTCGGGCCGTCACCGGCATCGCGGTCGGGGCCGTCTCGTCCACGACGCCGCTGTACCTCTCGGAAATCGCACCGCCCGATGCTCGCGGACGGCTGGTCACGCTCAACCAGCTGATGGTCACGCTCGGCATCGTCGTCGCGTACGGCGTCGGCGTCGTGTTCTCCGGCTCGGGCTCGTGGCGGGCGATGTTCGCCATGGGGTTGATCCCGTCCACGTTGATGCTCGCCGGCATGGTGCGTGCCACCGAGACGCCCGCCTGGCTCGCCGCCCACGGCCAGGCAGACCGGGCCCGCGAGGTGCTCCTCCAGGTCGTCGACGAGGGGCAGGCCCGGCGGCTGATGGAGGACCTCGGCCGCTTCCAGGCGCAGGAGTCACGGCGCGTCGGTGTTCGCACGCTCGTGCGGTCGGCCGCCGCGCCGGCGCTGCTCATCGCGGTGGCGCTGGGCGCGATGCAGCAGTTCGCCGGCATCAACGCGGTCATCGCCTATGCCCCGAGCGTGATGGAGAGGACGGGCCTCACCGCCTCCAACTCGCTGCTCTCCTCGGTGGTGATCGGGCTGGCCAACGTGGCCGCCACGGTGGTGTCCATCCGCCTGGTGGACCGCAGCGGGCGACGGCCGTTGCTGCTCGCGTCCGCGGCGGGCGCGTGCGTGTCGCTCGCGCTGCTGGCCCTGACGTTCGAGGTGTCGCTCGGAGATGCCGGCAGCTGGCTGTCGCTCATCTGCCTGATCGGCTACATCACCGCGTTCGCGATCGGCCTTGGCCCGATCTTCTGGCTGCTGATCTCGGAGATCTTCCCGCCGGACTCGCGCGCCGCCGGCGCGAGCGTCGCAGCGGCCGTCAACTGGTTCTCGGGGTTCCTGGTCGGTCTCGCGTTCGCCCCGGTGGTCGACGCGATCGGGCAGGGACCGACGTTCTGGATCTTCGCGGCGGTGTGTGCCGTGGCCTTCGTATTCGTCAGGCGCTATGTCCCGGAGACCAAGGGTCGCCCGTTCGCCGACATCGCGGCCGACGTCCGTGCTCAGTTCGACCGCACGAGCCACGACGACGCCCGAACTCCGCGGCGGGCCGGCCGCTGAGCGACCGGCCCTCCGCGTCCGAGCCCAGGAGCGGGCCGCCTTCGCGGATCGCGTGCTGGGCGGCCGGGGTGCCGTCGAAGGCGATGAGGACGGGCGCGGCGCGGCTCACGGCAGGTCAGTCCCGGATCCCGAGAACGTTGTCGTCGGGGTCGCGGAACCACGCGAAGCGATGGTCGCCCACGGTCGCGACCCCGTCGACGGTCTTGAGCTCGGGCAGGTCATAGTCGTCGAACGGGACGCCGCGCGCGCGGAGCTCGCGCACGGTCGCGGCGACGTCGTCGACGACGAAATGGGCGACCGTCACCGACGGCCGCGGCGCACCAGCCCCCTCGTAAAGCAGGAGGGTGCCGCCGCCGGCCAGGTCGTAGACGACGTCAGTCCGCGGCAGCAGCGATACGCCCGGGCGCAGGCCGAGCACGTTCCTGTAGAAGTCCGCGGCGCGCTCGAGGTCCCGGACCGGGACCGTGGCTTCCGCGCGTGCGTCGGCGATCATCGTGGTGGCCCTCCTCGTCGTGGCGGCGCTAGACCAGCAGCGGCGCGTAGTCCTGGGACAGCTGCGCCGTCATGTCGGAGAACTCCTTGCGGCTGAGCGCCTCGCGGAGGGCCTGGAAGACCGCGTGCGCATGGCGCTCGGCCTCGCGCGGCTCGGTACCCTCCAGCTGGGCGACCTCCGTGACGAAGTCCTCCTCGCTCATCTTCCTCGCGGCCCGGCTGACGGCCAGGCCGCGCTCGAGCGCGTCGCGTAGCTCGCCCGGCAGTTCCTGTTCGAGGTCCTCCACCTCGCCCGCCGAAAGGCGCATGCCCAGCACCTGCAGGGCCGCCTGTGTCGCGTGCTCGGCGGTCGAGCGGTCCGCCCCCAGCAGTTCCGCGACGCGGCCGACGATGTCGTCGCGGGTCGCCGCCCGGCGCCGGCCGACGTCCGCGGCCTCGAGCAGATCCTCGAAGTCGCGCGGGAGCTGGGCCGCCATGTCGCGCAGCTCCCCGGGTGCGACGGCGAACCCGAGCACCTCGAAGATCGCGCGGACGTGCTCCTCGGCCGTGGCCGGGTCGACGCCCTCGCGTTCGGCGACGCGCCGGATGAACTCCCGGCGGTCGAAGCCCTCGGCCGGTTCGGGCGCCGAGGTCAGCCACGCGCGCACCTCGGGCGGCAGGAACTCGGCGATGTCCTCCGCCTCGCCGCGGGTGATCCGTTCCGCGAGCGTGCGCAGCGCGGCCTCGACGCCGCGCTCGACGTCGGGCCGGACGAGCCCGGTGGCGCGTTCGGCCATCGTCAGCATCGTGGCGTAGCGCATTGCGCCCTTCCTTAGGCCGCTAGCCCCGCCGGACCAGCCGGTCCATCACCCGGCGCGCGAGGCGCTCCAGAGACGGCTCGGGCGTGTGGGCCTCCTCGCCGCCGTGGCGGTGGCCCTGCTCCTCGGCGAGCGCCTCGGCGCCGCCGGCCAGCGGGACGGTGTGGATGATCACGCCCTCGAAGATCCCGTGCGTGGGCGGCTCGATGAGCACCTGGTCGACGACGCCGATGCGGCGTGCGCCGGGGTCGCACACCGGCCTGCCCTCCTCGAGTGCGGTGAACGCGATCGGCGGGCCGAGGTCCACGTCCCGGCCAGTAGGCCGCTTGCGATCGCGGCCCAACGGCCCACTGGAAGGAGCCATGAGCAGAGCGCCGGTCGTCTACCCCTCGCCGGCCGAGTTCGTCGGGCGCGCGAGCGCGTTCGGGCTGCTGGCGGTCGCCGGCATCGCCGCCATCGTGATCGCGGGCGCCTGGTGGGCGTCGTGCATCGCCGCCGTGGGCCTGCTGTGCGCGATGGCGGGCCTCCTCGTGTCGGTCCTCGCGCTGCTCGACGAGGACCAGGCCGCGTCCTGGCGGGCCAGCCGGCCGGTCGCGCTGGACCTGGCGACCCTGTCGGTCGCCGCGATCGTCGTGGCGCTCGTGGCGGTCTGACCTGCGACCTCAGGGCAGGACGGCGTTCACGCCCGAGTCGATGCGCCAGGCAGCACCACGCTCTTCCGTAGACCCGAGCCGGGAGGTGGCAAGCGCGCCCCCGCGGCCTACTTGCCCACGCATGCGCGGGCCGGGCAAGCTCGGCCTGGCGCGTTCACCTCGCGAAAACGCGGAAAGGTTGTCCTATGAGCACGGCGGCGGCACACCACTATGCGACCACCAACCCTTACACCGGGGAGGTGCTCCGGGAGTTCGACACGCTCAACAGCGAGGCGGTCGACCGGGCGGTCGAGACGGCGCACCACGCGTTCCTGCGCTGGCGGGAGCGGCCCATCGAGGAGCGGGCCTCCGTCGTCCGCCGCGCCGGCGAGCTGCTCGCCGAGCGCCGCGAGCTGTTCGCCCACCTGACGACGCTCGAGATGGGGAAGCTGATCGGTGAGGCGGAGGAGGAAGTCGACCTCTCCGCGCGGATCCTGCGCTACTACGGCGACGAGGGCCCGGGCTTCGCGGCGCCGCGGCCGTTGTCGACCGACGCCGGCGACGCGGTCCTGCGCAGCGACCCGCTCGGCGTGCTGCTGGGCGTGGAGCCCTGGAACTACCCCACCTACCAGGTCGTCCGGTTCGTCGGGCCCAACCTGGTGCTCGGCAACACGATCCTGCTCAAACACGCCGGCAGCTGCCCGCAGACCGCGCTGGCCTTCGAGGAGCTCTTCCGCGATGCCGGCGCCCCGGAGGGGGTGTACACCAACATGTTCATCGAGGCCGGCGACATCCAGCGGGTGCTCGAGCACCGGCTGATCCAGGGCGCGGCGCTGACCGGGAGCGAGCGCGCCGGCGCGTCGGTGGCCGAGACCGCCGGGCGCAACCTCAAGAAGACGCTGCTCGAGCTCGGCGGGAGCGACCCGTTTATCGTGCTCGACCGCGAGCGCCTGGACCGCACGATCGAGGCGGCCGTCCGGGGCCGTCTCGAGAACCGCGGCCAGAGCTGCGTGGCCTCCAAGCGCTTCATCGTGCTCGACGAGATCTTCGACGACTTCCTGGCCGGCATGCGCGACCGCTTCGCGGCGCTGCAGCCGGGCGACCCCGCCGACCGCAGCACGACGTTCGGGCCGTTGTCCTCCGAGCAGGCGGTCGAGACGCTCCTGGAGCAGGTGCAGGACGCGGTCGACAAGGGCGCGACGCTCGTCATCGGCGGGGCTCGCCCCGACCTGCCGGGCGCCTTCTTCGATCCGACGATCCTCACCGACGTGACGCCCGACATGCGCGTCTACCACGAGGAGCTGTTCGGACCGGTCGCCGTCCTGCACCGGGTGCCCGATGAGGACGCGGCGGTCCGACTGGCCAACGACACGGACTTCGGCCTCGGCGGATCGGTCTTCGCGAGCGACCTCGAGCGGGCCCGGCAGGTGGCGGGACGGATCGAGAGCGGCATGGTGTGGATCAACCACCCGATGGGCTCTCGCCCCGAGCTGCCCTTCGGCGGCATCAAGCGCTCGGGCTACGGGCGCGAGCTGTCGGACCTGGCCATGGAAGAGTTCGCCAACCGCAAGCTCGTCGTCACGGCCGCGCCCGACGCCCCACTGCGCGGGTTCGGCGGGTAGCGGCCCCCGGCGGCGGGCTACAGCACCTCGAGCGGCACAGGGCGGGGCGGCGGCGGGAAGGCGGCGTCGAGCTCGAGGATGTCGTCCTGCTCGAGGACGACGCCGAGCGCGCCGAAGTTCTCCCGCACGTGCTGGGGCGTGCCGGCTTCCGGGATCGCGCAGACGCCGGGGTGCGAGATCACCCACGACAGCGCGACCTGTGTGGAGGTCGCCTTGTGGCGCCCGCCGATGAAGCGCAGGACCGGGTGGCCGACGAGCCGGCCCTGCTCGATCGGCGAGTAGGCCATGATCGGCAGGCCGTGCTGCTGACAGAAGGGCAGCAGGTTCCACTCGATCCCGCGGTGCAGCAGGTTGTAGAGCACCTGGTCGGTCTGGACCGCGCCGCCCGCGTCGAGCTCAATCAACTCCATCATGTCGGCGATGTCGAAGTTGCTGACGCCCCAGTGGCGAATCTGGCCGTCGCGAATGAGCTGTTGGAAGGCGCCCACCGTCTCCTCGAGCGGGACCTGGCCCCGCCAGTGCAGGAGGTAGAGGTCGAGGCGGTCGGTGTCCAACCGCCGCAGGCTGGACTCGCACGCGGCGATCGTCCCGTCGCGGGTCGCGTGGTGGGGCAGCACCTTGCTGACGAGGAACACGTCGTCGCGGCGTCCGGCGATCGCCCGGCCGATCAGCCGCTCGCTCGCGCCGTCGCCGTACATCTCGGCCGTGTCGACGAGCGTCATGCCCAGGTCGAGGCCGGTCTGCAGCGCCTCGATCTCGACCGCCTCGGGGTGCCGCCCCTGCCCCAGGTGCCACGTCCCCATGCCGAGAGCCGGGACCGTCTCGCCGGAGGGCAACGCGACGGCGCGCATCGTTACGAGCGACATACGGCGTCTTATAGGACACGCACGGCCATCCACCAACTCGTCCGTGAGGAGCTGGTGTCCGGGGAGGCGTGGCCGTCCACCCCGGTCGGGGCTACCCTGGCGTTGCGATGGACCTTGACACCACGAGTCCCCTGACCGAGACGGTGGCGCTCGACTTCCTCGCCGGCCGGGTCGCGCAGCGCCGTCCCCGGCGCGGCACTCCCGACCCCACGTCGTTCCTCATGGATCGCGAGCTGGTCGTCCAGGCGGCCGCGGGCGAGTCGATCCTGCGCCTGCCCTGGGCCGACGAAGGGCTGTTCGTCGGGCGCCAGCTGCCGGACATCAGCGAGATCCCGCGGCCGGTGCGGATGCTCGCGACCGAGCGCTACCGGGCGGCGCTCGCCGGCGAGCGCGGGCGCTACACGTTCGTCAGCTATGGCCATGCCTACGCCGTCGACTCGGTGCCCGTCCGCGGCGACGACGGCGGCATCAGCGCAGTGCTCGCGATCGCGACGCCGTCGCCCGGTCTGCCGGACGCCGCGACGACGTGTTCCTCGTCAGCAAGGTGCTGCCCCACCACGCGACCCGCGACGGGA
>JAOPZJ010000426.1 GCA_025964155.1 Solirubrobacterales bacterium
CGCAGGCCAGGGGCCGCCGCCTGCAGGTCCTCGGCGAACGGCGTGGCGACCGTCGCGAACGTCGTCAGGCGGTCCAGCGAGGGGCGCGCCCGGGTCAGGAGGGCGGGCAGGTCCCGGACCGCGGCGGCGAGGCGCTCGCGCCGCGCCCCGCTCGTGGCGGCCACGACGCCGGCCTCTTTGACGAAGTCCGCGACGCGGCCACGGCCGGCCGCCAGGCTCGCGAGCACCGTGTCGCTCCCCGAGATCAAGCGCTTGAGCTGGGCGCGGTCGCTGTCGAGGATCGCCAGGGTGTCCCGGGTGGCCTGCAGCGCGGGGGCCGCGCGGCGGATCGCCGCGTTCAGGTCGTCGCCCCGGGCGGCCAGGCCGACCCCGAGCGAGTTCAGCAGCAGCGTCAGGCGTTGGCGCAGCGGCAGCTGGAACGTGTTGAGGACCTGGTCGATGTCGACGGGCGAGTGCGTGCCGTTCAAGCCGAGCACCGGCGCTCCGCCACCGGCCGGCGCCTTCAGCGCCGGCGCGGCGGCGGTGCCCGGCGTGCAGTTGACGAAGCGCTCGCTGATGAGCGACTGCGGCTGGATCGTGCAGTCCGCGTCGGCGTGGAACGGCCCGAAGCGCGGGTCGATGGTGAGCTGCACGCGGGCCCTGTGGTCGCGCGTCACCGAAAGGTCGGACACCTGGCCGACGCGCGCCCCCGCGATCCGCACGTCGACGTCGGGCGTGAGGAACGACGCGTTGTCGAAGATCGCCGCGACGGTGTAGTCCTCCCCCTTGCCGCCGCCGGAGCCGCCACCGCAGCCGGCCACCAGCATCGCCGCGGTCAGGATCACCGCCGCCAGCGTCGTGAAGCGGGTCGCGCAACGGCTCACGGGCGGTTGCCCTCCTCGCACGCGTATCCGGGGTCGAACCGGTTCGAGCCGTCGGCGGCCAGGACCCCGGCGCCACCGGGGCAGCGCGCGACGTTGTGCCAGCGGGTCCCTGAGCCCGGGAGGGGTGGGAAGAGGTTGGCGAGGGTCCCGACGACCGGCGTCGACGTGGAGACGAACGCGATGCGCGCGTACTCGCCGTTGGCGTCGTAGGAGCCACCCGACGTCCCGCCGAAGCCGTTCGTGGCCCCGAGCAGCAGGTCCGGGAACGCCGCGCGGGCGGCGGACACGATCGGCAGCGAGACCTTGATCGCCTCCGTGGCGGCACGGAGCGCCGGGACGGCGCTCGTGCGCAACGCGGGCAGGCCGGCGAGCGCCCGGCGCAGCGGCACGAGGAGCGTGCGCACGCGCGGCAGCACGGAGGCGGTGCGCTCCAGCGCCGGGGTCGCCGCCGTGAGCACCCGGCTCAGGCGCGGGGCCACCGGGGTGGCGAGGTCGACCACCGGCTTGAGGTCGTCGAGCGTTCCGGCCAGGGCATCGAGCGTCTTGCCCGCGCCGGTCAGCGTGTCCGGCGCGCGGGCGAGCACCTCGGCCAGCGCCCGACGCTGGGAGGCCAGCGCCCCCGCTGTGGTCGCGGCCGACGACAGCCCCCGCGACAGGTCGTCGCTGCGGTCGGCGACGGCCGACACCACGCCGGCCGACGCGACGAGGAAGCGCTCCAGCGCCCCGCGGTCGGCGATGAGCTCCCCGAGCGTGCCCTGGATCTGCGACAGCGCCGGATCCAGGTACTTCAGCGATGCGTTCATGCCGGCCGCCCCACCTTGGGACAGCGCGGCGTCGGTGCCCTGGATCGTCGCCTGCAGCCGCTGACGGGTGTCGGCGTCCAGCGTCGAGAGCACGGCGTCCAAGTCCGTCGACGCGGCCGTGTCCGAGGCCGGGATGACGCCGCCGCCGGCGAGGGCGGGTGCGGAGTTCGGCCCGGGCTCCAAGGCGATGTAGCGGTTGGCGACGCCCGAGACCGAGCCCGAGCGCACGACCGCCCGCGTCCCGACATGCAGCGGCACCAGCTTCTGGTCCGACACGGTGATCGTGACGTCGGCCTGGTTGTCGTCGGCCAGCTCGATGGAGTCGACCGTCCCGATTTTCAGGCCACCGACCTCGACGAGGTTGCCCTTGACGAGCTGGCTTGCGTTGATGAGCTTGACGTGGAGCCGGTAGGACCCGTCGCCGGATCGCAGGACGAGGACGAGCACCAGGGTGGCGACGGCAAGCAGCGTGGGGACGAGCAGGCGCCGCGGGGACCGGCCCGTGCGCGCACGATGGTCAGTCCCGGATGTCTCGATCCCGTTCATCCCCCTCCCCTAGTGATGAACGTAACGCACTTACGTTCAGGAGTGCAAATACCGACCGTACGCTCGGGATCTTGTCTATGCTGGCGCGGTGATGGAGTTCACCGCGACGCGCCCGGCGCCGACCAGACCCAGACGCCGCACGCAGAAGGAACGCAGCGAGCTCACGCGGACCGCCCTGCTCGATGCGGCGATCGCCGTCCTCGTCGAAGAGGGATACGCGAGCGCGAGCACGGGGCGCATCAGTGAGCGCGCGGGCATGTCCCGAGGCGCCCACCTTCACCACTTCCGCACGCGCGACGGCCTTATCTCGGCGGCCTTGGAGCACCTGGCGCTGCAGATGATCGCGCCGCACACGCAACCCCCGCAGAGCGATGCCCCGGACGACCTGCGCGGTCTGGAAACGCTCTGGGAGCTCTACACCGGCTCGCTCTTCGTGGCCGTCGTCGACATCATGGCCGCCTCGCGGACCGACCCGGAACTGCGGGCGAGCCTCGAACCGCTCGAACGCATGGTCAGCGCGCACACGCACGCGCTCGCCCGCAGCCTCTTCCCCGCGCACGTCGGGCGGCCGGGCTTCGAGGACCTGATGATCTTCGTCCTCTCCGCCGTACGCGGGGTCGCGGTCCTCGACGTCACGAACCCGGGCTCGCGCCACCGCACCAAGCGCTGGCACGCTGTGCGCGCCGGCCTCCTCGACGTGCTGGCACGCGCGCGCGACCGAGGGACGATATGTCGCACGTCATAGAACGACGCCGACCTCACCGTACTATGCTGATGGTCATAGTCAAGCGAGGGGACCGTGCAGTGGCATCGCAGAGTCGTGAGCGGATGGTCCAGAGCGCAGCGGTACTCATGCGTGAGCGAGGGCTGGCCGGGACGAGCTTCCGTGAGGTCCTGGAGCACAGCGGCGCGCCCCGCGGCTCGATCTACCACCACTTCCCCGAAGGCAAGAACCAGCTCATCGAAGAGGCGGTCCGTGCCGCCGGCGACGCCGGCGGGGCCCTCATCACCGCCGGCGCCCGCGACGGCGATCCCGTCGCCGCGCTGCGGGGCTTCGTGACGATGTGGAGCGAGAACCTCGAGGCCTCCGACTACCGCGCCGGCTGCCTCGTGCTCGCGGTTGCCACCGAGGCAGGGGCGGACGAACCGCAGCTCACGCAGGCCGCGGCCGACTCCTTCGCCGCGTGGCACGCGGCCCTGGTGGCCACCCTGCGCGCCGGCGGCGTGACGCCCGCGCGCTCCCGGCGCCTGGCCACGATGACGATCGCGGCGGTCGAGGGCGCCGTCGTGCTGTGCCGTGCCGAACGCAGCGGCCAGCCGCTGCGGGACGTCGGTGCCGAGCTCGAGCTGCTGCTGAAGAGCGCGCTGGCCTGAGCGGCTGACCCAGCCGGGCGCGCGCGCCCGGCTGCTTCCGCATAGGCTCTGCCGGATGCCTTCGACCGTCTCGGAGATCTTTTCCGCTGCCGGGCTGCGGCCGGCGGGCAGTCAACCGTGGGGAACACCGATTCCCGAGAGCGGTCCGGGTGTGTACGTCGTCGCGCTCACGGCCGACCCCAGCGACGTCACCGCCGCGCTGGCAGAGGCGCCGGTCGACCCCGTCCGGACGCAGGAGCTGCTGGATATCCGCCCCGAGCTCCGCCTGGATGGCATGCGCCCCGATGCGCGGCTGCTGACCGAGCGCCTGGCGGCCTTCTGGCTCCCGGACGAGGTCGTGCTCTACATCGGGCTTGCCGGGACGTCGGTGCGCAACCGCGTCGGCGCCTACTACCGCTCGCCGCTCGGGGCGCGTCGTCCGCATTCGCGTGGCTGGTTCCTGAAGACCCTGGTGAACCTGGACAGCCTGAGTGTGCACCACGCACCCTGCGCGGACCCCGCGCAGGCCGAACACGCGATGCTGGAGGCCTTCAGTGCGGGCGTCGCCCCGGCGACGGGCGCCCGCCTGCACGATCCCGAAATGCCGATCCCGTTCGCGAACCTCGAATGGCCGCGGGCGCGGCGCAAGGAGCACGGCATCACCGGGGCACGCGGGGCACGTCCTGGCGCCTCGACCGTCCCTTCGCCCACCCACGGCGGCGGGGCGAACGGCACGGCGGTCACCCTGCCCCCGGCCTCGCCCCGGCACACCCAGCGCGTGACCGCGGCGGACCTGCATGACGGGCGCATCCGCTTTCCGCGAGCGGCCAAGGCGCTCTTCCCGCCCGAGCGGGCGTTCGTCGACGTCGTGCTGCGGGGCAGCCACCTGCAGTGCCTGTGGGACCCGGGCACCGGCCCGACGAAGGAGCGCTCGGGCGTGCTCAACGTCCCCCGCGACGTGCTCGACAGCCTCGTCAGCGTGGACGAGGTGCTCGTGGTCAGCGGGCAGGCCCAGCGCGTGGTGCTGGACTGAGGGAAGCTGCGTCGATGCACGCCAAGCTCTACGGCATCCCGATGTCCCACCCGGTCATCACCGCACGGCTCGCGCTCACGCAGAAGGGCGTGCCGTTCGACGAGCGGACGCTGCTCGCCGGCGCTCACCCCCTACAGCTCGCCGCCGCCGGCTTCAGGCCGACGACCGTGCCCGCGCTGCGGCTCGGGGATCAGCGTGTGCAGGGCTCGCTGGCGATCACGCGGGCACTGGACGCCGCCATCCCCGACCCGCCCCTGTTCCCGCGGGATCCCGCCGCCCGCGCCGCCGTCGAGGCGGCCGAGGCGTGGGGCGAGCGTGAGCTGCAGCCGCTGCCGCGCCGCCTCATCCGCCGCACGCTCGTCATCTCGGCCTCGCAGCGGCGCTGGTTCGCCGAGACCACGATGCCGCTGCCCGCGCCGGGAGCCGTCGCGGTGGCGCTCGCCCCGGTGGCACGGATCTTCGCGCGCCGGGTCGGGTCCGACGCGCAGAGCACGCGGGCGGACCTCGCCGGCCTGGAAGCCCGGCTGGACCACGTCGACGCGCTGCTGGCCGCCGGCACCATCGGCGGCGAGCAGCTGAACGCCGCCGACTGCCAGATCGCGCCCTCGGTGCGGATGCTGCTGGCGTTCGCGGACCTGCGCGAGCAGGTCGAGCAGCACGCCATGACCGCAGGCTGGGCGCGGAGCGTCGTGCCGGACTACCCCGCCATTCCGGCGGCGCTGGCTGCTA
>JAOPZJ010000292.1 GCA_025964155.1 Solirubrobacterales bacterium
GGGCGTCGGGGTCGGGTCGCCGAAGAGCTGGTCCACCCGTCCAGTATGCGCGCCGGGGAGGATGCGCCCGGCTGCGCGCGCTCAGCCCAGCGGTGAGCCGTCGGCCTTCACGCGCTGCAGGGTGAGCGAAAGCGCGGTGGTGCCGCTGCACGTCGTGTGGCCGTCGACGAGCGTGCGGTCCACCGTCCACGCGGTGTTCACCGACAGCGTGAACGGCGTCGCCTGGCGCAGCGTGCTGAGCGGCAGCTGCTGGTTGAAGCCGGGGATCCAGAGCGTCTGCGGGATGCAGCTCGGCCCGAGCGCCTCCTGCTGGAAGATCGGCGCAGGCGCCAGGACGTCCCAGACGACGCGGACGCTGCCCGCGTCTCCGGGGACGTCGTAGAAGCTCACGAGCGGGCCGAAGCGCCCGGTGCTCACGATCGGGTCCTTCGGCGTCGTGGTCGTCGTGGGCGGGGCGCCGCAGGTCGCCTCGTACGTCCAGGCGGGCCGGGTGCTGACCCCCGAGGCGCGCACGCCGCCACCGATGGCGCCGTCCAGGCTCAGCTGCCCGTCGGGCTCGCCGGCCGTCGGCTGGAGGGCGAACGTCCACGGGCCGACGCCGTCCGGCGCGCCCACGCTCGAGCAATTGGCGTTGCTGAGCGTGCCGTCGATGTCCTGGGACGCGCTCGCGCCCACGACGCGGAAGTACAGGGCGGTCTCGGGCGCGGTCGCGGTCCATGGCGCGGTGGCCACCCCGGCGGGGGACGTCGCGCGGAGCAGGAGGTCGGCGGTGCGGTCCGCCGCGCCGGGCGCTTCGGCGGTCATCGTGAGGCTGATGCGCGCCGCCGCGCTCGACGTCCCTGGGAGCGCCGTCGCATTGCCGCGCGTGCGGGTCTGCAGGGTCCAGTCGCCGTCGGCCGGCGCGCCGTCCTTCGCCTTCACGCCGCCGGTGACGGCCGTCGTCTCGCCTTCGCCGAGCGTCGCGGACGCCGGCGTCAGCTCGGCGGTCGCGCAAGTGTTCGGCGTCTGCCAGTGCTTCTCGGCCTCCTTCATGCCCTTGAACTCCCGCTCGAGCAGGTTGGCGAGGATGTCGAGCAGCGCCTTGCGCGTCGCGGGGTCGCCGAGCTGCTTGGCCAGCTCCGCCTCCTCCTGCCTCGCGTTCAGGCTCAGGTCGCGCAGGGTGCCGGTCAGCGTCTCCGAGCCGCCGGTGATCGTCCCGGTCTGGGGGTTCATGGTCCCGGTGCTCGAGATGCTGAACTCCCATCGCGAGTTGGCCCTGGCGAGCCCCTTCAGCCCGCTCGCCGCGTAGGCCGCGCCGAGCTTCATGGTGCCGGTGTACTCGATGCTCTTCAGCGCGGCGTCGCGGCCGGCGGTGCCCTTCAGCGTCACCTTCCCGTTGCCGTTCACCGTGGTGTTCTCGTACTCGACGCCGACCTTCGTCCGGCGCTCGCGTGTCGTGCGGCGGAACTCGAAGCGCGTTCCGCGGTTCGCCACGCCGGCGGCGCTCGGGCAGCGGTCGGCCTGGTCGCCGTTGAGGTGCAGCGGCAGCGCGAGCTCGGTGGTGCTGCTCGAGCCCTTGTCCTTGTCCTTCACGGTGAAGCCCAGCTCGAAGTCGATCGTCGGGTCGGTCTCCTGGCTCGCGTCCTTGCGGACCTTCGCCGCGACGTCGACACTCGCCGTCGTCGACGACGCGGGGTCGGACACGTCGTAGGTCACCTTGGCGCTCGTGCTGCCCGGGGTGTCGGTGACGACCGTCGGCCCCTCGGTGACCGTGACGGCGCGCAGGCGCGCCCAGCGGGACGCGGCGGCGTCCTGCACGCGGAGGCTCGCGTCGAGCTTCGCGCCGATCGGGACGACGCCGGTGCGGATCTTCGCGAGCGTCCCCTTGATCCTGGTGGCGACGCCGCCGCGCAGGCGCTTGTCCCCGAGCCGTCGCTGCAACCGCGTGGCGAGCGTCTGGTCGAGCGCGACCCGCGTCCAGCGGGTCAGCGGGTTCGGGGCGGGTGCGGGCTTCGGCATCAGGGTCGAGGGCGCGACGCAGCGCACGCTCGTCCCGAGGGTCAGCTTCGCCTGTCCCGCCTTGCACGTCACGGGCTTCTTCTTGGCCACGACCTTCTTCGTGGCGGCGGCCCCCACGGTGTCCGTCGCGACCCCCGCGCCCGTGACCGCGAGCACGACCGCGGTCAGCATCAGCGAAACCCAGGAGGCGCGCATCGTTCCAGACTGTCAGGTGCGCGCGCCGCCGCAGTCTCATCCCCGTCTCAGGCTCGCGGCCGGAGCGGGCGAATGCAGCGCGTGGAGACTGCCACCGGTAGCGTCGTCGCAGCGTCCATGCTGCGCCGAGTCCCGGTCAGTGTCCGCCCAGCGGACACGAGGCGGGACTCGGCGGCGGAGCGGACTTCGCGCCCCGCTCGCTTCCCGCCCCCACTCACGGCAACGGCCCGCCGGCCACCCCCACAGCGGTCCCCACGACGGCGGCGAGGGCAAGCACCGGCACCGTCCCGAGGCGTCCGCTCAGGACGAGGACGGCGGCGAGGGCAAGCACGACCATCTGCCAGACCTCCTCGACGCCGCCCAGCAGCGGGACGGCCGCACCGAAGATCGCGCCGATCGCCGCCGGTCCGGCGCCGTCGAGGAACGCACGGGCGCTCGGGTTGGCGCGCAGCGCCGCAAAGCGCTCGCCACCGACGGCGACGATGAGGAACGACGGCAGGAAGGCGATCCCGGAGGCCAGCAGGCCCCCGCCGAGGCCCGCGGCGGCATAGCCGACCGCCCCGATGGTCTGGGTCACGGGACCGGGGGTGAGCTGCCCGAGTGCGACGGCGTTGAGGAACTCGGTGTTCGTCATCCAGCCGTTCATCTGGACCGCGTCGTGCTGCATGAGCGGGACGATCACGAAGCCGCCGCCGTAGCTCAGGGCGCCGACCTTGATGGACGTCCACGCCAGCGCGGGCAGCGCGGCGGCGCCG
>JAOPZJ010000293.1 GCA_025964155.1 Solirubrobacterales bacterium
GACCTCGTCGCCGAGATCACGCGCCAGACGGACGCGGGCCGCGTGACGTACGTCGCCAGGAGCGAGGATCCGCGCGACTACAAGGTCGACTGCGCGAAGATCGGCGCCGTCCTGGGCTTCGTCCCGCAGATGACGGTCGCAGACGGCATCCGTGAGCTGACCGGCGCGCTGGCCGCCGGCGCCTACCCGGAGCCGTGGGACCGCCGCTACCGGAACACCGACTGAGCGCGGCACCGGTTCCGCGGCACCCATCCATGGCCACCGCCGCGCAAGAACCGATCCCGCTCTTCGACCTGCGGCTGACCGACGACGACCTGCGCGCGGTGGAGGACGTCCTGCGCTCGGGGACGCTGCAGATGGGCGCGCACGCCGAGGCGTTCGAGCGTGCCTTTGCCGCGCACCTGGGGAGCGCGCATGTCGTGGCGCTGTCGTCGTGCACCGCGGCGCTGCACCTGGCCTTCGTGGCGACCGGCGTCGGTCCCGGCGACGAGGTCATCGTCCCGTCCTACACGTTCGCCGCCACCGCCGCCGCGGTGCTGTACTGCGGCGCCACGCCCGTCTTCGCGGATGTCATCGGCCCGCACGACCCGTCGATCGACCCCGCCCACGTGGCCGCGCTCATCACGCCGCGCACGCGTGCCGTCGCCTGTGTGCACTTCGGCGGCTACGCCGCGCCGGTGCACGAACTGCGCGCGCTGTGTGACCGCAACGGGGTGGCGCTGGTGGAGGACGCCGCGCACGCGCCGGCCGCGACGGCGGGCGGCGCGATGCTCGGGACGGTCGGCCAGGCAGGGTGCTTCAGCCTGTTCTCCAACAAGGTGCTGTCGGTCGGCGAGGGCGGCCTGCTCTGCACCGACGACGCGCGGATCGCCGAGCAGGCGCGGCGGCTGCGCTCGCGCGCCGGCTATCGCTTTGACGACATGCGCGCGGCGCTGGGGCTCTCGCGCCTGCGCGGGCTTCACGACGACATCGCGCAGCGCCGTCGCCTCACCCGTCGCTATCGCGAGCAGCTGCAGGCGGTGGACGGGCTGACGCTGCCCTACCCCGACGAGGCCGTGGACGCGTCGTCGTGTTACGTCATGCCGATCATGCTGACCGATCCTGGGCGCCGGGACGCGGTGCGTGCGGCGCTGCGCTCGCGGCACGGGGTGCAGACGTCCCTGCTGTACCCCGCCGTGCACGAGTTCACGGCCTACCTCCAGCGCTTCGGGCGCATCGAGCTGCCGCGGACCGAGCACTGCTCGCGGGCCGAGATCACGCTGCCGCTCTTCCCCCACATGACCACGGCACAACAGGACCGGGTCGTCGCCGCGCTGGCCTGCGAGCTGGGCGCACCGTGAGCGCGCCGCACCGGAACGTGCCGCTGACGGGCACGCCGCTGGGGGACGCCGACGTCGATGCCGTGCTGGAGGCCTACCGCTCCGGGTGGCTGACGATGGGCCCGCGCACCGAGCGCTTCGAGGAGGCCTTCGCCGCCGCAACGGGCGCCGCGCACGCGGTCGCCGTGT
The DNA here is from genome assembly GCA_025964155.1 of Solirubrobacterales bacterium. GTDB lineage: Bacteria > Actinomycetota > Thermoleophilia > Solirubrobacterales > Solirubrobacteraceae > Paraconexibacter. Next base: position 1,509 of record JAOPZJ010000293.1, read on the forward strand.
CCTCGGGCACCGCAGCGGTTCACCTCGCGCTGCTGGCGGCGGGCGTCGGCGCCGGGGACGAGGTCATCGTCCCGGCGCTGACGTTCGGGGCCGTGGAGGACGTCGTGCGCGCGTGCGGCGCCACGCCGGTGCGCTGCGACATCGCCGGCGCGCACGACCACAACGCCGACCCGGCCGACGTCGCCGACCGCGTGACGCCGGCCACGCGCGCGATCCTGGCCACCCACCGCTGGGGCTACCCCTGTGACATGCCGGCGCTGCGCGCGACCTGCGACCGCCATGGGCTGGTTCTGGTGGAAGACGCCGCCCAGGCGATCCTCGCCGGCGGCGTCGGCGCCGGTGACCTCACGTGCTATTCGCTGTCGGGCACCAAGCAGCTCGGCGTCGGCGAGGGTGGCATGGTCACGGCGCCGGCCGCCGCGCACGCCGCGCGGGTCCGGTCGCTGCGGTCGCACGCGATGACCTCGGTGACGTGGGACCGCCACCGCGGTCACGCGCAGAGCTACGACGTCGTCGACGTCGGCTTCAACTACCGCCTGGACGAGCCGCGGGCGGCGCTCGGACTCAGCCGTCTGGGTGCGTTGGCCGCCGAGATCCGGCAGCGCCGCGCGGTCGTTCGCGCCTACCGTGCCGCGTTTGCGGATCTTCAGGACGCGGTCGTCGTCCCGTTCACCGACGGCGATGTGGAGCGCTCGAGCCACTGCTGCTTCGGGCTGGTGTTCGCCTCCGGCGGCACGCGTGATGCCGTCTGCCGGGACCTCGGGCGGCATGGGATCCAGACGCTTCGGGAGCCGGACATCGCGGTCGGCGATCGGGGGACGCCACGGGCCGGCGATGTGGCGTCCCGCAGCGCGCGCCTGCCGCTGAGCGGGTCGCTCGACGAGGGTCAGGTCGCGGCGGTCGTGGACGCCGTGCGCGCGGCGCTACGTCGCTGAATCGTCGGCGGGGGCGGCGGCCGCAGCCGGAGCGCCGCCGGGCAGCAGGCGTTCGTAGAGCCGCTCGAAGTCCCGCTGGGCCTGCTCGTAGTCGTCGACGCGACCGATGTCCAGCCAGAAGGCCTCCGACCGGCTCGCCTGGACGAGCGACCCGGCGGCGACGAGCCGCAGCACCAAATCCGGGAAGTCCAGTCGCACCCCTGGCTCGATGTGCTCCAGGATCGCCGGGTCAAAGCAGTAGACGCCCATGGACGCCTGGTAGTGGAGCTTGGGCTTCTCGAGGTAGTTCGTGACACGCGTGTCGTCGCCCTCGTCCTCGAAGTGCATCACGCCGAGCGGGATCTGCACGTCCTGCGTGCTCGTGGCGATCGTCGCCACCGCGTCCGACGCGCGGTGGCCGTCGACGAGCGCGCGGTAGTCCAGATCGGTGAGGACGTCCCCGTTGAGCACCAGGAACGGCTCGTCGAGCCCGCCGAGCAGCGCGAGCGCCCCGACCGTCCCGAGGGCCTCGTCCTCGCGGTAGTAGTCCACCTGCAGTCCGTAGCGCGACCCGTCGCCGGTGTACGCCTCGATGAGCTCGGCCAGATGTCCGGTGACGATCGTGACGCGGCCGAAGCCGAAGTGCCGGAGCTGGCGCAGGACCACGTCGAGGATCGGCCGGTCGCCGACCGGCATCAGCGGCTTGGGGATCGTCGTCGTGTACGGCCGCAGCCGTGTCCCGCGTCCTCCTGCGAGGATGATGGCGCGTGTCGCCGGCATCGCTGGGAGCGTAGACGTGCCGGCCGCGGGCTGTGGCGCCGACTTGTGGTGATCCCGGTTTCCAGCCCTTTGTCCAGGCACGGCATGCCGGGATTCAGAGTCGTGCCGGGCCGGCCGATCCCGGGGGCGTCACCGCTGACCGACACCGCCAAGGAGGCTTTCCCATGCCCCGCACCTTCACGACCACCTTTGCCGTCCTGCTGGCCCTGCTCCTGGGGGTGGCCGTGAGCGCCCCAGCCGGCGCGGCGCCCGCGTCCTCCGGCGGGTCGAACGCTCTGCGTAAGTCGGATGGCGCCAAGGTCCATCCGGGCGACGTGGCCGATCCGGGCCCGGTCGTCGACGTCGATCTGGGTGATCTCTGCACTGTCGTCGGGACCGGTGCCGGTGCCGGGGACGCGGGCGGCAACGCGAGCGACTCGAGCGACTCGAGCGGCGATCCCGGCGCGGATGCCGGCGCTGACGATCCCAACGGCGATACAGCCGATCCGGCCGACGAGCCTGACCCGACCGACGAGCCTGACCCGACCGACGACCCTGCGTACGATCTCCCCTGCGATGACGGCGGCGACGCCGGGGACGACGCGCCCGGTGAGGCCGCCGACGGCGGGACCCACCACGTCGGGCTGGCGAGCCTGCTGAAGACGGGCGTGCTGGACACCGGCTCGGTCTCCCTGAAAGGCCCGGGCACGGTCACACAGGAGCTGTGGCTGAATGGCGGAAAGTCCGCCTCCTCCCGCGTCGTGACGACCGCGGCCAAGAAGCGCGCCTCCACCGGCAAGTCCAAGGCGAAGGCCGATACCAAGATCCTCGGCGGCTCGGTGACCCGCACGGTCACGCGTGCCGGGGTCGTGCACCTCACCGTCAGCCTGAACAGCGCCGCCCTCAAGCTGCTGCGCGCGGCGACGAAGGACGTCCGCATCACGGTGAAGACCGTGACGACGGTCACGGGCGCCAAAGCACGCACCCGGACCGGGACGATCGTGGTGCGGCGGGCGGGCAAGAAGTAGCTTCGGGTTGGGGGCCGCGTGGCGACGTCGTTCCTGTGCCCCCAGGCGGGCACCTGATCGACGTCGCGCCCGGTGGGGCACAACCGGCGGGCGCGGCGTAGTTGGGCGGAGCGTGCGACCTCGTGCTCGATATGCGGGGCACTAGGTCGCACGGTCCCGCCTTCCTGGCCCCGCGCGAGCCGGGCCGAGCCGGGCCGCGAGTAGCATCCACGGCATGCCACGGGCACGTCCCGTCACCGGTGGGATGGCCGCTGTCGTCCTCGTCTCACTGGCCGCGG
>JAOPZJ010000298.1 GCA_025964155.1 Solirubrobacterales bacterium
GGGCTTACATCAGCGACTCCGGGGCCGGTGAGGTCGCGATCGTCGACCTGCGGCGTGGCAGGGTCGTGCGGCGCGTGGCGGTCGGGGACCACGCGCGGCACCTGACCTTGTCCCCGGACGGCGACACGCTGTGGGTCGCACTCGGCAACCGGGCGCCACGGCTGGCGATCGTCGACGTGCGATCCTGGACCCACCCCCGGGTGACCGGTCACGTCGTGCCGCCGTTCCGGGCGCACGACGTGGGGTTCACCCCGTCCGGGCACCGGGTGTGGGTGACGTCGGGGGACCGGGGGCGGCTGGCCGTCCATGACACCCGCGGCGGACTGCGGCGCACGATGCCGGCCGACCGACCGCCCCAGCACGTGACGTTCGGCCGGACGGTGGCGTTCGTGACCAGCGGCGACAGCGCGAGCCTGCGCGTCCATGCGCTGGACGACGGCCGTCGCCTGCGGCGCGCCGCCGTCCCGCTTGGGTCCTACAACGTCCAGCGCGGCGCCGGACGGGTGCTCACGCCGTCGCTGTCCGGTGGCGAGCTGACGGTCGTCGACGGCCGCGGGCGCGTCGTGCGCAGCGACCGGGTCGCACGCGCCGCCCACGACGCGTGCGCGCTGCGCAGCTGAGCGGCAAGCCCGACGGCCAGACCGGTCGCGACGGCGGTGCGGGGTGCGTCGGCCTGGTCGGTGAACCGCTCGTGTGCCACGCCGCTGCCACCCTCGCCGGCGCGGTCCTCCAGCAGTGCCACGAGCGCCTCGCTCATGACGGTCGTCAAGCGTGCCGCTCCGTCAGACGACGCCTTCGCCGCCGGGTCACGCGATCGGCGAGAAGTCGGCGATGTCGCGGAGCGTGCGCTCCCTGCCCAGCGGCGCGCCCTTCCTGACACGCTGGCCGTAGCCCGTCGTCGTCAGGTCGCCCTGGCGGGGCAGGCGCACCTCGAACCACACGACCCAGGCGCCCCCGTCATGGCCCGCCCCCCAGCAGTCGGTGAGCTCGTCGACGAAGTGCACGCCCCAGCCCGAGTCCAGCTCGGATCCGGGCCCGCGCGGGGCATGCTCGAAGCCAGGCCCGCGGTCGTGCACCTCGACGCGCATGCGCTGACCCTGCAGCCCGATGCGGACGCGGATCGCGGAGCCCTCGCCGGCCGGCGTGCCGTGGCGGACGGCGTTCGTCACCACCTCCGAGATCAGCAGCCGCAGGTCGTCCTTGAGCTCCACGGGCAGCGTCATGCCCAACGCGTCGACGAGGCTGCGCGCCTTTCGCACATGGCTGCCAACGGCGGCAAGTCGGATGTCACAGAGCCAGAGCATCTTCACCTCAGCTAGTGCCCCGTCCCGGCCCTGATGAAGCCTGCACATCTGTGCGTTCGCACACTGCGCAGCGATCGCGCCGCCGCCCCGGGTCACCTCATCCGAGCGCGAGCGGAAGATCGTCGAGGACGTCAGCCAGCGCGAGGACGCGGATGACAGCTCCGTCACCGGGCCGGATGGTCAGCTCGCGGACGTGGTCACGGTTGTGCTGCACGGCCTCGAGGATGACGGCGAGTCCCGAGGAGTCCATGAAGGACACCTGCGTCAGGTCCAGCAGGACGTCGGCGTCCCCTTGCCGCTCGGCGCCCCGCAGCGCGCGGGCAAGCAAGGGCGCGGTCACGAGGTCCAGCTCGCCGGCGGGGCTGACACGGATCAGCCCCGGGGATCGGGTGACTTCGAGCGTCCAGTCCATAGGTGGGACAGTGGATGCCCCGAAATGGGGCACGCCACACGCGAAGCACGTCAGAGATCAGACGGCCTGGGACAAACGTGGCGCAAGCACGGCAATCGTCGCGTCGTCGTCCAGATGCTCGACGAGATGACCGCCCACGACGGCCTCGATGGCGTGCACCGTGGCCGCTGCCGTTCCGCCCGGAGTGCGCCGTGCGGCAGCGCTGATGCCGCCCAGGCCAAGTGCCGCCCCGGTCGCGTCGCGGCACTCCAGCACGCCGTCGGAGACGAGGACGAGCCGCTGTCCGGGCTCCAATACCCGGCGCTGCACGGTGAACGGCGGGGTCAGGGCCGCGCTGCCGAGCGGGGCGTCGATGCCGCCCAGCTCCTCGAGGTGGCCGTCCCGGTGGACGACGAGTGGCGGGGGCTTGCCGCAGCACACCCAACGGAAGACCGATGTCGCCGAGTTCCAGCAGCCGACCGTGGCGCGGGCGAACGAGCCGGAGGTCGTGACGCTCATCAGGACCGCGTGCATAAGCGCGATGGCGCCCGCGGGATCCTCGCCCTGATGGCGGGCCGAGCGGAAGGCGCCGAGCAGGACCGCGGCGAGGCCGGCGGCCCTCGGGCCGGTGCCGTCGACGTCCGCGATGCCGAGCCACACGCAGTCCGCGTTGTCGGCGAAGTCGAACCAGTCGCCCCCGATGTCGTAGCCCGGGAGCACGTTGCCGGCGAGCGTGGCGCCGCCGATCCGGACGATCCGGGGCGGCAGGAGGTTCTGCTGGATCTCAGCCGCCGGGCTCGTGTCCCTGCCCCGGCGGACCGTCTGCAGCGCGTCGGTGTACTCATCGGCGAGCGCGAGCGCGGCGGCGGCCTCACGCGCGAGGTCGCGTAGCGCGTCGTCCCCCTCGCCGATGACGACGAGCAGCCCGATGGCGCGGCCGCGCAGGATCAGCGGCGCCACCACCGCACCCGGGAGCTGCCGGACGACAGCCTCGCGGACGCTGTCGAACGCCTCGCGCGGGAGCTCGGTGCCGACGCCGGAGCCGATGTTGAGCGCCTCGGGGAACGTCGACGTCCCGGCGAGCTTGCGCAGCTGCAGTCCCTGGAGCTCGACGAGGTAGATCGCGGCCGATTGCACCCCGTTCAAGCGCTGCGCCTCGGCGACGATCTGCTGCCCGAGCTCGAAGGGCGGAACCTTGTCCAGGACGGCGGGGACCGACAGCGGGCTTGTCGTCATGTTCGCCAGCTCGCCCGCCGGTCGCAGGAACTGCTGCTCGTCCGTCTCGGCGATGTCGCGTGCGCGACGCCGGACCGCCTCGACGAGCGCTTCCCGGGTCTCGAAGTGCCGATACAGGGTGCTCCGACCGACGCCCGCGCAGTGCGCGATCTCACCGATCGAGACGTCGGCATCCCGGCTCAGCAGCTCGGCGGCGACCTCGACGATCCGTACGACGTTGGCCAGGGCGTCGCTGCGGCGCGGGTGAAGGACAGGTTCGATGTCGGGCACGCTGGGGTCGGGTTGCCCAATCCAGGCCGTCCTGAACCTGGACATCGTGTCCCGGTTGCTCCCGTGTGGCTGTGTCGACGAATCCGACCCTTGACCGGCGGTCCTGCCGACACGTCGCGGCGCGGTTCGGGACCGTGATCCTGGCGGGACATGGGACGATGCGGGGCGGATGCCTGCGGCCCCCCGAACCCGAGGTTCAGACGCATCGCCCTGGGGCGCGGTCGATGTCGACGTGGCCGCGCGCATGCGCCCGCGGATCCCGTCCGTCGTGGACACCGTCATCGCCGCGGTGCGCGGGGAGGTGCCCGAGTACGACCAGCCGCTGGAGGGCGAGTTCGGGCGTCTCATCTCCCAGGGCGTCAATGTGGCGCTGGACCAGTTCGTGGCGCTGCTCGGTCAGGATGGGCAGCTGCCCGATCAGTCCATCTACGAGGCGATGGGGCGAGCCGAGTACCGCGCGGGGCGCACGCTGGACGCCCTGCAGTCCGCGTACCGCGTGGGCGCGCGTGTCGCCTGGCGGGAGGTGGCGGCCTACGCCGAGGAGGAGGGGTTCGACATCCCGACGCTCGGCCGCCTGGCGGAGGCGATGTTCGCCTACATCGACCGCCTGTCCGCCGCCTCGGTCCGCGGGTACTCCCAGGAGCAGTCGCTGCGCGCGGGGTCGCTGCAGAACCGCCGTCAGGCCCTCGTCGAGCTGCTGGTCGCCGGTCCGCTCGTGGACCCCGGACAGATCGAGGAGGCCGCGGCGCAGGCGGGCTGGACGCTGCCCGCGTCGCTCGCCGTCCTCGCCGTCGGCGACGCCGACCCGATCGTCATCGCGCGCCGGATGCCGACGGGCACCCTCGCCGCCACGCTGAGCCCGGTGGCCGTGCTGCTCGTCAGTGACCCGGACGCTCCCGGGCGCCGCAAGCAGGTGCGCCGTGCGCTCCGTGACCGGCTCGGGGTGCTGGGGCCGGCGGGCCCGTGGACGGAGGCGTCGGTCTCCTTCCAGCGCGCGGTCGCCGCTTGGCCGCTGCACGATCGCGGGCTGCTCGGGCCCGAGACGCTTGCCGAGGCACAGGACCACATGCTGGCGCTGCTGCTCGCGGCCGACCGGCGGCTGACGTCCGACCTCCTGCGCCTCCGCCTCACGCCGCTGCAGGGCCTGACAGAGGCCGCGCGCCGGCGCGCGGTCACGACGCTGACGGCGTGGCTGGACGCACACGGCGACGTCGCCGCCACCGCCGTCGCCCTGCACGTCCATCCGCAGACGGTGCGTTATCGCCTGGCCGGCCTGCGCGAGCAGTTCGGCGGCGCGCTGGAGGATCCCACCGCCCTCCTGGAGCTCCAACTGGCGCTGCGCGCCGCCGACCTGCTGGGCACGGACTGAGCCGCGGACCAGGACGGGCGCGCGCCCAACGCCCCGAGCTCAGACCACGACTGCCTCCCGCGGGGCTCGCTGGGTCGTCGTGCCGGCGGGGGCCTGCTCGACCTCCGCCGGGCCACCGCCGGGCAGCGCGTAGCGGGCGATCTTCCCCAGCACCTGTGCGTACTGCCGGTAGAGCGGGCCGGACGTGTACGGCAGGTCGTAGCGCTCGCAGATCTCGCGGACCTGCGGGGCGATCTCCGCGTAGCGGCTGGAGGGCAGGTCCGGGAACAGGTGATGCTCGATCTGGTGCGAGAGATTGCCGGCCATGATGTGGAAGAGCGGGCTGCCGTCAAGGTTGGCGGAGCCCAGCAGCTGACGGACGTACCAGCCGCCGCGGGTCTCGGCCCGCATCTGGTCCTCGGTGTACTCGAAGGTCTCCACGCCGTCGGGGAAGTGACCGCAGAAGATGATCGCGTGCGACCACACATTCCGGGCCAGGTTCGCGGTCAGCGTCCCCATGAAGGCCGGGACGGCGGAGGGCCCCGCCAGACCGGGGAAGAGGACGTAGTCCTTGAAGAGCTGCTTGCGGGCCTTGCGCAGGAAGCGACCGAAGTCGGCCTTGGCGGCCTCCTTGGGCTTGTTGCCGCGCTTGACGTCGTGGATGCCGACGTCGTGCAGCGCCACGCCCCATTGGAACAGCAGGGCCAGCGCGATGTTGTAGGCCGGCTGCGCAAGGTAGATCGGCTTCCACGGCTGCGCCGGGTCTATCCGCATGATCTCGTAGCCGAGGTCGCGGTCCTTGCCGATGACGTTCGTGAAGGTGTGGTGCTCGAAGTTGTGGGAGTGCTTCCAGCCCTCGGCGGCGGAGACGTTGTCCCACTCCCAGGTGGAGGAGTGGATCTCCGGGTCACGCATCCAGTCCCACTGGCCGTGCATGACGTTGTGGCCGATCTCCATGTTCTCCAGGATCTTGGCCAGCGTCAGCGCGGTCGTCCCGATCACCCAGGCGGGCGGGAAGAGCGAGACGAGGAGCGATCCCCTGCCGGTGACCTCCAGCGCGCGCTGGGCGCCGATGACCTTGCGAATGTACTTCGCGTCGTCCTCGCCGAGGTCGGCGACGACGGCGTCGCGGATGGCGTCCAGCTCACGGCCGATGGCGTCCAGATCCTCGGGCGTGAGGTGGGCGATCGGGGAGGCGGCGGCAGTGGGGGTGGCGGATTCGGTCGTGTACATGTGGTGGCTCCGTGGGGTTAGAAGTGCGGGGGATGCGGCTCTTCTAAAGCTCGATCTCGACGTCGCCGGCCGCGGCGCTCGTGCAGGTGTGGATGAACATGTCCGGAGTGTCGTGCAGCTCGCCGGTGCGAAGGTCCCGCACGGCGCCGCTGCACAGCCGACCCACGCAGGAGTTGCAGATGCCCATCCGGCAGCCGGACGGCAGGAGGGCGCCGGCGTCCTCGCCGGCGACGAGCAGCGGCGTGGACGCATCGGCCTGCGCCGTGCGCCGGGATCGCGTGAAGGTGATCGTGCCGCCGGTGCCCTGGAGGGCGGCGGCGCCGGCGAGGACCGGACGGAAGCGCTCGATGTTGAGGCGCTCGGGGATGCCGGCGGACGCGAACGCCTCGCCCATGGCGTCGAGCAGGCCCGCAGGCCCGCAGGCCCAGGTCTCGTGCTCACGCCACTCGGGGACGAGTGTCTGCAGGCGCGCCGCGGAGAAGACCCCGTCGCGATCGTCGTGATGCTCGAGCAGCGTGAAGGTCGCATGCTGTCGGTCGAGGCGGCGCAGGTCGCCACCGAAGATCACGTCCTTGAGTGAGGGCGCGAGGTGGACGTGGGTGACGCCGTCCAGGCCGCCGCCGGCCGCCGTCTCCAGATGCCGGAGCATCCCCATCGCCGGCGTGATGCCACTGCCGGCGGTGAGCAGCAGGACGCGCTCCGGGCGCGGTGTCGGCAGGACGAACTCGCCGGCCGGCGGGGCGAGGCGCACGATCGTCCCCGGTGCCGTGCGGTGCACGAGGTGCTGGGAGACGAGGCCGTCGGGGATCGCCTTGACGGTGATCGCGATCCGGCGGTCGGCGCGTGAGGGAGTGCTGGTCAGGGAGTAGGTGCGCCAGTGCCGCACCCCGTTGACGTCCACGCCGACGCGGACGTACTGGCCGGGGGTGTGGGCCGGCCAGTCCGGGCCGACGCGCAGCCAGATGGTCGCGCTGTCGGCGGTCTCCGGGATGACGGTGTCCACGCGGCCACGGGGCTCGCGGGTGGACCACAGCGGGTTCAGGTAGGTGAGGTAGTCGTCGGGCAGCAGCGGCGTTGTCAGTGCGCTCGCCGCCCGCAGCACGCGGCGCGCGACGGGCCGCCGGGCGGACGTGGAGGCGATGGCCGTGAGCGACATACATAGAGCGTACGGCCAAGTCCGTCGTCCCTTCTCGCGTCATCGGCACGACCTGCGTCAAAGATCTTTGGCAATTGCCACAGAAACGCCCAACCGTGACATCGATTGATGTGCTGGTCGTCACACAGGTCGGGCGAGCACGTACTTGCAGTCCGGGGCGTCGACGGATCCTGGCCCCTCGAGGTTCTCCAGCGCGTAGCCCGCCTCGCGCAGGACCGGGAGCGCATCCGCGTGCGTGTCGTGCAGCTCGACGATGACCGCCGGGCGGTGGGTGCGCAGCACGTCGTGCGCCCCGCGCAGCACGTCCCCTTCGGAGCCCTCGACATCGAGCTTGATGACGTCCGGGGGCGGTGCGCCCGCCTCGACGACCTCGTCGAGGGTGACGACCTCCACGTCGATCGTCTGCACCGCGCCGCCCGGGTTGCCGCGGCTGGCCAGGTGCGACCAGCTCGCGTCCTCGATGACGTACAGCTGCTCGGTCCCGCTGCGGTCCGCGACGGCCTGCGCGCGGACGTCGATCCGGCCTGATAGCTGCGAGCGCTGGGCCGCCTCGCGCACGAGATCGGCGACGGCGGGGACCGGCTCGAACGCCAGGACGCGGCCCGTCTCACCGGCGAAGCGCGCGGCCAGTTGCGCGAAGAAGCCGATGTTCGCCCCGATGTCGTAGACGGTCGCCCCCGGCGCGACGGTACGGCGCAGCGCCTCCTGCACGGGAATCTCGAGCTCGCCGGAGAGGATGAGCTGGGCGTGCGCGTGCCCGGGCGGAACGGCACGCGCGGGGAACCACAGCCCGTGCGCGGCCCCGGCCAGCACGCACATGCCGCCGCGCTGGACGAGCGGGGTCAGGCGGGCGGCGTGCCTGAGCGGCAGCCGCCGCGCGATCCGCAGCACCGCGGTGCGGTCGCTGTGCCCGTGGCGGGCGACGAGGTCCTCGG
>JAOPZJ010000307.1 GCA_025964155.1 Solirubrobacterales bacterium
GTCATGTACGAGGGCGCGCCGGACTACCCGCACAAGGGCATCTGGTGGGAGCTGTGCGAGCGCTCCGGCACGACCGTCTTCTACACCGCCCCGACCGCGATCCGCGCCTGCATGAAGTGGGGCCCCGAGCACGTCGAGAAGGCCAACCTGGACAAGCTGCGCCTGCTGGGCACCGTCGGCGAGCCGATCAACCCCAAGGCGTGGCTGTGGTACTGGAAGGTCGTCGGCGGCGAGCGCTGCCCCGTCGTGGACACGTGGTGGCAGACGGAGACGGGCGCGATCATGATCACGACCCTCCCGGGCGCCCAGGACGCAAAGCCCGGCTCGGCCGGCACGCCGCTGCCGGGCATCGGTACGGCCGTCGTCGACGACGAGGGCAACGAGCTGCCGCGGACCACCCAGGGGCTACTGTCGCTGACGCGGCCGTGGCCGGCGATGCTGCGCACGCTCTACGGGGACGACGATCGCTACGTCTCCACCTACTGGGAGAAGTTCGGCCCCGGGCAGTACCTCGTGGGGGACGCCGCCCGCCAGGACGAGGAGGACTACGTCTCGGTGATCGGGCGCGTCGACGACGTCATCAACGTCTCCGGGCACCGCCTGTCGACGGCCGAGGTGGAGTCCGCGCTCGTGGCCCACCCGCAGGTCGCGGAGGCCGCGGTCATCGGGCAGGCCGACGACGACACCGGGCAGTCGATCGCGGCCTTCGTCACCCTCGAAGGCACCCTCGTCGGGGACGACGACATGGTCGCCGAGCTGCGTGAGCACGTCGCCGTGCGGATCGGCAAGCTCGCCCGGCCCAAGCGCATCCTGTGGGCCGACGATCTGCCCAAGACGCGCTCGGGCAAGATCATGCGCCGCCTGCTGCGGGACATCGCCGAGGGCCGGGCGCTGGGCGACGTGACGACGCTGCGCGACCCCGCCGTGATGGCGGCGCTCAAGGAGCAGATCAGGGCCGCGGAGGCGACGGAGGACTAGCGACCCCCGGCGGGGTGTGGCCCGCGGGCCGCCCGGGTAAACCGCACAACCATGTCCTCCCGTCCCAGGCCGGTGGTCACGGTGCTGCACGGTCTCGTCGCCGGGGCGATCGGGACCGCCGCGATGGACCTCCTGCTGTTCTGCCGGTACAGGCGGGGCGGCGGCGACAGCGGCTTCGTCGACTGGGAGTTCTCCCGAGGGCTGACCGGCTGGGACGAGGCTCCCGCGCCGGCACAGATGGGCAAGCGCGTGGTGGGATGCGTCTTCCGCCGGGAGCTGCCCGACGAGCGCGCGGCCCTGACGAACAACGTCATGCACTGGTCGTATGGGACCTCATGGGGCGCGTTGTACGGGATCGTCGCGGCATCGCTCGAGGACCCGCCGACCGTCCGGTCCGGGGTCGTGTTCGGCTCCATCGTCTGGGCCGGTGACTACGTGATCCTCCCCCTGGCCGGCCTGTATGAGCCGATCTGGGAGTACGACGCCAAGACGCTTGCCGACGACCTCAGCGCCCATCTCGTCTTCGGCGTGGCCACGGCGCTGATGTTCCGCCTCCTGCGCGCCACGCCGATGGTGCGGGCGTGACGCCGGGTGGGCATGCCGGGCCGTCGCGGGCAGGATGGGCCCGCGGCCCGGGGAGTGCGTACACCGTCGCCCTGGGAACGGTAACTGCACGCCGCGCGGCTTCGCGCGTCTCGCAGGCTCTTGCCCGCCCGCCCGCCCGCCCGCCTTGCCGTCGTCAGTCGGCGGGCGACAGGGCCACCGCAGCCTCTGGCGTGGCCACGCGGAAGGTGAAGGACTCCTCGAGGTAGAGGCGGACGGTCTCGGCGTCGTGGTCGTCGTAGCCGATGGCGAGGTCCTGACCAGACTCGAACTGAAAGTCACCGCCGCGCCGGCTGAGCACGACGGCGCCGTGCACGCCGGGCGACCAGACGATGGGACCTCCGAGGATCTTGCGGAGGTGGTCGAAGAGCGGGTAGCCGCCGTGCTCGGCCGTCTCGATGACCCCCGTGTAGTCATCGGTGCCGAGCGCCAGCCCGTACGGTCCACCGATGCCGCACCGCCGAAGCTGCTCCACCGCCGCGGCGACGTGGCTGGGGTACTCCTCGAAGTCGTTGCCGCGTGCGATCGCAGGATGGGGCGTCACCGCGGTGATCCCCTGGATGTCCGCTTGCGGCCAGCCGTGGAACACCGCCTTGTTCTCGGCGACCGCGATGCTGCGCGCCGCGCTGACGAGGGCGTCGAGGTCGACGTCCGCGGCCCCGCGGTCGCCGGCGCGCAGCTCCTCGCGGGTGACGCTGAAGGGCGCGCGCACCTCGGCGAGGGGCAGGACGCGACGCTGCAGCGCGGTGACTCCGGGGCACGGCGCCTCCGCGATCGGCTCGGTCCGCCCGAGGTTCGTCGCCGAGTGCTCCCAGCCGTGCGGGCCGGAGAAGTCGACGAGCCGGCGTGCCGCCAGCGCGACGAGGAGCCGCTCGCGCGCCTCCCGGTCCAGGAGATCCCAGCCCGCCGAGCTGATCGGCGCGACGGACCGCAGCAGGTGGTTCTCGCTCACCGGTCCCACCGTCCGCTCAGGCCACCGATGCCGAGTGAGACCGATCCGCTGGGCGCCGGGTCGACCGTCGGGTCCTCGCCGTCGAGGGCCTCCTCGGCCTGCTCGCCGTGCGCGACGATGTCGCCCTCCTGGAACAGGATGCGCTCGGCGACCTCGCGCCATTCAGGTTTCTGGCGCAGCAGGAACTCGAGGTTCATGCTGAAGTGCTTGTATTCCTCGCCGAGGGCGTTGGTCATGACCGCACGTGCGACAGGGTTGGGCTCGAGGGCCAGCCGCTGCTCGTACCAGCCGATGGCCTCGGCCTCCTCGGTCAGCGACGCGCACAGACGGGCGAACGTACGCGTCTCGGCGGGCAACTCGTCGGCGGGCTCGTGGTACTGGTCGAATCCCATGCCGGGCGGCTACCCGGGGTGCACGGAACACAACCCCGACCCGACGTCGCGGGTCAGGCTCGTTCGAATTCCACGGGGCAGGGACTGGGGTGGGCGCGAACGACCATGCATGGCGTGACGAGAAGCGCCCACCCCGCCGTCCGCGCCGGTCTCCCGGCTGCGGGGCGGGGCCGCGCGACGTCAGTTCCGCGCGAACGCGAGCAGCACGAGCACGACGACGAGTTCGGTGAGGACGGCGGTCGCGCCGAGCGTGTCGCCGGTGCGACCGCCGACGGCGCGGCGTGACCACCAGCTGGCGGCCGCCGCGACGAGCAGGCCCGCGAACACGACGGCGCCCGCGCTGGCGATGTCGGCGATCGCCGCCACGCCGACGGCGGTCAGCCCGGCCACGATGACGGCGACCGTCGAGGGCGAGAACGCGGAGCCCAGGCCGTCGGTCCGCGCGGGCGGGGCCCACTGGGCGTGCAGCAGCGCGCTCCAGCGCCCGACCGCGGCCGCGGTGATGAGCGCGGCGATGGCCTCGCCGGTCTCGAGCTGCGCGAGGGACATCGTCAGCAGCAGCGCCCACAGCACCAGCGCCAGCGCGCCGAAGCTGCCGGTGGCCGGGTCGCGCATGACGGCCAGCCGCCGATCACGGTCACCGCGCACGCCCAGGCCGTCCGCGCAGTCCGCCAGCCCGTCCTGGTGCAGCCCGCCGGTCACGACGACGAGCGCAGCGACCGCGAGGATCGCCGCGACCGATGACCCAAGGCCCGGCTTGGCGGCCGCGAAGACGCCGCCCGCCGCCGCGCCGATCGCCGCCCCGACGAGCGCGTACCAGGCGGGCGCGGTGCCAGCGCCGTCGTGCCCGTCCCGGACGCGCAGCGGCACGACCGTCAGGAAGGTGATCGCGTAGACCGCTCCGTCCACCGTCCGGCGCAGCGTGGCGGCCATCGTCTAACGCGGCCCCGACACGCCGGACTCGGCGAACGTGCCCATCTCGCCGTGCAGCGCGCCGGCCGCCTCGATCATCGGCAGCGCCAGCAGGCCTCCGGACGCCTCGCCGAGACGCAGGCGCAGGTTCAGCAGCGGCTCCAGGCCCAGCTCCGACAGCACGAGGTCGTGGCCGAGCTCGGCCGAGCGGTGGCCGGCGACGAGCACCTCGGCGCTGGCCGGCGACAGCGCGACCGCGATCAGGGCCGCCGCCCCGACGGCGTATCCGTCGAGCACGACGGGCAGCCCGCGTCGCGCCGCCTCCAGGATCGCGCCGACGAGCGCCGTGAGCTCCAGCCCGCCGACGGCCTGCAGGGCCTCGCGTGCAGGCAGGGGGGCACCGTGCCGGGCGATCGCGGCGGCGACGACGTCGCGCTTGCGGTCCAGGCCGGCGGCGTCCATCCCGGTGCCGCGGCCGACGGTCTGCTCTGGTCGCGCGCCGGTGAGCGCGCTCACGAGCGCCGCGGTCGTCGTGGTGTTGCCGATGCCGATCTCCCCGAGGACGAGGCAGTCCACGCCCCCGTCGGCGAGCTCCGCGGCGAGCCGTGCCCCGCGCGTCAGCGCGTCGTCCACCTGGGGGGCGGTCATCGCCGGGCCGTCGAGCAGGTCGGCCGTCCCGTGCGCGACCTTCTCGTCGCGCACGCCCGCCGGGGTCGCCCCGACGAGCCCCAGGTCGGCGATCACGAGGTCGTGTCCCCCGCGGCGCGCGAGCACGCCCAGCGCGCTCTGGCCGCGAGCGGAGGCGGCCGTCACCTGCGCTGAGACTTCGGCGCCGAAGAGGCTCGTGCCGCGGCCGGTGTGCCCGTGGTCGGCGGCACAGACGAGGACGCCGGCCCGCAGGCGCCCCGGCGGGGGCGACCCGGTGATCGACGCCCAGCGCTCGACGACGGTCTCCAGAGCCCCGAGCGACCCGGCCGGCTTGATGAGCTGGTCTGACCGGTCGCGCGCCGCGATGGCCGCCTCGCGGTTGGGCGCCGACACGAAGCGGTTGGCCGGCGGGGCGACGTCCCGCTCCTCCCACGTCTCGCGCATGACGACGTCGGCCAGGGGCATCCGCTCCGACCAGCCGGCGGCCTCGAGTCCGGGGCGCACCGGGCGCTCGTCCGGCCAGCCCAGGCAGAGGTACGCCAGCGGGTCCACGCGGGCGGGAATGCCGAACAGCTCGCGCATGTCCTGCGGGCGGTAGAAGCTGACCCAGCCGACGCCGAGCCCCTCGGCGCGGGCGGCGAGCCACAGGTTCTGGATCGCGCAGGCGGTCGAGTAGACGTCGGTCTCGGGGATCGTGCCGCGCCCCAGGATCTCCGCCTCGGGGTCCCCGTGGTCGCAGCAGATCACGACGCCGAGCGGCGCCTCGACCACGCCCTCGATCTTCTGGTCCAGGAAGTGGCGGGCACGCTCGTCGAAGCGGTCGGCCTGGCGTACCCGCTCACGCTGGGCGAGCAGGCGCACGGCGCTGCGGCGCTCGACGTCGGCGATGACGATCATCCGCCACGGCTGCATGAGTCCCACGGACGGCGCACGATGGGCAGCTCCGAGCACCCGCTGCAAGACGTCGTCCGGGACGGGGTCGGGACGGAAGCGCCGGATGTCGCGGCGCTCGGCGATCACCTGGTGCACGGCGGCGCGCTCCGCCTCGGGGTAGCGCCAGCCGTGAGGGTCGGTCGCGCGCTCGGCGGCGCGGGAGCCGTCGAAGCCCTCGGGCGTCGGCGGGCGCGGCAGGCGGTCGGCGGCGGGCACGGAGGGAGGGTAGTGCGGGGGCGGGCGATCTCGTCTTGCCCTGGTGGGAGATGAAGCGCACCGCGGCGTCGCACGTTCCTCGGCTCAGGCGCGAGGAACGTGCGGAGCCGGCCCGGGGAGTGGGGCGCGTCGGTGGCGGTGTCGCACGTTTGTCGGCTCAGGCGCGGGGAACGTGCGAAGCCGCGTGGTTTTGCGTGGACCGGTGTGGCGGGACGTCCGGGCTCCGGCGGTGCGACCGGACCGATAGGATCCATCCCATACAGCGTGGCGGTGCGAGGAACCCGGTGAGACTCCGGGACGGTCGCGCCACTGTGATCGGGAGCTGCTATCCCGACGAGTCAGGAACTCGACCGCCGCGTGACCCTTTCGATGCCGGGACGCTGAATCCCGTGGAGGTCGCACCATGCAGGTCCACGTCACGCCGTTCCCCGGTCCCCGCACGGACCACCCCTCGACGTCTTCGTGAGGCGCCTGCTGCTCGTGCGTCACGCGGCCACGCCGGCCACGCGCGCCACGGCCTTCCCCGCCGACGAGGCGCTCGACGAGCGCGGGCTTGCCGACGCCG
>JAOPZJ010000329.1 GCA_025964155.1 Solirubrobacterales bacterium
CGAGGCCGGCGCGAGCGTCGTCGACTGGGTCGACGAGCGCACCTCGCTGTCCGGTGGCGCGCGCTGGATGATGTTCCGCAAGGTGCCCAAGGGCACCAACTGGTTCTACACGCTGGGCTCGGCGACGATGTTCGCCTTCCTGAGCCAGGCCGTGACCGGGATCTTCCTGGCGATGTACTACCGCCCCGACGCCGCGGGCGGAGCCTACGAGTCGATGCGCCATGTCAACGACGACGTGTTCCTCGGCGAGTTCGTGCACGGCATGCACAAGTGGGGTTCCACCGTGATGGTGGTCCTCATCTTCCTGCACATGGGCAGGACGTTCTTCTTCGGCGCGTACAAGTACCCGCGCGAGCTGAACTGGATCATCGGCGTCGTCCTGCTCATTCTCACGATGACGATGGCCTTCACCGGCTACCTGCTGCCCTTCGATCAGCGGTCGTACTGGGCGACGGTCGTCGGCGTGAACATCAACGGCACCGGTCCGCTCGTCGGCCCGTACCTGTCGGACTTCCTCCGTGCAGGCCCGGAGTTCGGGGCCACGACGCTGTCGCGCTTCTACGCGATCCACATGATGCTCGTGCCCGGCCTTATCGGCGCGCTGATCGGCTTCCACCTGTACCTGGTCGCCAAGCTGGGCACGACCGCTCCGCCGTGGCAGAAGCTGCCGCAGAGCAGCACCGATGAGGAGGAACGCGCATGAACCAGCGTGAGAAGGAGCAGTACCTCCGCGAGTACATGGCGCTGAAGGCGGCCGGCAAGCCGTTCTTCCCGTACGCGGTGGCGAAGGACGGCTTGATGGCCGTCGTCGTCATGGCAGCGATCATCACGATGTCGCTGGTCCTGGGCGCCGAGCTCGGGCCGAAGGCCGATCCGACGACGACGACGTACACGCCGCGCCCGGAGTGGTACTTCTTCTTCCTGTTTGAGCTCCTGCGCGTGATCAAGCCGGCGGAGCTCGTGCCGCTGGCGACGATCGGCGTGCCGACGATCTGCATGATCCTGCTGTTCCTGCTGCCGTTCTACGACCGCTCGCCCGAGCGTCGTCCCGAGCGTCGGCCGATCGCCACCGTCACCGCCATCTTCGTGATCGCCGCGATGGGCTTCCTCACCTACGAGGGCGCCGCGGCGGGTCCTCCCACGCAGATCGACATGCCGACCCCTAAGGCGGTCCTGGCGCAGGGCCCCGCGTTCGTCGCGGAGTACAACGCCGGCAAGCAGGTGGTGGCCCAGTCCGGGTGCTTGGCCTGTCACAAGATCGGCGAGAACGGCGCGAGCGGTCCCGGGCCGCCGCTGACGCACATCGCGAAGAACGTGCCCAAGCAGGCGATCGCCCGCACGCTCGTCAACCCAACCGCGCCGATGCCGTCCTTCAGCTCGCTGCAGCAGAACAGCCCACAGAAGTTCAACGCGATGGTGACCTTCCTGTCGCAGCTGAAGTGATGCCGGGCCCCGCGACGGCGCAGCCGGGCACCCTGGAGGCGCCGCAGGTCAGGGCGATGTTCGATCGGATCGCCGGGCTCTATGACCTGATGAACTCGGTCATGACGGCCGGGCTGCACCACAAGTGGCGCAGCCGGGCCGCCGACCTGGCGGCCGTCGGGCCCGGCAACCGCGTCCTTGACGTGGCGACCGGGACCGGCGACCTCGCGGTCGAGCTGGCCTCCCGGGTCGGGCCGACGGGATCGGTCACCGGCTCGGACTTCTCCGAGGAGATGCTCGCCCGGGCCCGCGTCAAGGCGCCGAGCCTCGCCTTCGAGTGGGGCAACGCGCTCGAGCTGCCGTACGCGACCGATGCCTACGACGCGGCGACCGTCGGCTTTGGCGCCCGTAACTTCTCGGACCTGGACCAGGGCCTGCGTGAGATGACGCGGGTCGTGCGCCCCGGCGGGCGCGTCGTCGTCCTGGAGATCACGACGCCCACGAAGCCGCCGCTGTCGACCTTCTTCCGCATGTGGTTCGACCGCGTCGTCCCGCTCATCGGCAAGGTTGCGGGTGACCCCGAGGCCTACGAGTACCTGCCCAACTCGGTCAAGCGCTTCCCCGCACCGCACGACCTGGCCGCGCGGCTCGCCGGCGCCGGGCTGGTGAACGTCCGCTACGTGCTCACCGCGGGCGGCATCATCGCGCTGCACGTCGGTGAGAAGCCCGCCGCTTCCCGAGGGTGAACGTGATGATGGCGCCTGAGACGGCGCCGATCGCCGCCGCCGCGGGCCCGCACATCCCGGACCTGCTCACACGGATCGAGCGGCGCCTGGGAGAGATCGCCTCGGCGTACCCCGCGCCGCTCTCGGGCTGGGCGTCCGGCACGATCGCCGCGGGTGGCAAGCGCCTGCGTCCACTGCTCGTCCTCGTTGCCGCCGGACCCGCGGCCGGCTGGCGGGACGCCAGCGGCGACGGGCTGGTGCGCGCCGGCGTCGCGGTAGAGCTTGTGCATTCGGCCACGCTCGTGCACGACGACGTCCTGGACGCCGCCGCGCTGCGCCGCGGCCAGCCGACGGTCTGGGCCTCGGCGGGCCGGCGCGCCGCCATCGCCACCGGCGATGCCCTCTTCGCCGACGCATTCGCGGAGCTCGTGCGCTCCCGGGACGCGCCGCAGGTCAGGGCGCTGTCACGGGCGGGCTCGGCCCTGGCCGAGGGCGAGCTGCTGCAGCGCGAGGATGCCTGGGACACCGGGGTCGCGGTCGAGCGCTACCTGCATCGTTGCGAGCTGAAGACGGCGCGGCTGTTCGAGGCCGCGTGCACCCTCGGCGTCCTGGATGCCACGGGTGACGAGGGCCTGGCCGCCGCGCTGACGGAGTTCGGGCGCCGGATCGGCCTCGCCTTCCAGCTGCTGGACGACGTCTTGGACGTCAGTGGGCCCGCCGAGCGCACCGGCAAGCACCGCGGCACGGACCTGCTGGACGGGACGGTGACGTTGCCGCTGTTGCTCGCGCGCGAGCGCGACCCGGCGCTCGCGGCGCTGGACCTGCGCACCGTGACGACGCCGGAGCAGGCCGAGGCGCTCTGCGACGCGATTGCCGCCTGCGGCGCCCTGGAGGCGGCGCGCAGCCAGGCGCTGGACCTCGTGACCGGGGCCAAGGCGCAGCTGCCGGACGGACTGCCCGTCAGCCAGCGTCTGGCGCTGGACCTCGTGGCCGACGGTGTCGTCGCCCGATACGCCTGACGCCGCCGAGGTTCGCCCGCCCTAGAAATCCTCGGGCAGGATGTGCCCGTCCCGCAGCGCCAGGGCGAAGCGCTCGATGTCCTCTTCCATGTTCGCGTGCATGAGGCGGCGCAGGTCGGCGATCATCGACTCGGTTCCACGATCCAGTTCCCCGTCGAACTGCTCGACGGCCGAGCTGCTGAACACGCCGGTGCCGACCCACTCGCAGTTGGGGCACCGCAGCGTGATCTGCCAGTGCTTGGAGCCGGCCTCGGTCCAGTCCAGCGGGTACACGAGGGCGGACGTGCAGGCCCCGCAGTGGTGCAGGCCGTCGTCGTCGCCGTGGTCGTGCTCCTGGGGCCGCGGCGCAGTCGTCAGACCGCTTACGAGCTGGTCCTCGAAGTACACGACCTCGATCGTCTTCCCGGAGGGCAGCACGACCTTGCGGATGGAATGGGAGTGATCTGTTGGGCGGCTCATGGCGAAGGGATGAAGAAGGGGACACACCATTCATCGGTCGGTACAGCGCGAGCCTTGAGTGACCGGGTCGGTACCCTCCAAGCACTCCCTCAAGAAGGCGAACCATGCCCAACATCGGTCCTACCGAGCTCATCATCCTGCTCGTCATCCTGCTCGTCATCTTCGGTCCCAAGCGCCTTCCCGGTCTCGGCAAGCAGCTCGGCACCGGCATGCGCGACTTCAAGGACGCCGTCACGAGCAGGCACGACGCCGACGACGAGGACGACGACGAGGTACCCGAGCGCCCCGCGCTGACGCGGGCCGCCGCACCGGCCGACGCGACGCCACCCGCCGCCGCGCGCGAGACCGCGCCCGAGCGCACCGGCCAGGACGCCTAGAGCGCCGTCCGGCTCGCCGCACCGCATCGCCCCCACCATCATGCCCGCCGCCGTCCGTCCCATCGGTCACGAAGACCGTCTGAGCCTTGTCGAGCACCTCGACGAGCTCCGCTCGCGCCTGATGATCATGGCGATCACGCTCGTCATCAGCTTCACGCTGTGCGCGTGGCAGAACAAGGCGCTGCTGGAGTTCATCGGCCAGCCGCTGGCCACCCAGACGGAGCAGCGGACGAAGGACGGCAAGGGTCCGCTCGGTGAGATCTACATCGCCAACCAGGGCGTCAAGACGGTCCTCCGCAGCCAGATCGCCGAGCTGACGGTGACCTCCGCCGATCCGAAGATCGACGCGGCGACACGGGTCAAGCTCAAGACGCTCCTCGCGCAGGCGCAGAAGTCCTACCAGGCCCTGCCGCACGCGCCACCGACGAACAAGCCGATCACCATCGGGATCGGGGAGCCGTTCACGCAGACGATCACGGTGGCGGCGTACTTCGCGTTGCTCTTCTCCCTGCCGCTGCTGCTCTTCCAGTTGTACGCGTTCGTCCTGCCGGCCTTCAGTCCGGACGAGAAACGCGTGGCCCTGCCGCTGATGGGGATGGTCCCGTTCCTGTTCATCGCGGGAGTGGCCTTCGCCTATGTGGTCGTGCTGCCGGCGGCCACGGCCTTCTTGCAGAACTTCAACGCGGACCAGTTCAACGTCCTGGTGCAAGCAAAGGACTACTACAAGTTCGCGATCCTGACGCTGGCCTCGATCGGTCTGGTCTTCCAGCTGCCGGTGGCCATCCTGGCGGTGACGCGGACCGGCATCATCACCGCCAAGCAGCTGCGCGGCTACCGGCGGTACGCCATCGTCGCCACCGCGGTGCTCGCCATGATCCTGCCCGGGACCGATCCGGTCTCGATGATCCTCGAGTTCCTCATCCTCTACGCGCTCTTCGAGCTCAGCCTCGTGATGGCGACGCTCATGGACCGCGGCAAGGCCGAGCGCGCCGCCCGTCCCAGCCGCTGGGACACCGACGAGGACGACGACGACGAAGATGACGAGGACGACGAGGACGACGACGACCCGTGGCCCCGCGCACCGGGCGGGGACGCGTCACCCGCGGACGAGGCCGATCCTGACGGCGTCGCCCTCGGCGACGAACCCGAAGCCCAACCCTGGCCGGGGGACGACCGCGAGGAAGGCAGCGACGCTGCGGTCCTGACGCCGCCCCGAGAGAAGGACGGCTAACCTCAGTCCATGCTGTTTGACCTGCGGGGCCGCGGCCGTCGGCGCGCCGTCCAAGGAATCTATCTCGGTCTGGCGATCCTCATGGGCGGCGGTCTGGTGCTCTTCGGCATCGGCGGCAACACCAATGGCGGTCTCTTCGACGCGTTCTCGAGCAGCAGCGGCAGCCCGACGACGTCGAGCTACACCAAGCAGATCCAGTCCACCCAGAAGCAGGTCGACCTGAACCCGAAGAACGCGGCGGCCTGGGCCAAGCTCGCCTCCCTCCGCCTCGCCGAGGGTGGGGCCAACGGCGGCTTCCAGCAGGACGCGGACGGACTGAACAACTTCCGCGAGGCCTCGACGGCCTGGGAGCGCTACCTCGCCCTCAACCCCGCGAAGGTCGACCAGTCGGTCGCCCGCCAGATGATCAACGTCTACGGGACCTCCGGACTGAACCTCCCGGACAAGGCCGTCGGCGCGATGGACCTCATCATCGAGCAGAGCCAGCCGCCCGACGCCGACCTCTACAAGCAGTACGCGCTGCTCGCGTTCACCGCCGGCCAGACCCGCAAGGGCGACCTCGCGATCGAGAAGGCCGTCTCGCTGTCCCCCGCAGCCGACCGCAAACAGGTGCGCACCGCGCTTGAGGCCCTCAAGGCCCAAGTGGCGTCCGCCGCCGGCGGTGCGGGCGCCACCGGAGCCACGACGCAGACAACGCCCGCCGGCTGACCTCGGCTACACTCAGCGCCACGCCCTTGTAGCTCAATTGGCAGAGCAGCGGACTCTTAATCCGAAGGTTGAAGGTTCGAGTCCTTCCGTGGGCATGTGACGAAAGGCCCGGCGAATGCTGGGCCTTTCGCGTTTTCGGGCGCAGGGGTCGGACAGCCAAGCCCGTCGTGGGTAGCTCCTCGAGGGACGAAGATGACGCGTCCGTCTTCGCCGCCGAACGTCACGGCCAACGTCACGAGGTCATGCCACAGATCGTGGGTGTCGGTGACTTCATCGCCCGCGCCCCGGCACACCTGCGAGCGGTTCCGCGATCGCACGCAGGTCGAGGTCGCCGTTGATGACGGCGGCGATCTGCTCCTGCTGCACGGGGGAAAGCCGATCGATGCCGTCGGGAGGCGCTCGACGAGTGTCTCGACGGTGGTAGCCCCTCGGCGGGGCTCAGGAAGCCCCACGATGAGGTCTGCGTCAGGTACCCGGAGGGGGACTCGAACCCCCATGTCCTCACGGACAGCCGGGTTTAAACCAGCCGCGTCTGACCATTTTCGCCATCCGGGTGCGAGCGGAGACAGTACCCCACGTCACGTGCCAGTGGGTGAGAATGCGCGAGAGGTCACGGTCCTTTTCTGCCTCTTGGGCCGACGGCGCAATACTCTTGTGTTCTGGCTTACGGGCGCCCACGTGATCGCGAACAGGTGGTCTCGCCGTCGAACGGGTGCTCGCCTTGGGGGTCAAGTTTCGATAGCCGCTGCCGAGAGGGCTCTAAGGGGTCGCCGAAAGGCTCACCCCGGCTGGGCTCTCCACCGACGGGACTCTCTTGCCGCCACTTCGCACGCTTCTACCGCTCAGTCTGGTCATCACGCTCGCGCTGCCGGCAGCCCTCGTGGGGTACGTCGTCGTCGAGAGACGCGGCGTCGGGCGTGAGGTCGAGGCCGTCAGGCGGGTGCAGGAGCTGGCGGTCGCCGCGCGGGTACTGAGCCTGTACGTGCAGTACAACGCCCACGACACCAGCGCGTACACGCTCGGGCACCTCGGCCATCGCCAGGAGTTTGTCCGGCACGCCGCGCAGTTCCGGCGGGTGCTCGGCCAGATCGAGCGCGGCCTGGCGAGAGATCCAGATCCGAAGGCGGGCTCGGCCCTCGCGGCGATCGGACCGTCGCGGGCGCGCTACGACCGGGGCTCGAGTCGGCTCTTCGTCGCTGCCGATCGGAACCGACGCGCGCCCACGCCGAGCAACCAGGAGCGTGAGGATGCCGCCTGGGTCTCGACGGACAAGCTGGGCGACCGGCTCGATCAGGAATCCCAGGCGCTCGCTCTGTCCATCGGAACGCAGATGCGCGCCCTGAGGCACGACATCGACGCACACAACAGTCGGATCGCCCTGATCGTCATGGTGTTGGGTCTTGCGAGCGCCGTCCTGATCGCGGTGATTCAGTTCATTGCCGCTAAAGCCAGGGCAGCCGCCGACTCCGGTCGTCGCCGCACGGAGAGCCTGCTGGCACAGAACGAGTCGCTCCTGAACTCCGCCGGCGAGGGCATCTTCGGCATCGACGGGGACGGCCGCATCACGTTCGTCAATCCCGCCGCGACACGCATGACCGGCTACGAGAGCGACGAGCTGATCGGCCTGAGCAAGCACGACTTGATCCATCACACGAGGCCCGACGGGACGCCCTACCCAGTCCAGGACTCTCCTGTGACGGCGGCGCTGCAGCAGGGGACCGTGCAGAGCGCGGATCAGGATGTCTACTTCCGCAAGGACGGCTCGAGCTTCCCCGTGGAGTACACGATCACCCCGATCCTCGAGCGCGGCCGGGTCAAGGGCGCGGTGGTGGTCTTCAAGGACATCACCGAGCGCCGCGAGATCGAGCGCGCCAAGGACGAGTTCACCTCCATGGTCAGCCACGAGCTCAGGACGCCGCTGACGTCGATCCGCGGCTCGCTGGGGCTGCTCGAGTCAGGCGTGCTCGGGCCGCTGCCCGAGAAGGGCCGGCGCATGGTCGAGATCGCGGTGCAGAACACCAACCGCCTCGTGCGCCTGATCAACGACATCCTCGACATCGAGCGCATCGACTCGGACAAGCTGGACATGCACGCGGAGCTCTGCGACGCGCGGGCGCTCGTCGAGCTGGCGGTCCAGAGCCTGGGCCAGTTGGCGGCCGAGGCTCAGGTGAGCCTCGTCGTCGAGGGGGAGCCGGTCGCGTTGTTCGCCGACCCCGACCGCGTGCTTCAGACCTTGACGAACCTGATCTCGAACGCGGTGAAGTTCTCGCCGCCGGACAGCACCGTGCGCCTGTCATCCAAGCGCCGTGGCCAGGAGGTGCTCTTCGAGGTGAGCGATGGGGGTCGTGGCATCCCGGCCGACAAGCTCGACGCGATCTTCGAGCGCTTCCAGCAGGTCGACGCCTCCGACTCCCGCGAGAAGGGCGGCACCGGCCTCGGGCTCGCGATCTGCCGCACGATCGTCGAGCACCACGGCGGGCGCATCTGGGTGCAGAGCGAACTCGGGCGGGGCAGCACCTTCTCGTTCGTGCTGCCGGCGCCGAGCGTCGACGACGAGCCGGCGCGCGATCGACCGGCGGGCGGGCCGCTGATCCTCGTCTGCGATGACGACGCCTCGGTCGTCGAGGTCGTCGGGGCGATGCTCGAGCAGCGCGGCTACCGCGTGATCGCCGCGCACTCCGGCGAGCAGGCGGTTGAGCGCGCGATGGCCGAGCGCCCCGACGCGATCCTGCTTGACCTGCTGATGCCGGGCATGAGCGGCTGGGAGACCGCGGCGGCGCTCAAGGAGCATCCCGAGACGCGCGCGGTGCCGATCGTGATCCTGAGCGTGTTGTCGCCGGCCGAGGCGGAGGCTTCCGGCACTCCGGTCGCGGACTGGGTGCAGAAGCCGCTTGACGAAGCGATGCTGTTCGCGGCGCTCGAGCGCGCGGTGGCCCCTTGTGGCGAGCCGTTCAAGGTGCTCATCGTGGAAGACGACCCCGATGTCGCCGCGATCCTTGGCGCGATGTTCGACCGGCACGGGATACAGGTCTTCCGCGCCGCCGATGGCCGCGAGGCGATCGAGCTCAGCCAGCACATCCTGCCCGACCTGCTCGTCCTCGATATCGGCCTGCCCGAGACGGACGGCTTTCAGGTTGTCGACTGGCTGCGCCGGCACGAGCGCCTGAGCGCGCTGCCGCTGGTCGTGTACACCGCCCGCGAGCTTGACCGGGCCGACCGCGAGCGCCTTCGGCTCGGCGCGAGCACCGAGTTCCTGATCAAGAGCCGGATCACGCCGGAGGACTTCGAGCAGCGCGTGATGGGCTTGTTGGGCCGCCTCACGCACCCCCAAACACCGGAGGTGAGCGATGAGCCAGAAGCACATCCTGTTGGTCGATGACGAAGACGACATCCGCGAGGTGGCGGCGATCAGCCTTCAAGCCGTCGGCGGCTGGCGGGTCTCGTGCGCGAGCTCGGGAGCCGACGGGATCGCCAAGGCGATCGCGGAGCGCCCCGACGCGATCCTGCTCGACGTGATGATGCCCGACGTCGACGGTCCCACCACCTTCAAGCGCCTGTGGGATGACCCGCAGACCCGGGACATCCCCGTGATCCTCCTGACGGCCAAGGCCCAGGCCGCCGACCGCCATCGGTTCGAAGAGCTCGGCGTCGCGGGCGTCCTGACGAAGCCCTTCGATCCGATGACGCTGTCGGACGAGGTGGCGGCGATCCTCGCACCCAGAAGCTCGCGTCCGGTGACCGGGTCTCAGGTGCCGGCCGTCGTTCAGGCGGTGTTCGAGGACAGCCGAGACGAGCTTGCCCGCAGGGTCCAGACGCTCGACGAGGCGGTCGCGGCGGTGGTGGAAGGACACCTCGACGAGCACCGGCGCGCCGGCGCTGCGAGCGTCGCCCACACGCTCACAGGCCTGCTGGGCATGTTCGGCCTCCCGCGTGGTTCGGAGCTGGCCCGCGAGCTCGAGCACGCGTTCGGCGTGCTCGATGGCCCGGCGCTGTCCGAGGCCCCGCGCCTCGCCGGGCTCGTGCTGGCACTCCGCAGCCAGCTGGACCCGCACACCGGCGTCGCGTCCTAGTCCGGAGGCGGATCGGAGAAAGTTTTCGCCCGCCGTGTCGATTTCGCCCGACCTCGTTCGTCGCACCGGATAGAACGAGGGTTCAGGCCACACTCCGGGACCTCCGGAAGCCGGCTGTTGAACTCGTAAAGCGAAGGAGACACGCCATGCGATTCATGATGTTCATGTACCCCAACATGGAGATCGTCGGGGACTGGGAGCCGCCCGGTGCCGAGGACGTCGGCAAGATGGCCAAGTTCAACGAGCAGCTGACGAAGGCCGGCGTGCTGCTGTCCCTCGACGGGCTGCATCCGCCCTCTGAGGGCGCGCGCGTCCGTTCCACCGGCGGCAAGGTCGGCGTGACCGACGGGCCGTTCGCCGAGGCCAAGGAGGTCGTCGGCGGCTACTGGCTCATCCAGGCGAAGTCCAAGGAGGAGGCCGTCGAGTGGGCGTCGCGCTGTCCCCTCGGCGAAGGCGACTTCATCGAGGTGCGCCGCGTCTACGAGATGTCGGACTTCCCGGAGGACGTGCAGGCGGCCGCGGAGCTGTCACAGGTGCCGCCGGAGCAGACCTCCGCCTAGGCGATGTCGGAGGCGACCCACCGCGCGATCGACGCGGTCTGGCGGATCGAGGCGCCGCGGCTCGTCGCCGGGCTGACGCGCATGGTGCGCGACGTCGGCCTGGCGGAGGACCTGGCGCAGGACGCGCTGCTGGCGGCGCTGGAGAGCTGGCCGCGGTCGGTCGTCCCGGAGAACCCGGGCGCCTGGCTGATGGCCACCGCCAAGCACCGTGCGATCGATCTGCTGCGCCGCGGCAAGCGCCTGGAGAGCAAGCACGAGCTGCTCGCCCGCGAGGTGGGGATCCAGTTCGCGATGGCCGCGTCGGACTTCGACGCGGTCATCGACGACACCGTCGAGGACGACCTGCTGCGCCTGATGTTCACGTGCTGCCACCCCGTGCTCTCGACCGAAGCCCGCATCGCGTTGACGCTGCGGCTGCTCGGCGGGCTGACCACCGAGGAGATCGCGCGCGCCTTCCTCGTGGCCGAGTCCACCGTGGCGCAGCGCATGGTGCGGGCCAAGCGGACGCTCGCCGCTGCGCACGTGCCCTTCGAGGTCCCGGCAAAGGACGACCTCGCCGACCGGCTCTCGTCGGTGCTCGAGGTCGTCTACCTCGTCTTCAACGAGGGCTACTCGGCCACGGCCGGGGACGACTGGGTGCGGCCGGCGCTCTGCGAGGAGGCGCTGCGCCTGGGCCGCGTGCTGGCCGAGCTGATGCCGAAGGCATCCGAAGTCCACGGGCTCGTCGCGCTCATGGAGATCCAGGCGTCGCGCACCCGTGCGCGAAGTGGCCCGTCCGGTGAGCCCGTCCTGCTGCTGCACCAGGACCGGTCGCGCTGGGACCGGCTCCTCGTCACCCGCGGCCTGGCGGCGCTCGAGCGGGCCGAGGCGCTCGGCGGGACACTCGGAACGTACGCGCTGCAGGCCGCGATCGCCGCGTGCCACGCCCGTGCGCGTACGGCCGAGCAGACGGATTGGGCGCGTATCGCAGCGCTCTACGATGCACTCGCCCAGCTGGCGCCGTCGCCCGTCGTGGAGCTCAACCGGGCGGTGGCGCTCGGGATGGCGTTCGGCCCTGCCGTGGGGCTGGAGCTCGTCGACGCCCTGAGCGCCGAGTCCTCGCTGGAGGGCTACCACCTGCTGCCGAGCGTCCGCGGCGACCTCCTCGAGAAGCTCGGTCGCTCAGGCGAGGCGCGCGCGGAGTTCGAGCGCGCGGCCGCGCTCACGCGCAACGAGCGCGAGCGCGAACTGCTGCTGAGGCGGGCTGCCGCGTGCGACGAAGATCCCCCGATGGACGGAGAGACCTCCGTCCGATAGGGGATGCGCACATGCCCGGCGGGCTGGGATGGTAGGCGTGTGAGTACACCGGCGATGACCAGGCCCACGCTCGACGCGCCCGACGCCGACATCTCGGCGCGCGCGTTCTGGGCACAGGACTACGAGATACGTGAGCGCGTCTTCCAGCGGTTCCGCGAGGAGTGCCCGATCTCATGGCACCGCCCGTACGAGTCCGAGTTGATGCCGCCGGACGACGGTACCCCGGGCTTCTGGTCGGTGTGGCGGCACGAGGAAATCCGCACGGTGAGCCGCAACGCGAAGGTCTTCTGCTCGGGGCGGGGCATCCTCATGGAGGACTTCCCCGAGGTCGTCTCGCAGATGTCGCAGTCGTTCCTCGCAATGGACGACCCTGAGCACGCTCAGCTGCGGTCGCTCGTCTCCCAGGCCTTCAGGCCGCGACGCATGCGCACGATCGAGGAATGGGTTCGCGGCAACGTCGTGGAGCTCGTCGACGAGCTGCTGGCTACGGGCGAGGAGGCCGATTTCTGCGAGGCGTTCGCCAAGCTGGTGCCCGGCCGGATCTTCGCGGATTTCTTCGGCCTGCCCGAGGGGCAGACGCGCCATGACGTGATGGACGCGGCGGAGAAGCTGCTCGCCTGGGACGACCCCGAGGCCGCCCAGGGCCGGTCGGCCCTGGAGACCTACGGGGAGGAGGCCCAGCGCCTGCTGGACATCTGCTTCGAGCTCATCGAAGAGCGGCGCGCGACGCCGGGCGAGGATCTGCTGACCTGGCTCGTGCAGGCCGAGATCGGTGGCCGCACGCTCGAGGACTGGGAGATCGGCTCGTTCTTCTGCCTGCTGGCGGCGGCGGGGAACGATACGACCCGGCACTCGCTCGCCCACGGACTGAGCCTGCTCACGCGCCACCCCGAGCAGCGCGCCCTGCTGCTCGAGGACCTCGACGGACGGCTGGACGGCTGCGTGGAGGAGATCATGCGGTACGCCACGCCGGTGATGCAGTTCCGGCGCACCGCGACGCAGGACACGCAGCTGGGCGGCGTGCCGATCGCCGCCGGCGACAAGGTCGTCATGTGGTATTCGTCGGGCAACCGCGACGCGAGCGCCTTCGCCGACGCCGGAAGCTTCGACATCCTGCGCACCGACGAGAACCGCCACCTCGGCTTCGGGGGCGGCGGCCCGCACTACTGCATGGGCGCGGCCTTCGGCCGGATGATGGTCAAGCACAGCCTGCGGGACATCTACACGCGCGTGCCCGACATCGCGGCGGGCGTCCCCGTCTTCCAGGTCAACAACTTCATCAACGGCATCGCCGCGATGCCCGCCCGCTGGACGCCGCCCGTGTAGGCCGGGGCAACGACCCCCCGGCGCACGCGCCTGCGGGACCTGCGCGGCGATCGCCGCCCTGACGGCACGACCCGCGTCGTGCCGCTACGTTTGGGCCGATGCCCCCGCGTCCCGAACTGGCCGCCGAGCTGCGCCGCCTCCACGAAGACCCGCAGATCCTTGTCCTGGTCAACGTCTGGGACGTGGGCAGCGCACGTGCGGTCGCTGCCGTCGGCGGCACCTCCGCCTTGGCGACCGCGAGCCACGCCATCGCCGCCGCTCACGGCTACCCCGACGGTGAGCAGATCCCGTTGGACCTGCATCTGGCGGCCATCGAGCGCATCGTTGCCGGCGTGGACCTGCCGGTGTCCGCCGACCTTGAGGCCGGCTACGGCGACCCGGGCGAGACCACGCGTCGCGCGATCGCCGCCGGTGCCGTCGGCGCGAACCTCGAGGACGAGCGCAAGCCGCTGGCGGAGTCGGTCGCGGCGGTGGAGGCCGTCGTCGCCGCCCGCGAGGCCGAAGGCACGGGCTTCGTGCTGAACGCGCGCACCGACGCGATCCTCAAGGCCCCGCAGGGCACCGACCCCGGTGTCGCGCTCGCCGACGCCATGAAGCGCGGTCAGGCCTACCTCTCGGCGGGCGCGGAGTGTGTCTTCGTCCCCGGGGTCAGGGACGCGGCGACGATCACCGCGCTTGCGGCCGCCTTCGGCCCGCAGAAGCTCAGCGTCCTCGCCGGGCCGGGTGCCCCGGCGATCACCGAGCTCGAGCGCCTGGGCGTGGCGCGGGCGTCCATCGGGCCCTTCGGCTATCGCGTGGCGCTCACCGCCCTGCAGGACGCGGCCGCCGACCTGCTGGCGGGCGGCACGCTGCCGGCCGGCGTGCGCGTGAACGCTGCGCCCTAGGTCCTAGATGCGGTACAGGAACGTGTACACGGCGGACGAACCGGTCTGGGCCCAGTCCGCGAGGCAGTAGCGGCACGTGCTCCCGTCGTCGGCAGGGACGTCGACGACCTTCGGTGGCCGGCCCTCGATGACCTCGGCCTCGATGCTCTTGCCTTCCAGCGGACCGTCGGCGAGGGTCGCCGTGACCGTAGGGCCCGTCTCGGCCGGCTCGGTGATGTCGTGATGGGCGATCGTTCGACGCCCCTTTCGTGGCCGCGCGCTCAGCCGGAGCCGGCCGTCCGCGCTACCGATGGCGGTCCCCGCAGGTTACTCGCGTGCGGCGTGATCCCCTAACGGCGGTGCGTGCGCGACCGGCCGCGCGCGGGTCCGGTCAGGCGGACGCCGCATCGTCGAACATGCGCGACAGCGCCTCCCCGACGCGCTCGCGGACGACGAGCGCGCTGCGCTGGACGTGTGCACGCATGAAGGCCGCCGCGCCGTCGGCGTCCCCCGCCAGGACCGCCTCGACGATCTCCAGGTGCTCGGCGATCGTCGAGCGCACGCGGTCCTCGCTCGTGAAGTCATGGATGCGCAGGATGCGGATGCGCTCGTTCACGTCGCGCAGCTGGCGCTCGGCGTAGGTGTTGCCGCCGGCCTCGGCCAGGCGCTGGTGGAAGTCCTCGTCGCGGGTGACGAATCCCGGGCCGCCTCGCAACGAGCGACCGCTGCTCTGGTCGGCCTCCAGCGCATGCCAGTCATGCCCCAGCTCGTCCAGCAGCCCGCGCGCGCCGGAGACGGCCGCGCGCCGGACGACGAGCTCTTCGATGGCCAGGCGCACGTCGTAGAGGTCGCGCATCGAGCGGACGCTCGGTACGGAGGGGCACAGCCCCCCGGCGGGCTCGCGGATGAGGTGACCGTCGCCCTCCAGCCGGCGCAGCGCCTCCCGGATGGGCGTCCGGCTCGTGGCAAAGCGCGTGGCGAGCTGCTGCTCGATGAGTCGTCGACCGACCGGGAAGTCCCCGCGCAGGAGCCCGTCACGAAGCTGGGCGTAGACCCGGTCGGCCTGGGCGGGGCGGGGAGCCATGCACGTTCAGCGTATCCGGCGGCGATTGTGGCCCGCGGTCGAAACGTCTTAGGACCGACGGTCCGATGCGCGCGCGCCGACCTCGCGAGAGGCTGCCCGAGCAGTGTGGACCTCATTGCATACAACGTCGTCGACATCGCGGGGCCCGAGCCTCGCAACCGCCACCAGAAAGAGACGCCGAGCATGATCAGCGTGCCCGCCGAGCCGTACGAGTTCGACCTGGATCCCGCTACCACGGCGCTCATCGTCATCGACATGCAGCGCGACTTCCTGCAGCCCGGTGGCTTCGGGGAGATGCTCGGCAACGACGTCTCGCTGCTGGGGCGAGTCGTCGCGCCGCTGCGCCGGGTCCTGGATGGCGCCCGCGCGACAGGCATGCTGGTCATCCACACGCGTGAGGGCCATCGCCCGGACCTGGCGGACTGCCCGCCCGCCAAGCTCACGCGCGGCCGCTCGGCCACGACGATCGGCAGCCCGGGCCCGAAGGGGCGCATCCTCATCCGCGGCGAGGAGGGCCACGACATCGTGCCCGAGCTGGCGCCGATCGAGGGCGAGGTCGTGCTCGACAAGCCCGGCAAGGGCGCCTTCTACGCGACCGACCTGGAGCTGCTCCTGCGCAACCGGTCGATCACGCGCCTGATCGTCACCGGCGTCACCACCGAGGTATGCGTCCACACCACGGTGCGTGAGGCCAATGACCGCGGCTTCGAGTGTCTGGTGCTCGGCGACTGCTGCGGGTCCTACTTCCCCGAGTTCCACGAGGTGGGGCTGAAGATGATCGCCGCACAGGGCGGCATCTTCGGCTGGGTCGCCACCTCGCAACAGCTGCTGTCCGTCCTCACCGAGGGTCCCGCGACCCCCGAGACCGCCGCACGCCTCGCGGCCCCCGATCCTGTCACCGCCGACCTCGGAGCCTGAACCGTGTCGACCCCCGCCGTCAGTTCCCAGGCCGCGCCTCTCTGGACGCGCGGCGACCTCAACGCCTTCTTCGGCCTCTTCGTCAACATGCTCGTCAACGTGCTCGTCCTCAGCGGGCTCGTGCTCTTCGTCATCAAGATCCCGGCCGGGGACGTGTCCGGGGTGATCCTCCCGGCGCTCGGCATCGAGTTGCTCATCGGCAACGTCTTCTACTTCTACCTCGCCCGCCGCCTGGCGGCGAAGACGGGCCGGACCGACGTGACAGCGCTGCCCTACGGGCCGAGCGTCCCGCACATGTTCATCGTGACGCTCGTGATCATGCTGCCGATCTACCTGTCGACGAAGGACCCGATCCAGGCCTGGGCGGCCGGGGTCGCGTGGGCCTTCATCATCGGCGTCATCATCCTCATCGGGGCGTTCGTCGGCCCGTACGTCCGTAAGCTCACGCCGCGCGCGGCGATGCTGGGGACGCTTGCCGGCATCTCGGTGACGTTCATCTCGATGCGGCCCGCCGCGCAGATGTGGGAGGCGACGTGGATCTCGCTCCCGGTCCTGGCGGTCATCATCATCGGCTTCGTCTCGGGCGTGCGCTTGCCGGGCAACATCCCCATCGGCCTGGCGGCGCTGCTCGTCGGGTCCGCGATCGGCTGGGCCGGCGGCTACATGTCCGCCCCCGACGTCGGCGACGCGGCCAGGGAGATCGGGATCGGGCTCCCGGGCCTGGAGATCGGGCACCTCATCGATGGGCTCAAGGAGCTCTCGCCGCTGCTGGCCACCGCGATACCCCTGGGGATCTACAACTTCACCGAGGCGATGAGCAACGTCGAGAGTGCCGCGGCGGCCGGCGACGACTACAACCTGCGCCACGTCCTGCTCGCGGACGGCACCGGCGCGGTCGTCGGTGCCGCGATGGGCAGCCCGTTCCCGCCCGCCGTCTACATCGGTCATCCGGGCTGGAAGGACGCCGGGGGACGCGTCTCCTACTCGCTCGCCACGGGCGTGCTCATCTTCCTGCTGTGCACGTTCGGGCTCTTCCCGCTGCTCAGCGCCCTGCTGCCAATCCCCGCGATCGTCCCCGTGCTGCTGTTCATCGGGCTCGTCATCGGCGCCCAGGCCTTCAAGTCGGTCCCGCGCGCGCACTACGCCGCGATCGTCCTGGCGATGATCCCCAACATCGCCGCGTGGGGGTCGGGCCTGGTGGACAGCGCGCTGTCGGCGGCGGGCACAAGCGTCGACAAGGTCGGCGCCGAGGCGCTGACCGGTGCGGGCGTGATCACGCCGGGGCTGAACACGCTCGGGCAGGGCGCGGTGCTCGCCGGCATCGTGCTCGGCGCGATCGCCGTCTTCATCATCGATCGCAAGTTCCTCCACGCGGCGGGGTTCTTCTTCCTCGGTGGGGGCCTGGCGAGCATCGGCCTCATCCACGGTGCCCGGGTGCACCTGTTCGAGGCGCCGAAGATCGGCCTCGGCTACGCGTTGGGCGGCGTCGTCTGCCTCGCCTTTCACGCCATGGGAGTGCCCGAACGCGAACGCGACCCGACCGATCCGATGGACGTCGACGACGCGCCGCACGATCCGTCGGAGCTCGTCTCCGACCCTGCCCTGCGGATGCCGGCCGCGGTACCGGCCTGAGCCACCAAGACAATGAGCCGGTGGTCCTGGTTCACGGCGTCGGGTTCGGGCCCGACTCCGTGGCGCCGCTTGCGCTCGCGCTGCGCGAGGGCGGTGCGATGGTGCTCGTCGTCGAGCGGCGCGGCTACGGCAGCCGCGCCGCTCTGGACCCGCCGGATGACGTCGGCGCCCACGTGGAGGACGTCATCGCGGCGATGGACGCCGCGGGCGTCGCAAGGGCCACGGTGGCCGGGATGAGCGGCGGGGCGACGGTCGCGCTCGCCATGGCCATCACCCGGCCCGACCGCCTGGTGCGCGCCGTCGCACACGAGCCGGCCGTCGGCGCGCTGGTTCCCGAGCTGGGGCAGCTTGTCCGCGGAGCGTTGGCCCAGGGCGGGGGGGCCGCGCTCGTGCGGGCGCTGGCGGGGCCCGACACCTGGGCGGGGCTGGAGGTGGCCGAGCGCGACGCCGTCGTTCGGCGCGCGCTACTCGTGGAGCGCG
>JAOPZJ010000355.1 GCA_025964155.1 Solirubrobacterales bacterium
GAGGTGATCCTCGGGCAGCATCCGGCCGAGGAACGGGTTGGGGACCAGGCCCGGGGCGACGCCGTTGACGCGGACGCCGTGGGGAGCGACCTGCTTGGCGGTCGAGCGGGTCAGGGCGAGGACGCCCGCCTTGGCCGCGTGGTAGGCGGTGTTGCCGGGGGTGCCGCTCGTCCAGGCCTCGATCGAGGCGATGTTGACGATCGAGCCGGTGCGGCGCTCGATCATCTGCGGCAGGACGGCCTTCATCGTGAGGAAGTGACCGGTGAGGCAGATGTCGATCACGCGCCGCCAGGAGGCCGTGTCGGTCTCCCACACCGGCGCGGGCTCGGACGTCCCCGCGTTGTTGACAAGGACGTCGACGGCGCCCCAGTCGCGCAGGACCTCCTCGAAGACGGCGATCACGTTCGCCTCGTCCGCGACGTCCAGGACGCGGCCCAGCACCCGGTGGCCGGTGGCGTCGGCGATCTCCGCGGCGACCCGTTCGGTGCGCTTGGCGTCCAGGTCGGTGACGACGACATCCGCGCCCGCCTCGGCCAGCAGGCGGGCCGTGGCGGCACCGATCCCGGCCCCCGCAGCCGCCGTCACGACCGCCACCCGACCTGCCAGGTCATTTTTGAGCCGCATCGTCTCTATACTCGTCAAGCGCGGTCCGTACGTCAAGCGCAGAGAGGTTTGGTCACCGTGGCGGCGTTGACGGCCGCGGCAGGCTCCAGGTTGACAACGGATCGACCGTCCGGGTAAATTGAGACGGGATGAATCAAAAAGCGACCGAGCGTGATTCTGCGGGCCGCGCCCCCTGCTGGGCCAGCGTGGACGAGGCGATCGCCGCGGTCGCCCGCGGCGAGTTCGTCGTCGTGGCGGATGGGGAGGAGCGCGAGAACGAAGGCGACCTGATCATGGCCGCCGCCTGCGTCACGCCCGAGGCGATGGCATTCCTCGTCCGTCACACGAGCGGCTTGGCCTGCGTCGGGATGTCGGCGGACCGCTGCGAGGAGCTGCAGCTGCCGCTGATGGTCCCGGACTCGCGGGACAACCGCGACGCGCTCGGCACGGCCTTCACCGTCTCGGTCGACCTGGCGGACGGTATGACGACCGGCATCAGCGCCGCCGAGCGTGCGGCCACCGTGCGGGCGCTCGCCGATCCGACCGCGCAGCCTGGGGACTTTGTCCGCCCGGGGCACGTCTTCCCCCTGAAGGCGCGTCCGGGCGGCGTGCTCAAGCGCGCCGGCCATACCGAGGCGGCCGCGGATCTGGCGTCCCTGGCAGGGATGGCGCCGGCGGGCGTCCTGTGCGAGATCGTCAACGACGACGGCACGATGGCGCGCCGCCCGCAGCTGGCCGCGTTCGCCCAGGAGCACGGCCTGGCGATGATCACGATCGCGCAGCTCGTCGCCCACCGGCGGCGGCACGAACGCCTTGTCGAGCCGCTGTCGAGCGCGCCCCTGGAGACCGCTCACGGTCCGATGGTCGTCCACGCTTATCGCTCGCTGATCGACCACGTGGAGCATCTCGCGCTCGTCGCCGGCGACGTCTCCGGCCCCGAGCCGGTGCTCGTGCGCGTGCACTCCGAGTGCCTCACCGGGGACGTCTTCGGCTCCGCCCGCTGCGACTGCGGCACCCAGCTCGAGCTCGCGCAGGAGCTGATCGCCGCCGAGGGCCGCGGGATCGTCGTCTACCTCCGCGGGCAGGAGGGCCGGGGCATCGGCCTCGGCCACAAGCTCCGGGCCTACAACCTGCAGGATCGCGGCTTCGACACCGTCGACGCGAACCTCGAGCTCAACCTGCCCGTGGATAGCCGCGAATACGGGATCGGCGCGCAGATCCTCGCCGACCTCGGCGTGGCCTCGCTGCGCCTGATCACGAACAACCCGGCCAAGTACGAGGGGCTCGCCGGATACGGCCTGCAGATCACCGAGCGGATCCCGCTGATCGTCAAGGCCACACCGCAGAACGCGCGCTACCTCGACACGAAGCGCCGCAGGATGGGACATCTGCTGCCGATCGCCGACGCCGCCGGCTGACCGCCGCAGACGAGTTCCACACGCCGGGTCCATGGACGTGCAGGATCACAAGCCACACCAGTCACACGGGAGAGATGACGTGGAATCGACGCTCAAGACGGAACCCATCGGCGCCACCGCGCTGGCCGCCGGCGACCTCTGTGAGGCCTTCTCCCGGACGGTCGCGCGCTGGGGCGACGCCCCGGCGCTGCGCTCGTCGGACGGGCGCACGCAGCTGAGCTGGAACGCGTTCGACGCGCGCATGCGCGCGGTCGCCGGGGGGCTCGCGGCGCTCGGGGTGGGCGACAAGGGCACCGTCGCGATGCTGCTCACGAACCGCTACGAGGCGGCCGTGGTCGACAT
This sequence comes from Solirubrobacterales bacterium, assembly GCA_025964155.1. GTDB lineage: Bacteria > Actinomycetota > Thermoleophilia > Solirubrobacterales > Solirubrobacteraceae > Paraconexibacter. Next base: position 2,364 of record JAOPZJ010000355.1, read on the forward strand.
GGCGACGCTGCACCTCGGCGCCGTCCCGCTGTCGATGTACAACAGCTCGTCGGTCGGGCAGCTCGCCTACCTACTCGTGGACTCGCGAACGGACGTCCTCGTCACCGAGCGCGCGCTGGCGTCCAAGGCGCGCGAGGCGATCGCGCAGCTCGACGGCACGGGCCCGCGGCTCGTCGTCCTGGACGGCGACGGTGAGGCAGACGCCTCCTCGTTCGAGGAGCTCTGCAGCCTCGGTCCCGCGCTGGCGCCCGCTGCCCGGCCGGCGCTGAGCCCCGACGACCTCATCACCGTCGTCTACACCTCGGGGACGACCGGCGAGCCGAAGGGTGCCGAGCTGACCCACTACAACATCCTCGAGCAGATCCGGGGCCTGCACTCGCTGGGCCGCCTGCCCGACGGCGGCAGCGCGGTGTCTTACCTGCCGTTCGCCCACATGGGCGACCGCCTCTGCGCGTACTACATGCCGGTCGTCACGGGTGCGTGCATCACCTACCATCCCGACCCCCGCACCGCGGCCGACCTGCTGCCGGAGATCCAGCCGACGCTCTACATGGCCGTGCCGCGGATCTGGCAGCGTCTGCAGAACGCGGCGCTCGCGACAGTCGCCGCAGCAGGCGATGAGGAGGTCCGGCTGGAGGAGGCGATCGCCCTCGGTGTACAGCTGCACGACGACCGGGTTGCCGGCCACGACTCCGACCCCGAGCTGACCAAGCGCTGGGAGGCGCACGACGGTGCGCTGTCGTCCGTTCGCCGCGCGATCGGCATGGACGGTGGCGAGCTGCTCTTCACCGGGGCCGCGCCGCTGCCGCCCGAGACGCTACGCTTCTTCGCCGCCATCGGCGTCGACCTGTGTGAGTGCTACGGCCAGAGCGAGACGGCGGGCATCGTCCTCTGCAACCCCGCCGACCGCCCGCGGCCGGTCACGAACGGCCTGCCGCTTCCGGGGGTCCAGGCCAAGCTCGCGGACGACGGCGAGCTGCTGCTGCGCGGCCCGATGGTGATGGCCGGCTACCGGGGCAAGCCCGAGCTGACGAAGGCCGCGTTCGATGCGGACGGCTGGCTGCTGACCGGCGACGTGTTCCAGACCGACGAGGCCGGCTACTACCGGATCGTCGACCGCAAGAAGGAGATCATCGTCTCCTCGACGGGGAAGAACGTCTCGCCAGTGTACGTCGAGAACACGCTGTCGAGCTCGTGCCCGTTGATCGGCTCGGTTGTCTGCATCGGCGACGCCCGGCCGTACACGACGGCGCTGATCGTGCTCGAGCCCGAGGGGACCGCCGCGCTCACCGGCGACGGCGACCCGGCCGCCAACGCACGCCACCCGCAGGTGATCGAGACGCTCACGGCAGCCCTGCGCCGAGCCAACGACTCCATGAACGACTCTGAGCGGGTGCGGCGCTTCGTGATCGTCGACCGCATCTGGCTGCCCGGTGGCGAGGAGCTCACTCCGACGATGAAGCTCAAGCGCAAGCCGATCGCGGCGAAGTACGCGGCGCTGATCGAGGCGCTCTACGGGCCGCCGTCGGACGCCGTCATCGACGTCACGAGCGCCAAGGCATGACGTCGGGGACGTTCACCTCGCTGACCATCGAGGTCTCCGGCGACGGCGTGGCACAGCTCACGCTCGCCCGGCCGGAGCTGATGAACCGGTTCGACGACCTGCTGCACGTCGAGCTGACGGCGGCGATCACGCAGCTGCGCGGCAATCCCGACGTGCGGGCCGTCGTCCTAGCGTCGACCGGCAAGGTCTTCTCCGCGGGCGGCGACTTCGACCTCATGCGCGCCGCGAAC
>JAOPZJ010000382.1 GCA_025964155.1 Solirubrobacterales bacterium
GCGGGCGCGCTCGTCGGCGAGGCGCTGTTGCTGTGGCTGCAGGGCGCGCTCGTCGGCGGCCCCTGGAGGCGCGGCGATGCCGTCACCGCGCTGCAGGTCCAGGCGCTGCTCGGCGTGGGCGCTGCGCTGCTCCTCGCGCGGCCGCGCATGCGGGCGCTCGCGTGGACGGGCGGCGTCGCACCGGTCGTCGTCGTGGCCGAGGCCGCGGTCCGGGGAACGCTCCGGGCTACGGGGTGGGGCGGGGCCTAGATTCCGCCGGTTCGCCGCGCGGGTCAGCGCAGCGGCGCGGTGAGCAGCCGCACGAGATCGGCCGGGTCGCGGCGGATGCGCGCGGCGTCGCCCGTGCGGTCGTGCTTGACGAGCTGCAGCGCGTCGGCGCTCTGGAGGCGGTTCATGCGTCCCTCGGCGATAAGGCGCTCGTCCACGGCGCCCAGGCGTCCCTCGAAGGTCGTCCACACCGGCGTGCCGAGCGCCACGGCCTCACGGTTCATCGTGCCGCCGGCGCTGACGACGAGGTCGGCGAGCGCGATGAGCGACGGCGCGTCGATCGCCTGCTCGGGGACGATGAAGCCGCCGAGCTGCGGGCGCTGGCTCTCCACTCGCGGGAGCACGACGGTCTGGGTCCCGCGCAGCCGGTCGAGCACGCTGGCGAAGACGTCGTTCTCGAAGCGGTGATAGAGCGACACGACGGGCGGCGTACGGACCACGGCGATCGGCAGGGCCGGGTCCAGGGAGAGCTCGTCCAGCACGGCGGTGTCCGGCTCGAAGTCCGCCAGGTAGTACTCCTCCTTGAGCCCCGGGTAGCGCTGCAGCTTGCGGCGCGCGCCGTAGCGATCCAGGCGCTCGGGCGGGATGGCGTCCGGGACGACGACCGCGCCCGACAGCCGGCAGTTGATCGTGTGCTGCACCGTCGCCCACTCGTAGTCGAACATCGTCGAGCGCGGGATGCGCAGCAGTGCGGCGGCAACCGTGATGTCGTTGGAGCCGTGGCCGAGCGCCAGGTCAAAGCGCGGGCGAGCGCGAGCCCAGCGGAGCAGCGCGGTGCTGCGGTCGACCAGACCGGCCGCCTTGGCGGCGAGCTTCTCACCACGGTGGTGGCCGATGACGGTGTGCTGCACCCCGAGGCGCTGCGCCAGTCCGACGGTCTGGGCGAAGTCGCGCACGGTGACCTCGACGGTCGCGCCCTGGGCGCGCAGCACGTCGATGACCGGCTTGAGCACGAGGACGTGCGGCGAGTTCGTGAGGTCGATCCAGACGCGCATGGGCTTCTCCGGCGAGGGACGGGCGGGCTAGCGGAGTGTCAGGCAATGTTCGCCGGGTCGGGAGCGATGCAGCGTGGATGCTGCGTCGTCACCGTCGGCCTTGCTCGTACTGGGCGTACTTGCACGGCCGACGGGTGCGGCGCAGCGCCGCGCGGCGCGCTCCAACCCGGTGAACATTGCCGTGCGCTCCACTAGCCGCAGAACTCGCGGATCGCGGCGCTGACCTCGTCGACCTCGTCACGGGTGATCGCCGCGCTGATCGGGATGGCGAGGTGCTGCGCGGCCGCGACGTCCGTCCCGGGCAGCGGGAGCGTCCGCGTGTAGCCGGCCATCGCCGGCTGCTCGTGGATCGGCCGGCGGTAGTAGCCGCGGCACTCGATACCCCGCGTGTGCAGGTGGTCGGCCAGCGCGTCGGGTTGGGGGTGCCGGATGACGTACAGATGCCACGCGGGGCTCGCGCCGCGCGTTGCGACGGGGAGACCGACGACGCCGTCCAGCGCGCTGGCGTACCACGACGCGGCGGCGCGGCGATGGTCGGACCACCGATCCAGCTGCGGGAGCTGCACCCGGAGGATCGCAGCCTGGAGCTCATCCAGGCGCGAGTTGTAGCCCACGTCCTCGTAGCTGACCTTGTCGCGCGATCCGTGGAAGCGCAGCGACTTCACGCGCTCGGCCAGGGCGCCGTCACCGGTCGTGACGGCCCCGCCGTCACCGAACGCGCCGAGGTTCTTGGAGGGGTAGAAGCTGAACGTCGCGATCGACCCGAGCGAGCCGGGCCGCCCGTCGGGGCCGAGCGAGCCCGCGGCCTGGGCGGCATCCTCGACCACCGGTAGGCCCAGTTCCTCCTCGATCGCCTTCACGGGGGCAACGTTGCCGAAGAGGTGCACGGCGATGATCGCCTTGGTCTTGGCGGTCACGGCGGCGCGGACGCTGTCGACCGTCACGCACGAGGTCTCCGGATCCACGTCGCAGAAGACGGGCGTCGCGCCGATCGGCGGGATCGCCTCCGCGCTGGCCCAGAACGAGAACGAGGGGACGACGACTTCATCCCCGGGACCGACCCCGAGCGCGCGCAGCGCGATCGTGATCGCGTCGGTCCCGTTGGCCACGCCGATGGCGTGCCGGACGCCGAGATGGTCGGCGAACTCGTCTTCGAAGGCCTGCACCTCGGGCCCGAGGATGTACCGCTCGGAGTCCAGGACACGCGTGACGGCCTCGCGAAGCTCGGCGCGCAGCGGACGCAGCGGTGTGGATGGATCGAAGAGCCGGACGGTCATCGCGTCGGACACGCTACCTGCACCCACCCACCACCCGCCGACGGTACCCTCGATGATTGTGCTGACGCTCAAGCTCTCTGCCGTCCTCGTGCTCGCCAGTGTCACGGACCGGCTCGCCGAATTTGCGACGAACGTCGTGGGGGACCTGGGGCTCCCGGGGATCTTCCTCCTCATGACGCCTGAGTCGGCCGGCATCCCGATCCCTTCGGAGGCGACGATGCTCTTCGCGGGCTTCAACGTGTCGAAGGGCGAATACTCGCTCGTCGCCGCGGTGCTGGTGGGAACCGTGGCCAACCTCGTGGGCTCCCTGATCGCCTACGCCATCGGCTACTACGGCCGGGACGAGCTGCTGGTCAAGCACGGCAAGTTCTTCCACGTCAGCCCGTCCCATCTGGCCTGGGGTGACCGCTGGTTTGCGAAGTACGGCGACGTCGCCGTGTTCTTCTCGCGCATGCTGCCCGTCATCCGGACGTTCATCTCGTTCCCGGCCGGTGCGGCCCGGATGCCGCTCGGGCGCTTCAGCGTGCTGACGTTCCTGGGCGCGCTGCCGTGGAACTTCGGCCTGGTGCTCGCGGGCAAGGTGGCCAAGGACAACTGGACGGACATCAAGGCCCAGTTGCACTACGTCGACTACACCGTCGTCGGGCTCGTCATCGTCGGCTTCCTGTACCTCGTGGTGCGCTGGCGTCGCAACCGCTCCGACTCCGGCGGTGACGCCGGCGGCCCGAGCGACCCGGTCGCCGTCGACCTCGCCGGATGAGCACCGGCCGACCGTGACCCCGGGCGCGGCCGGCACCGATCCGCTGGACGCCCTCCCGCTGCGCCACGCGCTGTTGCTCGGGCTGCTGCACGGCCCCGCCGAGCTGCTGCCGATCTCCTCCTCGGGCCACATCACCCTCGTGCCGTGGCTGCTGAGCTGGCCGTACGACGAGCTGGACGCGGAGCTGCGCAAGGCCTTCGAGGTCGCCCTGCACGCCGGTACCGCCGCGGCCCTGCTCATCGCCCTGCATGACGAGGTCGACGACGCCGCCCGCGGGCTGGACCGGCGCCGGCTGACGCTCATCGCGCTGTCCTTCGCGGTGCCCGCCGTCGCCGGACTGACGCTCGAGCGGGCCATCGAGCAGCGCCTCGGGACGCCGGCCTCGATCGCCGGCGGCCTGCTGGCCGGCAGCGCCGCCATGGCCTGGGCCGACCGGACCGGCGGGTCCTCGCGGCGTCGCGAGGATGCCGGAGCCGTGGACGCCCTCTGGCTCGGGATCGCGCAGGCCTGCGCGCTCATCCCAGGTGCTTCACGCAACGGCATGACGCTCGCCGCCGCCCGCCGGCGGGGCTTCGGCCGCGAGGACGCGAACGTCCTCTCCCGGCACGTCGCCCTGCCGGTGATCGTCGGCGCGACCGCGCTGAAGGGCACGCGCCTTGCCCGTCGCGGCCTACCCCCCGGCGTGGCCGGCCGCTTCGCCGCCGGCGTCGTCGCGTCCTTCGTGTCGACCCTCGGCTCCACCTGGCTCATCCGCCAGGTCGAGCGCGACCGCTCCCTCATCCCGTACGCGGCCTATCGGAGCGCGCTGGCCCTGGCGGTGCTGGCGCGGGCGCGGGGCGGCCGACGGCCGGCCGTCGGCGAGCACGCCCGGCAGGGAAGCTGAACCACGGTTCCGAACGAGATCTTCGACGACTCGCGGACGCTCGTAGTGGACCGCCCACCAGCCGTAGCGGCAGACGGTGAGACCGATGCGGCGATAGAGCTCGTCCTTGCGCTCGTCGGACAGCTGTTGCTCCGGGTCCTCGTGGCCGTCCCGACCGTCGGTCTCGAAGGCGAGCCGACGTTCAGGGATGTAGGGGTCGGGCTTCAGCGTCGTTGAACGTCGAGGTCGAACCCGGGCGGAAACCATGGCAGCTCCATGGGTCCGAGTCTCCGGCCCGGTCCTGTCGCAGCGCTACCACCACGTCGTGTCGGCTCTGCGGCGACGCTGCGCCAGCGGGACCGCGCCGCGCCCGGTCCGCCCCGTCTGAGACCATCGGTGGCGATGTCTGATGCCTATTCCGCCGCCGGCGTCGACACCACGCAGGCCGATGAGGGCGTCGGCGCCCTGGTCCGCGTGTTGTCGACGATCGAGCTGGACCGTCCCAGCGCCTCCGTCCTGCCGTCGGGCCATTACGCCTCGGTGCTGCGGGTCGCTCCGAACCTCGGGGTCGCGATGTCGACCGACGGGGTGGGATCCAAGCTCGTGCTCGCCGAGCAGGCCGACCGGCTGGAGACCGTCGGCATCGACTGCATCGCGATGAACGTCAACGACATCATCTGCGTGGGCGCCGAGCCGATCGCGATGGTGGACTACCTCGCGGTCCAGCAGGCCGACGCCGAGGCCCTGGAGCGGATCGCTCAGGGGCTGAAGATCGGGGCCCAGCAGGCGAACATCGAGATTCCCGGCGGCGAGCTCGCCGTCATCCCGGAGCTCATCCAGGGCCACCCCTCCCCGCACGGCTTCGACCTCTGCGGCACGGCCTTCGGGACCGTCGCGCTGGACGCCGTCATCACCGGCGCGGACGCCA
>JAOPZJ010000389.1 GCA_025964155.1 Solirubrobacterales bacterium
CGGCGCGGCGTGCAGCGACAGGTCGCCGCCACGCCCGCGCGGCCCCGGCGCGCGCCGGACCGCCAGCTCGATCACCCCGCAGGCGAAGAGCGCAACCACGACCGCGGCCCCGGCCGCGACGGTGACCGCCGCGCTCAGCGCCATGTACGCCACCGCCCGCGCCAGGCGCGCGCCGCGGAGGTCGACCACGCCGGCGCGGACGAGCGCCACCCCCGCCTGCACGACGACAGCCACCACGGCGGCGCCCGCCCCGGCTGCCGCACCCCGGATCCAGTCCGGCGGACCCTGCTGCAGCGTGAGCGTCGCGAGGGCCAGGACAGCGATCAGGCCCGGCAGGATGAACGCGAGGCCGCCGACGATCGCGCCGCGGATGCCCGCCACCCGCTGGGCGCAGTAGATCGCCAGCTGCGTGGACGCCGGCCCCGGCAGCAGCCCGCAGGCCGCGTTGGCGTCCTCGAACTCCTGGGCGTCGAGCCAGCCCCGTCGCTCGACGCAGAGATCCCGCAGGAGCGCGACGTGCGCCGGCGGCCCACCGAAGCCGATACAGCCGATCCGGCCCCATTCCCGCAAGACCTGGCCGAGGGGCGCCTGCATCGCGCGGCATGCTGTCAGACCGTCCGGGCTCCGGTGTGAACGGCCGGCGGACGCGTACAGTGCTTGACGTGGAAAGACTTGCGACGGCGCTGCTCCAGCAGCTCATCCGGTGCAACACCGTCAACCCGCCCGGCAACGAGCGTCCGGCGCAGGAGATCCTGGCGGCCGAGCTGAAGGGTGCGGGCTTCGAGGAGATCACGATGGTCGGCTCCAGCGAGGAGCGTCCGAACCTCGTGGCGCGCCTGCGCGGGAAGCAGGACGGTCCGACGCTCTGCCTGCTTTCGCACGTCGACACCGTGCTGGCGTCCCCCGCCGACTGGCAACACGACCCGTGGTCCGGCGACGTCAGCGACGGCATGCTCTGGGGTCGCGGTGCGCTGGACATGAAGTCCCAGACCGCGGCGGAGGTGGCGGCGGCCGTCTCGCTGGCGGACTCCGGCTGGCGGCCCGCACGCGGTGAGCTGCTGATCGTGTCGGTCGCCGACGAGGAGACCGGCGGCGGCCTCGGCGCCCAGTGGATCTGCGAGCACCATCCGGAGCTCGTGCGCTGCGACGAGCTGCTCAACGAGGGCGGCGGCCCGGTCATCCCCTTCGGCGGCGAGCGCTACTACGGCGTCTGCGTCGCGGAGAAGGGCGTCTTCCGGTTCACCGTCACAACGGACGGCGTCGCGGGGCACGCCTCGATCCCGAAGATCGGCGACAACGCTCTGTTGAAGCTCGCGCCGCTCATTCAGAAGATGGCTGACCGCCAGCCGGGGCTGGACATCACCGACGGGCCGCGCGGCATGCTCGAGGGCCTCGGCATCCCCGTCGACGGCAATCCCGAGGGCGCGCTGGAGGCGCTGCGCGCGAAGGACCCGATCCTCGCGATGCTCGTCGAGCCGATGCTCGGCGTCACGCTCGCACCGACGAAGGTGAGCGCCAGCCATAAGATCAACGTCATCCCCGCGCGGGCCGAGCTGCGCGTCGACTGCCGCGTGCCGCCCGGCCTGGGACGCGACGTCGCCCTGGCGCGCATCACCGAGGTCCTCGGCACCGACGGCTACCGGCTGGACTTCACCGAAGAGGTGCCCGGCAACGCGTCCCCGGTGGACACCGAGCTCTTCGCCGCGATCGAGTCGTGGATCGGCCGTGAGGACCCCGGAGCCAAGGTCGTCCCGACGATCCTGCCGGGCTTCACGGACTCGCGGACCTTCCGGTCGACGTTCCCGGACTGCGTCGCCTACGGCTTCTTCCCCCACCGCCACCAGACGCTGTACGAGACCGCCCCGCTCATCCATTCGGCCGACGAGCGGATCGACGTGCGCGACCTGGGGTACGCGACCCGCTGCTACGCAGACATCATCAAGGAGCGACTCGGATGAGCCACGACAACGACACGACGGATACCGCCAAGCCCGCGCGCCTGCGCCTGGGCGGCATGGCGCTGCGCAACGGCCTGCTCGTCCACGGTCCCACCCATTGGGCCGCCGCCGCGCGGCGCAAGGACGGCACGATCGGGGTGGCCTCCGGGCGCAAGCCCCGGCTGCGCCAGGCGGCGCGGGGCGTCCCGCTCGCCCGCGGGGTGGCGAGCCTCGCCGAGGCGATGCTCGTGATCCCGCTCGTCAAGCGTGGCCTGCCCGAGGCCCGGCTCCCGTTCCAGAACCCGACGGTGCTCGGGGCGATGGCCGGCACGGCGCTCGCCGGCGCGGTGCTGCGCCGCCGCGTCCAGGGCAGCGGTGCCGACGCGGCGCTGGCGGTCCTCGGGCTCGCACCCTCGCTCATCGCGCTGCGCGGCGGGGACCTCGCCGCCTACCACGGGGTCGAGCACAAGGCGATCGCCGCCTACGAGGCGGCCGAGGATCCGTCGGACGCCGGCGCGGCGGTCACCGCCGGCTCGCGTGACGCGGCGAAGGAGCACGACCGCTGCGGCTCGCACCTCATGGCGCCGCTGCTGGCGGCCAACGTCGCCGGGACGACGCTCCTGCGCCGTCTCGTCGACAAGCCCACCCAGGCGCAGGGCGTCGCCCTCAGCCTCGCGTCCATCGGGGTCGCCGTCGAGATCTTCGCGTGGTCCGAGCGCCATTCGGGCACGCTCGCCGCGCGGGCGCTGCGCCTGCCCGGCTACGAGCTGCAGCGCGTGCTCGGGACGCGCGAGCCGACCGACGAGCAGCTCAAGGTCGGACACGCCGCCCTGGAAGAGATCCTGCGCGTCGAGGACGCCCCGCCCACCTGAGCGCGATCTCGGCGGTCCAGGACGCTCATCCCACCAGCCGCGCCATCAGGCGCTCGAGCGTCGCCGCGGGGTCGTCCGTCAGGCCGGTGTGGACGTCGGACGGCTGCACGACGGTGCTGGCGGGCGCCACGAGCCAGTGGAAGCGCTCGGACGGCTCCTGCCGCGCGACGGGTCCGCCCGCGGGATCACCGGCCGCGATGCGCTCGAGCGTGGCCAGGTGCTCGGCGACGGCGGTCGCGTCGATGGACGGGGCCAGCGCGCAGAGACGGGCCGTGTCGAGGTGCGTCCGCGCCTGCAGGAACTTGGCGCGCCGGCAGAAGAGGACCACGCCGACGTTGAGGCACTCGCCGCGCTCGGCGTCCGGGACGACCCGCAGCAGCGCGTAGGCGAACGGCTCGGACGGCCGCTCAGACGCGGGCATGCTCGGCCTCCTGCACGAACCGTTCGGAGCCGGCCACGCGGGCCCGCAGGAAGCGGACGTACGGCTCGGGGTCCGCCCATTCGGCGGGGATCAGGCCCTCCAGACGCTCCAGCAGCGCGTCGTCGACGAGCGGGGCCAGGCGCGCGTCGGCGTCGGCCAGCGAGCCCGCGCGCGGCAGCAGGACGTGATCGGCGATGAGGCCGAACGGCTGGGCGGCGATCGCCTCGGGGTCCGAGTCGTCGCGGTGGTGGCGATAGAACGCGGCCCCGTGGTCGATGAGCCAGGTGGAGCCGTGCCAGCGCAGGAGGTTGGGGTTACGCGGGGTCCGGTCCACGTTCATGACGAGGCTGTCGAGCCAGACGACGTCCGCGGCAAGCGCCGGATCCACCGTCTCGGGGTCGGTGAACGCCAGCGCGCCGGGGAGGAAGTCCAGCGCCACGTTGAGCCCGGCCGAGGCCTGCAGCAGCTCCTGGATCTCCGGGTCGGGCTCGGCGGCGCCCACGCGCGGGTCAAGCCCGCAGAAGACGACCTCGGGGACCGGCAGCCCCAGCGCCCGCGCGAGCTCCCCCGCGAGGAGCTCGGCGACGAGCGCGCGCGGACCCTGGCCGGCGCCGCGGAACTTCAGGACGTACAGGCCGTCGTCGTCGGCTTCGACGAGCGCGGGCATCGAGCCGCCCTCCCGGAAGGGCGTGACGTACCGGGTGGCCGTGATCGTGCGCATGGGTGAACCGTCTAAGCGTCCAGGGGGATGGACGGGGGTGGAGTTTCCGCCTGCCAAGGGCGATAGTGACGGATGTGGGAGCGACCGTCGCCTTGCCTCTTGCGCTGACCTGGCAGGAGCACGTCCAGCAGTTCGCCAACGACTGGGGTCAGGCGCTGGGCCTCGTCTTCATGCTCGCCATCGTCTACGTCCTGTACCGGACGCTGAAGATGATGCCCAAGACCAAGCCGGTGCAGATCAAGCCGCAGGCCGCGCAGGAGATCACCTGGGACGAGATCGCGGGCGTCGATGAGGCCAAGGCCGAGCTGCAGGAGGTCGTCGACTTCCTGCGGGACCCGACGCGCTTCAAGCGCATCGGCGCCAAGGTGCCCCGGGGCGTCATGCTGCACGGGCCTCCGGGCACCGGCAAGACGCTCCTCGCCAAGGCCGTCGCCCACGAGTCCGGCGCGCACTTCTTCAGCCAGTCCGCCTCCTCGTTCGTCGAGATGTTCGCCGGCCTGGGCGCCGCCCGCATCCGTCGCCTCTTCGCGGAGGCGCGCAAGCACGCGCCGGCGATCCTGTTCATCGACGAGCTGGACGCCGTCGGCGCCAGGCGCGGCAGCGACAACAACTCCGAGCGCGAGCAGACCCTCAACCAGCTGCTCGTCGAGATGGACGGCTTCTCGGGCAGCGAGAACGTCATCGTCATCGCGGCCTCCAACCTGCTGGACAAGCTGGACCCGGCGCTGCTGCGGCCCGGCCGCTTCGACCGGCAGATCTTCGTCTCGCCCCCCGACGTCGCCGGCCGGCTGAAGCAGCTGCAGGTCCACACGCGCAACAAGCCGCTGGCCGAAGACCTGGACCTCGATGACATCGCCGCCCAGACGAGCGGGCTCACCGGCGCGGACCTCGCGAACCTCGCGAACGAGGCCGCCATCTTCTGCGCCCGCCGCGGCGGCCACTCCATCTCCAAGGCCGACTTCGACGACGCGCTCGAACGCGTCGTCGCCGGCGTGCTGTCGTCCACGACGCTCAACCCGCACGAGCGCCGGGTCGTCGCCTACCACGAGGCCGGGCACGCGCTCTGCCGTGAGCTGCTGACGACGACCGACCGCGTGCACAAGATCTCGATCGTCCCGCGCGGATCGGCGCTCGGGTACGTCATGAACCTGCCGGACGAGGACAGCTACCTCAAGACGCGCGAGGAGCTGCTGGACCAGATCACGGTGCTGCTCGGCGGCCGCGTGGCGGAGCAGGTCGTCTTCGGGGCCGTGACGACCGGGGCCTCCAACGACCTGCTGCGCGTCGCCGAGCTCACGCACGCGATGGTCCACGAGTACGGCATGGGGACGTCGACGTCGGTGGCCCGCGCGGTCACGGACGCGAACATCGTCAGCGACGTCACCCGGCGCATCCGGGACGAGGAGCAGCAGGACCTCGCCTTCGAGGCCGAGCGCGCCGCGCGCCGCATGATCCTCGAGCACCGCGACAAGCTCGAGGAGATCGCGCAGGCGCTGCTCGAGCACGAGGTGCTTGAGCGCGACGGCATCGCCGCCATCATGGCGGGCGTCCCGCAGCTCGAACGCCGTCCCGGCGAGCCGGGGCTGCGCGTGGTGGCCGCCGAGCGTCAGGACCCGGAGGGTCCCAGCGCGGCGTGATGGATCAACGGGGCGCCGCCGTTACCGCGGCGCCACGGACTGCCCCGCGCGAACGGACTCCGCTCGGAGCCGTTCGGACTACCGCGGCGCCACGGATTGCCCCGCGCGGACGGACTCCGCTATTTCCTCCTGGAACCGCTGCGCGATCTCGTTCGTGACCGCCAGCAGCGCGCTGAACTCGGCGGCCTCGTCGCTGTGCTTCTCGGTGAAGACGACGAGCGTGCCGTCGCGGTAGTCCAGATAGGGCTCCAGCGGGTGCTCGGCGAGGCGCGCGAGGAACGACGGGCTGAAGATCTCCAGCACGCGGACCTTGTCCTCGCCCTTGCCGACGGTCAGGTCATAGCGGCCGTCGAAGACGGCGGACTCCGTGGGCAGGAGCTCCCCGTCGAAGGAGTCGATCGCGTCCTCGCTGAAGAACCGCGTGACCTTGTTGCGGTGGTGCTCCCGGACGGAGACCGCGCTCACGAAGCACGCATCCGCGTCGGCCACGTCGATCACCGCCAGCGTGAAGTCGTGCCCTTCGTAGTGGTAGCCCTCGCCGTCGGAGTCGCGCTCGCGCGTCTCGTACGTGTAGTTGCCCAGGCCGAAGCTGCGTCCCTCGGCCGTGTGCCCCTCCATCCAATCGGTGCAGGAGCGGCGGTCGCCTTCGCCGAGGATCGGCGTGGCGTGCGGCAGCTCCTTCTCCCCGACGTACGTCATGCCGAGGCTGGCGGCGAAGGCAGTCCAGAAGTCCTTTGAGGCCCGGCTGCTCGCGATCGCGAACGCGACGAGCAACGCGACGAGCGGCATGCCGACGAGCGCGCCCAGGGCGATCAGCGGGGTCCCCGACGCCGCGCCCGCGACGACGCCGGCGATCGTGGCCAGGGCGGTACTGAGCTGCCACGTGCGCCCGCGCAGGAGGGACCTCAGGTGCTTGCCCCGCGTGGCGTCGGTGCTGGCGTGCACGGCCGGCGCGGGCGGCGCCTCCGGGGGCGTGCTCACGCGCCGAAGGAGACGTTCGGCACCGCACGCTCGGCGGCCGAGTCCAGCGCGAAGAGCTCCTTCGGCGGGAACGGGCCACGCTGGGCGACGATCGAGGACGGGAAGACCTGCGTCTTCGTCGTGTACGTCTGCACGTTGCCGTTGTACAGGCGCCGCGCGGCCTGGATCTCGTCCTCCAGCTGCGACAACTGGTCCTGCAACTGCACGAACGACTCGACGGCGCGCAGCTGGGGGTACTGCTCGGCGAGCGCCAGGACCGGGCCGATCGCGCCGACCAGGCGGCTCTCGGCCGCGCCTTGCACGGCGGGGCCGGTGGCGGCCTGTGCGGCGGTGCGCGCGGCGATGACGTTCTCGAAGGTCGCGCTCTCGTGCGCGGCGTAGCCCTTGACGGTCGACACGAGGCTCGGGACCAGGTCATGACGGCGCTTGAGCTGCACGTCGATCCCGCTCCACGCCTCGTCGACCTTGTTGCGGGCGCCCACGAGCCCGTTGTAGGTGAGGATGTACAACAGGCCGAGGAGGACGACGAGTCCCAGCACGACGAAGATGACGGTCATGCCGGAAACGTACAGCTCGGTCGCATTCCGACCATCATCGGCCGTTCGTCGTAGACGGATATCGCTCGACCGACCCGGACGGCGATGCGCCCAGGACCCGGCGTAGACTCGCCGCCATGTTCGCTCGGATCGATCACATCGGCGTCGCGGTCACCGACCTCGACGCCGCCCTCGCGCTCTATGAGCGTGACTACGACATGACGCTCGTGCACCGCGAGACCGTCACCGAGCAGGGGGTGGAGGCCGTCCTGCTGGACCTCGGCGAGAACCACGTCGAGCTCCTGGCACCGCTCTCGGACGACACCCCCGTCGGGAAGTTCCTGGCCAGGAAGGGACCGGGCATGCACCACGTCGCCTACCAGACGTCCGACATCGTCGCCGAGCTCGAGCGCCTGACGATCGCCGGCATCCAGCTCATCGACACGACTCCGCGCATCGGCATCCGGGGCTCGAGCGTGGCCTTCCTGCATCCCAAGTCCACCGGCGGCGTGCTCACCGAGATCGTCCAGCCGGCGGCCGGCCACTAGTAGGCTCCGCCCATGTCCCACCGCATCTCCATCGGCTTCTACGCCAGTCCGCCCGTCGACCTGCGCGTCAGCGACGACGAGCTCGCCAAGCTGCAGGCCGCCGTCGGCGGCGATGGCTGGCACGAGGTCTCCGCCGAGGACGGCGACGTGAAGCTCAACCTCCAGCACGTCCTGTGGCTGAAGGTCGACAAGGAAGAGCAGCGCGTGGGCTTCGGCCTGAGCTCCTAGCCGGTCGCTAGAGCTCACGCCGGATGAGCGTGAGGGACTTTTCCGTCAGCCGCCGGCGCCACCGCCGGTCCGACCAGCGACCGAGGTCGATCTCTTCGGACTGCTCCAGGTCACGCTCGAACTGGGCGGTGAGCTCGGCGGCAAACGCCTCGTCCTGGACACCGAGCGTCGCCTCGTCCTGCAGCTGGAAGGACCGGTTGTCGAAGTTGACCGAGCCGATCGACGACCAGGCGCCGTCGACGACCATCGACTTGGCGTGCAGCATCGTCGGGCAGTACTCGAAGAGCTGCACGCCGGCCTCCAGCAGCTCGTCGTAGCTCTCGCGTCCGGCCGCGCGGACGATCTGCTTGTCACCTTCGGCCCCGGGCACGAGGATCCGGATCCGCACGCCCCGCTCGGCGGCCTCACAGAGGGCGGCGGTGAACGCCGGGCGCGGCGCGAAGTAGGCCGCCGTCAGCTCGATGCTCCTCCGCGCCGCGGCGATGGCGAGGAACATGAGCGCCTCGATGTTCGTGTCGCCGACGCCCGCGCGGGAGCGCACGACCTGCATGGCGGCCGTCGCGCCCTCGCGCGGCGCGAGGTCGGGCAGGTGGCCCGGGCCGACGAGGACGGCCCCGGTCGCCTCCAGCCAGTTCTCCGCAAACGCGCCCTGCAGGCCCCGGACGACCGGTCCGCGGACACGCACGTGCGTGTCGCGCCAGTGGTCGGGATCCTGGGCGTCGCCGGTCCACTCGTCCGCGATGCCCACGCCGCCGGTCATCCCGACCTCGCCGTCGACGACGAGCAGCTTGCGATGCGTGCGGTTGTCCAGGCGGCGCAGCGCATAGGGCTTGAGCGGACGGAACCTCGCGACGTTCGCGCCGCACTCGCGCAGCTGATCGATGAGCCTGGTGTCCATCTTCAGCGTGCCGACCCAGTCCAGCAGGACGTTGACCTCGACGCCCTCCTTCGCCTTGTCGCACAGCGCGTCGGCCACGTCGTGGGCGATGTCGCCACGCCAGTACACGTACGTCAGGAGGTTCACCGCACGCGAGGCCGATGCGATCGTCTCCAGGAACACGGGGAAGATCGCGTCACCGTTGACGAGCAGCTCGATCTCGCTGCCCTCGGCGATCGGTGCGGCGGTGAGCGCCTCGGCGGTCCGCAGGAACTCACGGTCGGCGGGGTCTGGCGGGTCGTTGTCCAAGCGGTACCCCGAGCCCTGGTCACGGCGGTGGCGCAGGCTGTCGGACGCGTACCACGCGGTCCCGAGCGCACCGATGGCGACGGGGTAGGCGAGGCGGGCGGGCGGGGCCTTCACGCGACGACGATCCCGACACGGGGGCCGAGCGTGAAGCGACCCTCGGGGACCTCGCGGACGTCGCCGTCGACGTTAAAGCGCCGCGGGCCGGCGACGGTCACCGTGCTGCCGCGTGCGTGCAGGACGCCGGGCTGGGCGGCGAGGCCGCCTTTGCGCATGCCGTAGGCGCGCCGAACGAGCCCGAGCCGCGGGCCGCCCGTGAGGACCGCCACGTCGAGCGCGCCGGGCTCGGCCTCGTCGAACTCGGAGCCACCGCCGAAGGCCCCGGTGCCCGCGACGATCACCTGCCAGGCCGCTCCGACGTAGACGGGCTCGTCGTCGACGCCCACGCGGACTCCGACCGGCGTCGCGCGAAGCCCCGCGTGCAGCGCGCCGGCGGCGTAGGCCAGCGGCCCGAGCGGGCGCTTCAACGGCTCCGCACGCTGGGTCGCGTGCACCGACAGGCCCGCCGAGGCGGCGTTGAGGAACGGCGTCGGGCCCGCATGCGCGAGGTCCACCAGGCGGGTGCGTGTGCCGGTGACCGCGAGCGTCAAGGCCGCGTCCAGATCATCCAGCGGCAGGCCCAGCGCCCGGGCCAGGTCGTTCGCGGTGCCGGTGGGGACGACGGCTAACGGGACGTCGAGCCGCGCCGCGAGCTCCGCGGCCGGGCCGAGCGTGCCGTCCCCGCCAGCGGCCACGACCCGCTGCGCCCCGTCCGCTCCGGGGCCTACGGGATGCCGGCCACCAAGGTCCTTGGCCGGCACGAGCACCGGGTCGGCCCCGAGCTTCTTCAGCCGGGACGACATCGTGTCCGCGTCGACCCCCGAGCCGGACGCGGGGTTGGCGATGAGGAGCATCCGCATCATGCGTGTCTGCCCGCGAACGAGCCACATGACGCATCGGTGGACGCACGTCGGCTCGGCGGCGCTCCGCCGCCCGCCGCCTGGAGGCCCGAGGCCCTAACCTCCGGCGCGATGCGCGCCTCTGCCCCGCCCGCCCTGCCGGCCACCGATCCCGGCGCGCGCCGTGCGCTGCGCCTGCTGCGGCGCTCGGGCCCGGTCGGACGGGGCGTGGCGGTGGCGGACATCGCGGCCTACCGTGCCCTCCGCGGCGTCGCGCGCACGCCGAGCACCGTCGCACGGGTGCGTGCGTTCTCGCGCACCGGCGAGCACGCGGCGTGCTGGCTGATCCTCGGCACCGTAGGCGCGACGGTGGACACGGGCCGTCGCGACGCGTGGCTGAGGGCGACGCGTGGCGTCGCCGCGGCGTACCTCGCCAACACCGCGCTCAAGCAGGTCTTCCGCCGGCGTCGTCCCCTCTTCGACGGGCTCCCGGCGCTCATCGGGACGCCGACGGCACTGTCGTTTCCCAGTGCCCACGCGTCGTCGTCGTTCGCCGCGGCGCAGGCCTTCGCCCCGCTCGTCGGACCCGCCGCGACCCCGCTGCGGCTCACGGCCGGCGCGATGGCACTCAGCCGCGTCTACCTCGGCGTTCACTACCCCACCGACATCCTCGCCGGGGCGCTCCTCGGCACGGCCGTCGGCACGCTCTTCCAGGAAGGTCGTTCATGAAGGTCGGAATCGTCGGAATGCCCAACGCGGGCAAGAGCTCGTTGTTCAACGCGCTGACGAAGGCGGGGGCGGAGGCCGCGAACTACCCGTTCACGACCATCGAGCCGAACATCGCCGTCGTGCCCGTCGAGGACGAGCGGCTCACGACCGTCTCCAAGCTCATCGGCGCCAGCGAGATCGTCGCGGACACGATCTCCTTCCACGACATCGCGGGTCTCGTCCGCGGGGCGTCCGAGGGCGAGGGCCTGGGCAACAAGTTCCTCGCGAACATCCGTGAGACCGACGCGATCGTCCACGTCGTCCGGGCCCACCACGACGACGGGATCATCCATCCCGAGGGCTCGGTGGACCCGCTGCGCGACATCGAGACGATCGAGACCGAGCTCATCTTCGCCGACCTCGAGCAGGTCGAGAAGCGGACCGCCAAGGTCGTGCGCGAGGCCCGCGGCGGCGACAAGTCCGCCCTCGCCGAGCAGGCGTGGCTGGCGCAGATCACCGAGCTGCTGCTCGCCGGCAAGCCCGCCCGGACGCTGCCGATGCCCGACGAGGTCGACAAGGGGCAGTCCGTGCAGCTGCTCACTGCCAAGCCGGTGCTCTTCGTCGCGAACGTCGACGAGGGCGAGGACGGCGTCCCGGAGGAGATCGCCGCGCACGCCCTCAGCCACGGCGCGGGTGTCGTCGCCGTCTCCATCCGCCTGGAGGCCGAGCTGTCCGAGCTCGAGGACG
Organism: Solirubrobacterales bacterium; assembly: GCA_025964155.1. Lineage (GTDB taxonomy): Bacteria > Actinomycetota > Thermoleophilia > Solirubrobacterales > Solirubrobacteraceae > Paraconexibacter. The sequence goes on from JAOPZJ010000389.1 coordinate 11,458, forward strand.
AGGAGGCCGCCGCCATGCGCGAGGAGCTCGGGGCGTCGGAGTCCGGCCTTGACCGGGTCGTCCGCGGCGCGTTCGCGCTGCTGAACCTCAACGCGTTCTTCACCATCGGCCAGGGCAAGCGCGCGCAGTCCTGGCACCTGCGCGACGGGCTGACGGCCTGGCACGCCGCGGGGCAGATCCACTCCGACATCCAGCGCGGCTTCGTGAAGGCCGAGGTCATCCCGTGGGACGCGCTGCTCGAGGCCGGCGGCTACGCCCAGGCACGCGACCGCGGGACCCTGCGCCTGGAGGGCCGCGACTACGTCATGCAGGACGGCGACGTGCTGACGGTGAAGTTCACGCCGTAGTCCTGGTGCGGCGGCGGTGGGCGCGGGTACGCTCGGTCCATGCTGCCGCTTGCTCGCGTGCTTACGATCGGGGCCGTCCTGGCCGGGGCGCTCACCGCGTCCGCCGGGGCGCAGTCGCCGGCTCCTGGCGAGGCCCCCGACCCCGGCATCGCGGACGGCAGCGCCCAGCGGGCACTGGACGCGGCCCGCGCCCGGTGGACGGCTGCGCACGTGAGCAGCTACCGCGTCCGCGTCGCCCACGGGTGCTTCTGCCCGCCGCAGTACACGCGGCCCCGCACGATCACCGTACGCGGCGGCGTCCCACGCCGGCCACCGGCGCATCTGAAGGACGTCGCGACCGTCCCGCGGATGTTCCGGCGCATCCAGGGCTCGATCGACGACGGTGTGGCCGGCCTCGCCGTGACCTACGGCGCGCGCGGCGTCCCGCGGTCGATCACGATCGACGTCAGCCGGCGGATCATCGACGAGGAGGCCTACTACACGATCGATCGTTTCGTGCGCTTGACGTGACGGCCGATCCCGCTCCGCGACGCCCCGCCGCGACTGCGGACCGCCGCCTCACCACGCGCATGGCGCGTAATCCTTGAGGAAGACGCCGTAGAGGTCCTCGCCCGCCTCGCCGCGGACGATCGGGTCGCAGACGCGGGCGGCGCCGTCCACGAGATCCAGCGGGGCGTGGAAGCCCTCGTCGGCCAGGCGCATCTTCGTCGTGTGCGGCCGCTCGTCGGTGATCCAGCCGGTGTCCACGCTCGTCATGAGGATGCCGTCGGTCTGGAACATCTCCTGCGCGCTCGTGCGCGTCAGCATGTTCAGGGCGGCCTTGGCCATGTTCGTGTGCGGGTGGCCGGGGCCCTTGTAGCCGCGGCCGAACTGGCCCTCCATCGCCGAGACGTTGACGACGTACTTGCGGGGGGCGCTTGCGCGCGCCAGCGCCGGTCGCAGGCGGCTGACGAGGAGGAACGGGGCGGTCATGTTGCACAGCTGCACCTCGAGCAGCTCGACCGGGTCGATCTCCTCCACGCGCTGGGTCCAGCTGTTGACGGCGACATCGTCGGGGACGAGGCCGCCGGCGTCGATCGCCCGGCCGGGCCCGACCCGCGCCGGATCCGCGGAGCGCGCCGCCAGCGCCAGCGCGGTGATCTCCTGCGCCGCCAGGACCGGCGAGGCCGTGAGCGTGGCCGGCAGCGATGCGGGATGCGCGGTGCGCGTCTGACCCAGCACGAGCACCTCGGGCATCGGCGAGCCCGTCGGCAGTGCCTGCGTCTCGGCGGCCGACAACAGCGCGTAGGCATCGGGCGAGCGCCGCACGGTCTGGGCGGCGTTGTTGATGAGGATGTCCAGCGGACCGCGCTCGGCCACCGTGTCCGCGAGCGCGATGACCTGGGCAGGATCGCGCAGGTCGATGCCGACGATCCGCAGACGGTGCAGCCAGTCGGCGCTGTCGTCCATCGACGCAAAGCGCCGGGCGGCGTCCGCCGGGAAGCGGGTCGTGATCGTCGTGTGGGCCCCGTCGCGCAGCAGGCGCAGCGCGATGTACATGCCGATCTTCGCGCGTCCCCCGGTGAGCAGGGCGCGCCGGCCGGTGAGATCGGTGCGCACTCCACGGCGGTCGTGATGGTGGGCCGCGCAGCGCGGGCAGAGCTGGTGATAGAAGGCGTCCACCTCGGTGTACAGCGCCTTGCAGACGTAGCAGGGCCGGGCACGGATGAGCGTGCCCGCGGTCGCCCCGACGGCCGTGGCGGTGAGCGGGATGCCGCGCGTCTCGTCGTCGATGCGGCCGGGCGCGGCGGTCGCTGTGGCCTCGAGCACCGCGCGGTCGGCACCGGCGATCGCGTCCCGGCGCTCGGCGCGGCGCTGCTGCTTGACCGTCTTGAACAGCGCGGCGGTGGCCCGGCGCACGGCCACCGCGTCCGGATGGTCGACCGGCAGGCGTTCGGCCGCCGCGATCGTGGCCAGACAGGCCTCCAGGCGCGCGGGGTCCAGACCCTCGGAGCCGGTGTCGTGCCCGCTCATTGGGTGGTTGATTTCACGAGGCGGCCTGTGGAATCGACCATCTGACTAGCCGGCACGCGCGCCGGCGGGTTCGGCGCCGCCCTCGCCGGTGCCGCGCGGGGCCGGTCGGGCAGCCGTGCCGGCGCGCCGGGACGGCCTGCGTCCCCTGCGCAGGATCCCGACGAGGACCAAGCCGTCGAGGGCGATCAACACCAGGACAAGGGCCGAGATCGCCAGCGCGAGGAGCGTGCCCTTGCTCCCGGCGCCGGTGTCGCGCGCGGCGCCGGGCAGGCCCGCGGCGACCGCCGGGCTGACGT
>JAOPZJ010000412.1 GCA_025964155.1 Solirubrobacterales bacterium
GCTCCGCCCAGGCGGGCCTGAAGCCGATCGAGAAGGCCATGGATCCGTCGATGTGGGTCATCAACGGCCTCGAGCGCCTTGGCCTGGTCTGGAACGTCGTGCGCATCACCCCCGAGCGCCAGGCTGAGAAGCAGGCCCAGGCGGCAGCGCCAGCGGGGACGGCCCAGGCCGCCTGACTCGCGCGCTGCGCGCCGGGGGCGCGGCGACGAGAGGAGCGAAACGGCTGCTGTGCCGCTTCGTTCCCCACGGCGCTCCCGGCCTGGCCGGTCAGGCCGCGTCCGCGACGTCGCGGAGGACGCCGTCCAGCACCTCGCGGAACATCTGCAGCGACGGACGCCATTCGACCCGCGCGAGGGATGCCTCGATCGCCGCCAGGTCAAAGAGCCCGAGCTCGGCCGTCCGCAGCATCATCGCGCGCAGCTCCTCGCGCGTGGCGTCCTCCGCGCAGTCGATGAGCGTCCGTGACACGGATGTGCAGGGAATCCCGTCCACCACGTCCATGTCGTCCGCGTGCAGCGCCGGGACGCGGTGGATGACGATGCCCGGCGGGTCCGGTGGCAGCGGCTCACGGGGGTCGCCCGGACCGGCGGGGACCATGATGTGGATGGGTTCGTGACGACGATCTCGCATGGGAGCATCGTCGGGGTCGAACCTGCGCCGGCGCTACCGCATTCCTGTGCCGAAACTGCGACAGGAATGCGGCAGCACCGCGCCGGTCAGCTGGCCGCGCCGACCTTCTTGGAGCACACCGGCCACGCCGAAGGGCCCCGCTGATCCATCAACGTGGAGGCGCGCGCGTCCTGCTCGGACTCCGGCGCCGCGGCGGGATCGCCGTTGCCGCCGACCGAGCGCCACGTCGCGCGATCGAACTGGTACTTGCCGCGGTACCGGCCCGAGGACGAGACAAGCGTGGGATCCCCGCCGGACTCGCACAGCGCGATCGCTTCCAGCAGCGACGAGGCGTCGGTGCTCTTGGCCGCCTCGTTGGCCGCGGCCGGGACCGAGCGCGCCGCAGCGGGGCTGACGCCCAGCGCGGTAAGGGTCTGGGGGCCGATCACGCCGTCGACGAGCAGGCCATTGGCACGCTGAAAGCGGCGCACCGCGGCGCGCGTCTGCGACCCGACGACGCCGTCGGCGCTGACGCCGAGCGCCTGCTGGGCGGCCTTGATCGCCGAGGCGCCGGACTGCGCGGCGGGCTGCGGCGCGGCCGTCTGATCGGCGAGCGCACCGGCGGTGAACAGGGACATCGCGAGCATCGTCACGGTCAGTGAGCGACGTCCGCGCAGGCTGCGGCGGGCACGGCGGGCGGTCGCCTCACGACGTGCGCGCGAGGCACGCAGCGAACGGCGGAACGGGGTCGGGTCGACGTGGACGGACGGGCTGGTTCGGCGAACACACTCGGGACGGATGGCGTCCGGCGCATGCGGCGGCGCGGATCGGCTCGGTTCTGGGGGCACGGCGCTTCCCTTCTTGCGTTTCGTCGCCTACGGGGTTAGCTGACGGGCTCGCGCGGAAACGTGCGCTACGCGGCGGGTGCTCGAGTGACGAGCGGCCGCGATTCGCCCCCGGGCCGGCTCTGACGCGCGAACGTCGGTGCCTGCCCAAATGGGTCCCCCGTTCGCGTCCGCATGGGGCGGACACGACTCGGCGTGGGTTTGGTTCTTGCCCCACGGACCTTATGTGAATCACCCGACGGACGTCGACAGGGGGCCTCGCCGGGTGCCACCTCGGCCGTCCCCGGACGGTCCGCCACTCCCCAACCAGGCCGACCGCTACTTCTTCTTCGCCGACTTCTTGCTGGTCTTGGTCACCTTGCTGGTTTTGGTCGCCGCGTTCTTGAGCGCCTTCACCGCTGACTTGCCCTTGTTGCAGGACTTCAGTTCGGGGCTGAACCCGCCGAACGGTGCGGCCAGCGTGGTCTGGCCGAGGTACCCGCGGACCACGTTCAGCGAGGGGCGCTCCCGGCCCTCGGCATCGATCAGCGCTGAGTCGAAGCTCGCCCTGTTGTCACCGAGGCCCCAGGTGAAGATGTAGATGCGCTTGATGCGCGGAGAGAGCATGGCGATGTTCGACAGCAGGAACGTCGTCGCCTTCGTCTGGTGCGCAACGCCGCAGCCGGCGAACTTGTAGATCGGGCGCACCCGGTTTGCGACGCCGCCGGTCTCGGTGATCCAGAAGTCGCCTTTGACCCCATTCAGCAGCGCCTGCGTGATCGTGGTCTTGAAGGTGTTGGCGTCGTTGTAGGCGTGCAGGCCCCAAATCGCTGGTGCCCGCTTGGCGGCCTTGACGAATTTCGCTGCCCAAGCTAAGACCTTCGGCTCGTCCAGCAGGTCAGCGCCGAGCACCGTGCAGCTCGGGCAGGCCTTGCGCAGGGCGAGCCACCAGCTGGCGACCATCTCGGGCTTGTTGCCGAGGTTCGCCTCGTTCCAGGTGGAAATTGTGTCGACCTGTCCGGGCCAGCGCTGGCGCCACCTCTTGAACTCGCCGGCCAGCTGCGCCGGGCTCGGTTTGTAGCCCAGACGGCTAGGGATCCGTGACCGCGAGATGGTGACCAGCGGGGCCAACCCGTCGAGCTTTGCGCCGGCGAACCATTCGTCGATGACGGGCAGGGTGCCCTTGTCCTGCAGCACGTCCCAGGGGACGTACACCCGTGCGTACTTCAGGTTGAGCGCCTCTAGCCGTGCATCCAGGAACGTCGCAGGCTTCTGGTCCGCGATGCCGAGCACGGGCTTTGCCTGGGCGGCGCTGCACCACAAGAGAGCCAGCATTGGGGCCAAGAGGAAAAGGCGGCGCATGCATTTGTGACGGTATACAACCTAGTAGTGAATAGCTAATAGCGGACCGCAACAGTCGTTGGGTGCTGGGCCGCATGGCGGCTGCCCCGGGCCTGTTTCTGACCTGACCGCGCACCCGCGCCGATGGAACTCCTACACTGCCCTACACCGCAATATCTGCGCTTGACTCACTGAGATCACCTGCTAAAGTTGCGTGAGCAATGATTGAAGTCGACAAAGGATCTATGGGTCGCATGCCCACAACTTTTCTCCTCATCCCGCTCGACGACACCGTCGTCCTGCCGACGATGGACATCACACTTCCCGTGGACGTCGGTGACGCCAAGCGCGTCGTCCTCGTCCCGCGCCACGAGGGCGAATACGCCTCCGTGGGCACCATCGCCACCGTCAACGAATCCATCCGCCTGCCCGGCGGCGGGCGCGGCGCCGTGCTTTCCGGCGAGTCGCGCGGCCTCATCGGCGCCGCACAGACCGGCCCCGACGGCAAGCTGCACGTGCAGGTCACCGAGGCGCCCGACGACACCCCCGTCGACGGCAAGACCCGTGAACTCGAGCGCGAGTACCGCGCCATCGTCGAAGAGCTCTTGGAGATCCGCGGCGACGACGGCCGCGTGGCCGGCTGGATCCGCGCGATCCGCGAGCCCGGCGCGCTGGCCGACACCTCAGGCTATGCCCCCGACCTGACCTTCGAGCAGAAGGTCCAGATCCTCGAGACGGTCGACGTCTCCGAGCGTCTGGCCCTGGCGCTCGAGATGCAGCGCGAGCGCCTGACCGCCCTGCAAATCCGCCGGAAGATCCGCGACGACGTGGAGTCCGGCGCCAACAAGCAACAGCGCGAGTACCTCCTGCGCCAGCAGCTGGCGTCGATCAAGCGTGAGCTCGGCGACGACGACGACGGCGTCGAGGAGGGCTACCGCGAGAAGGCCAACGAGGCGGACATGCCCGAGGCCGTGCGCGAGCAGTTCGAGCGTGAGATGGAGCGCCTGGAGCGCGCCGGCGAGCAAGGCGGCGAAGCCCAGATGATCCGCACGTACCTGGACTGGCTCGTGACCGTGCCGTGGGGCAAGCAGTCCGACGACAAGCTGGATCCGGTCGGCACCCGCGAGGTGCTGGACGCAGATCACGCGGGCCTGCAGGACGTCAAGGACCGCATCGTCGAGTACGTCGCGATCAAGAAGCTGCGTACCGACCGCAAGATCGAGGCCGACAAGAAGGCCGGCGCGATCCTGACCCTCATCGGCCCACCCGGCACCGGCAAGACGTCGATCGGTGAGTCCATCGCGAAGGCGATGGGCCGCGAGTTCGTGCGCATGTCGCTGGGCGGCATCCGTGACGAGGCGGAGATCCGCGGCCACCGCCGTACGTACATCGGCGCCCTCCCGGGCCGGCTGGTGCGCGCGCTGCGTGACGCGGGGACGATGAACCCTGTCATCCTGCTCGACGAGATCGACAAGGTCGGCGCCGACTGGCGTGGCGACCCGTCGTCCGCCCTGCTCGAGGTGCTGGACCCTGCCCAGAACTCCACCTTCCGCGACCACTACCTGGACGTGGAGCTGGACCTCAGCGACGTCGTGTTCATCGCGACGGCCAACCGGGCCGACACGATCCCCGGACCGCTGCTGGACCGCATGGAGGTCATCGCCTTCGACGGGTACACCGTCGAGGAGAAGGTCGCCATCGCTCGCGACTACCTGTTCCCCCGCCAGCTGACCCGCAACGGACTGCTGGACGCGGAGGTGACCGCGGACGACTCGATCCTGCGGACGATCGTGTCCGAGTACACGCGCGAGGCGGGCGTCCGCTCGCTCGAGCGCCAGCTCGGGACGGTCCTGCGCAAGACCGCCACGAAGATCGCCACGCGGCCGGTGGTCATGGACGACGAGGGCAACGCGGTCGCCGGTGAGCCGGTGGTCGTCGACCTCGAGCTCGTCCGGGAGGCCCTCGGACGCCAGAAGGTCTTCCAGGAGGCCGCGGCACGCACTGCCGTTCCGGGTGTCGCGACCGGCCTGGCCGTGACCGGTACCGGCGGCGACGTGCTGTTCGTCGAGGCCACCGCCATGGACGGCAAGGGCTCGGGTGGGCTGACGCTCACCGGTCAGCTCGGTGACGTCATGAAGGAGTCGGCGCAGATCGCCCTGACATACGTGCGAGCGCACCGCGAGGAGCTCGGCATTCCGGCCGACGCCTTCGACAAGCGGGAGTTCCACGTGCACGTCCCGGCGGGCGCCATCCCGAAGGACGGCCCGTCCGCAGGCGTGACGATGATCACCGCTCTGGCCTCGTTGCTGTCCGGACGGCCGGTGCGACACACCGTCGGCATGACGGGTGAGGTCACGCTTCAGGGCCGGGTGCTGCCGATCGGCGGCCTCAAGCAGAAGGTGCTTGCCGCCCACGCCGCAGGCCTGACCGACGTGGTCCTGCCGGAGCGCAACCGGGGTGACCTGGACGACGTGCCCCAGGAGGTCCGCGACGCGATGACCTTCCACCCGGCGATGACGATCGGTGAGGTGCTCGACGTGGCGCTGGAGCCGGTGCTCGAACGGGTGGCGTAGCGCACGTCTGACGACGTTTGATGTTCGAGGCCCGGATCGGCGACCTGCCGATCCGGGCCTTTGCGCGTCGTATGTGCGCGTCGTGACCGGCGCTGGGTCGTTCCAGCCGCAGAATTTGCGTCATTTTGCGCAATTCTCTGCTTCAACTCACGCGTATGCGCCCATCGCCCGGCGCCGGTCCGCGAGAGTGGCGCCATGTCTGCCTTTCGTGTCTCTGCCGTCCCACCGGCGCAGATCCTGAGCGACGGCGACGTGAACACCCTTCGTCAATGGGCGTTCTCGGCGCTCGGCGACGGCCTCGGCGAGTCCGTCGTCGAGGTGCTCGGGCACCTGCAGCGCCACGAGCCGTGCGCGCCATCCTGGGGCGAGACCTGGAGCGAGCTCCACGTGCGTGCCGGGATCGCGATGGACCGCCCCCATCTCGTCGCGATCGCCGCGGCGGACTTGCTCCGGGACGGGTGCGCCGACATGCCGCCGGAGGCGCTGCTGCCACTGGCCGTGGGTGCCCAATGGCTTGTCGAGGACGCGATGCGGCACGCCGGGCCCTCGGTGCGGTTCGGCCAGTCCCGCGCGATGCTCAGCGCCGCGCGCTGGGCGCTGGCACGGACGCTCACCTGCGGGATGCTGGAACCGGCCCGCCTGGCGGAGGGCGCCGCGGCGCTGGACCGCCTGTACGCGAGCGCGTGGCGTGAGCGTGACCCGATCGCCGGCGTGACGTTCGACCGCGACACCCCGGATGCGCTCGCGTCGCTGCACCGGGATCTCCAAGCCGCGAGCGCCGCCCTGCCCGAGGACCGCGTCGAGCTGGCCGGCGATGTCCTGTGGCACCTGGCGCAGTGGTGCGAGCCGGCCTGGCCCACGCACGGGGGACCGTGGTGGACGTCACAGACGTACGGGCTGACGATCGACGTCTCGGCCCCGCGGACCGAGGCGGAGCGCCACCGCTTCGCGCTCGCGGACGTGTTCCTCGAGATCGACGAGGTCGAGCGGATCCGCGCGGACGAGGGCTTCGACGACGAGGCGGCCGAACCCCTGGCGGCGCACCTGCACGAGCTCGCGACCCAGGCGGTCGCGCACGCCGTGCGGTCGGGCCTGGCGACGCGGGGCGAGGCCCGCCGGCGCCCGTGATCGGCACGTCTTCCCCGCAGTTTCCGCGCGGTTCTTCCGGCTCGGGCGCCGGCAACCTTTCTTCCGTCCGCTCGCTTACATAGTGTCGGCGATCACAAGGTGGCTGTCCGGCCGTCCCACATCTACTCGAGTTCCCTGAACCGTCGCGACAAGCGGTGGCGCGCTCGGCGTCGGCGCGTCTTTGCGATGGGATCGGTCACGCGCGGCGGGGCGCTGCTCGCCGGTGTCGGCCTGACGTGCGTCGCGCTTGCCGAGCGGCTGTTCATCTGACGCCGGGGCGTGTCACCCGGGCAGGTGGAAGGCCACCGTCGTGACGACGGTGTCGGGCTGATGGCGCAGTGACCGTCTCAGCCTCGGCCCGAGGCCATGATGGAGGATCCTGTGCCACCAGTGCCTGACCACGAGCTCGGGCAGCACGACGGTGAGCATGAGGCCCGGGGACTCCCGGTGAAGCGCGTCGACGTACTGTACGAGGGGGCCGACCACGGCCCGGTACGGGGACACCACGACCTCGAGCGCGAGGTGATCGCCCCATGCCTCCCAGGCGCGGTGGAATCGCGCCGCCTCCTCGTCGTCGGGGCTGACGTGCAGCGCGAGCACCGGCTGGCAAAGTGACGCCGCGTACGCGAGTGCGCGTAGGGCCGCGAGGTCGAGATCGTCGACCGGTACGACGATGAGGTGCCGGACGTCCTCGGGGCACTCCTCGCGCTCCCGCGTCGCGACCGGAGGCGGCTGGACCGGCCGCGGCGCCAGGGCGCTGTCTGCGCGGCGATACTCGCGGCGAACGCGAAGCGACGTGACCACGACCAGCGGGATCACGAGCACGACGACCCACGCGCCCTGCGAGAACTTGGTCACCGTGGTGATGGCGAGCACGACCGCAGAGAGCACGGCCCCGGTGCCGTTGATCGCGATGCCGTGTCGGCGCCGGTGCCCGGGCCGCCGCCACCAGTGCACGACCATCCCGGCCTGAGAGAGCGTGAAGGCGAGAAACACCCCCACCGCGTAGAGCGGAATGAGGGCATTGGTCCTGCCGTCAAACGTCGCGAAGACGAGACCGGCGGCCACCGCCAGGACCACGATGCCGTTGTTGAATGCCAGGCGGTCGCCCATGCGCAGGAACATCCGCGGCGCGTGACCGTCCTGCGCCATGAAGTACAGCAGCCGAGGGAAGCCGTTGAACGCGGCGTTTGCCGCCATAAGGAGCACGAGCGCGGTGGCCGCCTGCACGTATCCGTAGAGCAGGCCGCCTCCGAACGTCCGACGGGCGAGCTGGGAGAGGACGGTCTCCCCGGCGCGTGGCACGATCCCTTCCAGGTGCACGACGAGCACGGTGCCGGCGAAGAGCGCGATCAGCAGCACCAGCATCCAGTCGAGCGTCCGACGGGCGTTCCTCCACTCCACGCGCTCGAAGGCCGGCACCGCGTTCGAGATCGTCTCGATGCCGGTCATCGCGGTCGCGCCCGACGCAAACGCGCGCAGCACCAGCAGCGTGCCGGCGCCCTCGACCGCCACGACGTGCTCGGGGGGACTCGCCGCGAAGCCATGGCCGGCCGCCTGCACGAGCGCCACCACGACCATCGACCCGATCGCGAGGATGAAGGCGTACGTCGGGCCGGCGAAGGCCATGCCCGCCTCACGCACCCCGCGAATGTTGCCGAGCAGCAAGACGCCGATCGCACCGAGGCCGATCGGGACCGTGAGATTGCCGGCCGCCGGCACCGCCGAGACGATGGCCGCTACTCCCGAGGCGATGGAGACCGCCACGGTCATGACGTAGTCGGTCAAGAGACCCGCCGCCGCGGCGAGCCCCGGCAGGCGCCCCAGGTTGTCGCTCGCAACGACATACGAACCCCCGCCCTGTGGATAGGCACGGATCGTCTGCCGGTACGACAACCCGACCGCGAGCATGAGGACGGCAATCCCGCCCGCGAGAGGTAGCGCGAGCCCGAGCTCGGCGCTCCCGGCGAGCACGAGCACGGCCAGCATCGCCTCCGGGCCGTAGGCCACCGACGACAGCGCGTCCGACGACAGGACCGGAAGCGCGATCAGCTTGCGCATCCGCTCCCCGGCGATGGCTGTGCTCTTCAGCGGCGCGCCGGAGACGATCCGCCGCGCCACGAGCGCGGCGCGGCCAAGCCGTGTGTCGGGCGTCTCCGCCGCCCCGCCCGGCGGCGTCGGATCGACCGGCAGCGTCGCACGCTGGCGCGGCCGTCCGCCGTTCGCGCTCGGCCAGTGGCGGCCTATCTCGCGCAGGGCCTCGAGCTCACGACGGTCGGGCCCCGGCAGCTCAGCGGATCGGGAGCCCCTGCGTGCGGTCATGGCCCGCGGACGGGCTCAGCCGGCCGTGGTCTTCCCATCCGCCGCGGCGGAGGCCCCGACACGAACCAGTCCGTTCATGGCAGGTCCTCCGGCCCCGCGTCTCAGGCGGCGCGACGCTGAGCCACGCGGTGGCCCAGGCCGCTTGCGACTCGCGTGCCGAGGTCCGGGTCGACCTTCGACCAGTAGTCGATCACGCGCGTCTGGATGTCGGCGGAGACGCCGTCACTCGCGTGGGCGATGATGTTCGCGGCGAGGTGTTCACGGTCGGTCTTGTTCATCACGTCCCGGTAGAGGGCTCCGGGCTGGACGAAGTCGTCGTCGTCCGCGTGCTTCTCGTAGGCGTAACGGCCGATCTCCGCCGCCTCGACCCACCAAGTGGGCGTCTCCTTGCTCGGGTCCGCCTGTGGGCCGCCGTACGAGTTCGGCGCGTAGACGGGCTGCGTGCCGGCGTGCCGGTAGGTCATCGCGCCGTCCTTGTTGTAGGAGTGCACCGGGCACTTGGGCGCGTTGATCGGCAGCTGCTCGTAGTTGGCGCCGATGCGGTGCAGGTGCGTGTCGTGGTAGGAGAAGACCCGCCCCATCAGCATCTTGTCCGGGCTCAGGCCGATCCCGGGGACCACCCGCGCGGGCGCGAATCCGGACTGCTCCACCTCGGCGAAGTGGTTCTCGGGATTGCGGTCGAGCACCATGCGGCCGATCGTGATCGGCGGGTAGTCCGCCTGCGGCCAGACCTTGGTGAGGTCAAACGGGTTGAATCGGTAGACCGCGGCCTCCTCGAACGGCATGATCTGCATCTCCAGTCGCCACTCCGCGGCGTCGCCGGCGGCGATCGCGTCCCACAGGTCGCGACGGAGGTAGTCGGGATCCTCGCTGACCATCGCGTCGGCCTCGGCCAGCGTGAAGTTCTCGATCCCCTGGACGGTCTTGAAGTGGTACTTGACCCAGAACCGCTCGCCGGCGGCGTTCATCCAGGAGTACGTGTGGCTGCTGTAGCCGTTCATGCGCCGATAGGAACGCGGCGTGCCGCGGTCGGACATCAGGACCGTCACCTGGTGCGCCGTCTCCGGTGACAGCGTCCAGAAGTCCCACTGCATGTCGTTCGACCGCAGGCCGGTGTCGGGCATGCGCTTCTGCGAGTGGATGAAGTCCTCGAACTTGCTCGCGTCACGGACGAAGAACGTCGGCGTGTTGTTCCCGACCAGGTCGTAGTTGCCCTCGTCGGTGTAGAACTTGAGCGCGAAGCCGCGCGGGTCGCGCACGGTGTCGGCGCTGCCGAGCTCGCCGGCGACCTGCGAGAAGCGTGCGAACATCGGCGTGCGCTTGCCGACCTGCGACAGGAAGCTCGCGTTCGTCCACTGCGTGACGTCCGCGGTCACCTCGAAGAATCCGTGCGCCCCACTGCCCTTGGCGTGCACCACGCGCTCGGGGATGCGCTCGCGGTTGAAGTGCTGCATCTTCTGCACGAGGTAGTGGTCGTGCAGCACGGTCGGGCCGTTCGGGCCGGCCGTCAGCGAGAACTCGTCGCTCGCGACGGGGATGCCGGAGTCAGTGGTGGTGATGGGGGCGCGTTGCTTCTTGGGCATGCGCCGAACGTTGGCAGGCAGCCCGACACGCTCAATCGTGATCCGCGATCACTCGATACAGCTGCGGGATCAGCGATCTTGCCCGGGTGAGGGCCCGGGCGGTTCAGGCTCAGGCGGGGACGGGCTCGTGGGCCTGCTCGGCCGCGGTTGCGGGCAGCGGTCCCGCGGCCGCGCGCACGTGGACGTACCCGACCCATGTGAGCGTCGCGAGTGCGACGTGGACCCAGACCATCTCGGAGGGGAGCTCCAGGTTGTACTGGACGATGCCGATGACGCCCTGGGCACCCACCAGGCCGATGGTGAGCAGCAGTGTGCGGGTGAGCTCGGCGTTCTGCGTCCGGCGTGACCGCCACCACGCGAGCACGGTGCCGATGCCGAGCGCGGTGACGACGTAGCCGTGGACGTGGATGATGCGCCGCAGCGTCTCGTCGCCCCAGAAGTCCAGGCGCCCGACGAACTCCCCGGTTCCGGATGATCCGGCGTGTGGCCCGGCCGCGGTCGACACCGTGCCGAGCACGATCGCCACGCCAGCGAGCACCATGAGCCCGCGGGCCAGCAGAACGGTGGTGCGATCGGCGCGCACGGCGTGGACCTCGGCCTCCGGCCGCTGGGCGCGCCACCACAGATCGAACGCCCAGACGAGCAGCACCATCGACACGACGTAGTGCAGCATCACCCACCCGGGCGCGAGCTTGAACCGCACCGAGAGGCCGCCGATGATCGCCTGCACCAGGACGCCGAACGGCAGCGAGAGCGCGAGGTACCGCAGGTCGCGACGCTCCGGCACCACGAGATAGGCGCCGAGCGCCGCCGCGATCACCCCGGCCGAGACCAGGAACGTGAGCACACGGTTGCCGAACTCGATCAGGCCGTGCGTCGTCAGCGACGAGTGCACCGAGGTCTCGGTGCACTTGGGCCACGTCGGGCAGCCAAGGCCCGAGCCGGTCAACCGGACGGCCGCGCCGGTGAAGACGATCAGCACGAGCAGGCCCATCGCGACCCTGGTGATGGTCGCGTAGCGCTCCGGAGTGATGGCGTAGCGGGCACGCATTCGGCTCTGAAGGATGGCGCACTCGGGGCTGCGGTGGCGTGCCCGGTCCGGTGCCGGGGGGCCTCAGTCCTCCGCGGCGACCACGAGCATGAGCGCGTGGGTCTGGGCGATGCTAAGCGCCTCCGGGAGCGCCATGCGGTCATAGGCAAGGGCCCGCGTCGCTTCGGAGAGGGACCGGGCCAGGCCGTCGGCATGGCGCAGCGTGCCGCCCTGGTCCGGCGCCTGGTCCAACTGGTAGGCGCTGTCATGGATGGTCGCGTCGACCCACGGGCGCCAGTCATAGCCGGTGCTGCGGGCGTCCGCCTCGAGCGCGCGCTGGCACAGGCGCAGCGCGCGGCAGGCACCGTTGCGGGCCTGGCCCTTGGCCTCATGAACGGCAACCGCGGGCAGGTCGCGATCGACGAGGTCCACGCCGATCAACGCCGCCGCCGTCAACTCCGCCAGGCCACCGATCGCCGTGGCCACGAGGTCGATCGGCAACGCGATGCGCTCCTCGTCGGGGTTGATGCTGCGCCCGCCCATGGCGATCGCCCGCGTGCGAGCGGTCCGGAGACGTTGCTGCGTGGTCACGGGGCCCCGAACTCCTTCTGCGCCGGGGAGCTCGTGGCCGGCTTGACGAACTCGCGCCGCGTGATCGTCGCGGCGGAGGGCGGCGGCGGCGCGGCGAACTCCCGGCTCGCGGGCGTGGACGGCGAGAACTCGCGCACGGTCTGCGCGCGACGACGCGCGGCAGCGTCGCGTGCCCGGGC